>CAYWST010000360.1:0-5777 GCA_964461075.1 uncultured Solibacteraceae bacterium | reverse complement strand
AGCGTCAGTAATTGCGGGCGGGGGAGGTGTCTCACTCATGTTGGCACAGAGGGGCGGGGGAGTTCGATCTGTGATGAAGTGTTGGGAAGGAAGCAAGGAGCCGTAGTGATGAACCGGATCAGCAGACGAACGATAATGGGCGCGGCGGCGGCGCCGATGGTTGTGCCGGCGCATGTGTTGGGGAGGGGGGCGACGGCGCCAAGCGATCGCGTGACCGTGGGGTTGATTGCGAGCGGCGGCAGGGCCGTGTTCGAGGCGCGGCAGTATCCGTCGTTCGACAACGTGGTGATCACGGCGCTGTGCGACGCGCAGGAGTCGCGGCGGGTGGAGGCCAAGGCTGAGCTTGAAAAGCAATACGCGCTGCAGCAGCCCGGCAGGACCAACGGCGGCATCCGGATGTTCAGGGACTTCAGGGAACTGCTGGCGCAGAAAGATATCGACGCGGTCTATATCGTCTCGCCGGACCACTGGCACGTGACCATGCTGATCGCGGCGCTGAAGGCGGGCAAGCACGTGCATTGCGAGAAGCCGCTGGGCGTGAGCGTGGAGCAGGACCTCGCGGCGCTGAAGGCGGTGCGGAAATCCAAGAAGGTGTTTCAGTACGGAGCGGAGCTGCGGTCGAACGCGGAGACGCGGAAGGGGATCGAACTGGTGCTGAACGGGCGGATCGGGAAGGTGACGCGGGTTTACGCGGTGAGTCCGCCTTCGGCGACGGGCGGCTCGGCGACGCCCGAGATTCCAGTGCCGCCGGGCTTCGACTACGACATGTGGCTGGGGCCGGCGCCGGTCAAGCCGTTCTGTGCAGACCGCTGTTTGCAAGGCAGCCAGGGGCGGAACGCGATCTACTACGTTTCCGACTATTCGCTCGGCAACATCGCCAACTGGGCGGCGCATCCGCTGGACCAGATGCAGCGGTGGGCGGACGCGGCGGGGCGCAAGGACCCGCCGGTGCGCTACGAGGGTTCGGGAAAGTTCCCCACCGAGGGGCTCTTCGATACCGCGTATCAGTGGCTGGTGAAGTGCACATGGGCCGACGGGCTCGAGCTGCACTTCATGGACAGCAACACCTATCACGGATTGAAGGACGCTCCGCATCCGGATGTCGAGTGGAGCATGACGGGGACGGAGCCGAAGAAGATGCCCAACGGGACCGTGTTCGTGGGGACTGAAGGCTGGGTGATCGTGAACTACGGAAGAGTGGTGACCAATCCGCCGTCGCTGATGGACTCCGTGATCGGCGAGAGGGAGATCCGGCTGCACGACAGCGCGCTGGCGAGCGTGCCGGCGGGGATGCCGAAGGGCTTTCAGCAGACGCTCACCGCGGGGCATCATCAGGATTGGATTCGCGCCATCCGGACGGGGTCGCCGGTGGCGGACGACATCGAGAGCGCGTTCCGGTCGGACATGGTGAGCAACCTTTCCGACCTCTGTATCCGGACGGGGCGGCCGGTGCGATGGGATCCGGATAAGGAGACGATCGTGGGTAATGACGAGGCGCGGAAGATGATGCGGAAGCCGATGCGGGCGCCGTGGGGTGTTTCATGAGCTGGCTGCTCCTGGCGATGGCCGCGGCGGCGCCGCTCTATGTGTTCGACAACGGCACGGGGCGCGGTTCGCTTCCCATCGAGGAGCAGGCGGATCTGGCGAAGCGGACGGGCTACGCGGGCATCTTCTATTCGGGGACGAAGGACATTCCGCAACTGGTGGCGGTGCACAAGTCGCGAGGGCTGCAGGTGCTTGGCATCTACACGGGAATGAACGTGGGCGATGCGAAGCCGGGGTACGATCCGGGGCTGCCGGCGGCGATCAAGCAGCTTCAGGGTTCCGGGGCGCTGATCACATTCACGGTGAACGGCAAGGCGGAGAACGCGGATGAGATCGCGCTACCGGTGGTGCGCGAGGTGTGCGACATGGCGGCCAAGGCGGGGTTGCAGGTGGCGCTCTATCCGCATTACGGATTCCACGTGGCGCGGATCGAGGACGCGCTGAGGATCATTGGGAAGGCGGAGCGGAAGAATCTGGGCCTCGTGTTCAATTTGTGCCACTGGCTGCGGAGCGGGGACGGGGAGAACCTCAAGGTCCGCTTCAAGGAGGCGCTGCCGCACACGATGATGGTGAGCATTAACGGTTCGGACAATGAGGGCGACTGGGACCGCCTGATTCAAACGCTCGACAAGGGCTCATACGACGTGAAGGGGTTCGTGAAGACGGTACGCGCGATGGGCTATAAGGGACCGATCGGGCTGCAGTGCTATAACATCAAGGGCGATCTGGAAGGGAATCTGAAGAGGTCGATGGCGGCCTGGAGGACGTTCTAAGGGATGAGTTCACTGGGGCTGGGGCACATGCCGCCGCCGCCCAAGCGGCGGGATTGGCGCATTGGCGCGGTGGGAAGCGGCTTCATCATGCGCGACGTGCATCTGGCGGCGTACGCGAAGCTGGGACTGAAGGTGGAGGCGATCGCGGGGAACCGGATGGAGCAGGTCCGCGAGGTGGCCGCGGCGCGGGGGATCGAGCGGGTCTACGAGAGCTATGAGGATCTCGTCCGGGATCCCGCGATCGAGGTGCTCGATATCGCGGTGCCGCCGGACGTGCAGCCGCGCGTGATCGAGGCGGCGGCGAAGGAAGCCGGGCACATCAAGGGGATTCTGGCGCAGAAGCCTCTGGCGATGAACTATCGCGATGCGCTCGCGGTCGTAGAAACGTGCGAGAGAGCGGGCATCACGCTGGCGGTGAACCAGAACATGCGCTATGACCAGTCGATTCGCGCCTTGAAAACGCTGCTCACGCGCGGCGATCTGGGAGAGCCGGTGCTGGGGACGATCGAGATGCGCGCGATTCCGCACTGGCAGGCGTGGCTCAGAGAGTATTCGGGGCTGACGCTGGCGGCGATGAGCATTCATCACCTGGACTGCTTCCGCTTTCTGTTCGGCGATCCGGAGAGCGTGTACGTGAGCGCGCGAACGGATCCGCGGACGGAGTTCAAACACCGGGATGGAATCGTGCTGTCGATTCTCGAATATGAGAACGGGCTGCGGGCGTCGGCGTGGGATGACGTCTGGGCGGGTCCGGTGAGAGAGGGCGCCGCGGGGGATTGCTACATCAAGTGGCGCGTGGAGGGGACTGAGGGGTTGGCGCAGGGGACGATCGGGTGGCCGGAGTATCCGAACGCGGCGCCGAGCACGATCGAGTTCAGCACGAAGCGGCAGCCTGGCGTGTGGATCCGGCCGAAGTGGAGCGAGGTGTGGTTTCCGGACGCGTTTCAGGGGACGATGGGAGAACTGCTGGACAGCCTGACGGAGGGGCGCGAGCCGCTGATCGGCGGCCGTGAAAACCTGGGGACGATGGCGCTGGTAGATGCGTGTTAC
This sequence comes from uncultured Solibacteraceae bacterium, assembly GCA_964461075.1. Taxonomy (GTDB): domain Bacteria; phylum Acidobacteriota; class Terriglobia; order Bryobacterales; family Bryobacteraceae; genus JACADU01. Next base: position 2,409 of record CAYWST010000360.1, on the reverse strand, counting down.
CGGTCGCTCGACGAGCACAGGCCGGTGAGGATTCGGGAGATCGTAGAAGGGGCATAGGGATGAAACTTGGACTGATCAGCTCGGCGTGGCTGGGCTCGCCGGTGGGGACTGCCGAGGGCATCCGGCTGACGAAAGAGATCGGCTTCGACACGATCGACATCTTCGCCGATCCGACGGAGATCGATGTTCGGGAGCGGCGGTTGATCAAGGACACGTGCCGGGAAACGGGGATTCCGGTGGTTTCGACGGTCTGCTGCGCGCTGGGGATCGCGGACTTCAACGCGCCGGTGCGCCGGTTTCATGTACAGCGGGCGAAGGCGTATCTGGATCTGGCCTATGAGTTGGAGGGCCGCAATCTTCTGCTCGTGCTGGGCGAGTACATTTGGCAGCAGGAGGTGATTCCGCCGGAGGCGCAGTGGGGGTGGGCGGTGGAGCACACGCGGGAATTGGGCGAGTATGCGGCGTCGCTTGGGTTGGAGATCGCGCTGGAACTGGAGCCGTTTCATTTGTCGCTGGTGAACGATCTGCCGAAGATGATCCGGTTCCTGGACGATGTCGGTCATGCGGCGGTGAAGGCGAACGTGGACGTGTCGCACCTGGCGCTGGCGAAGACGCCGCCGGGGGATGTGGCGAAACTGGCAGGGCGGATTGCGCACGTTCACTTTTCGGATTGCGATGGAAAGAAGCACGGGGACTTGCCGCCGGGCCGGGGCGTCGTCGATTTCGTGCCGTATCTGGAAGGGCTGAAGGCCGCAGGCTTCGAAGGGACGGTGAGTATCGAGCTGGAGTATTCGCCGGAGCCGGAGAAGATTGTGGAGTGGGTGACGGAGGCCTACAGGGAGACGGACCGGATGATGAGGGATTTGAGGATCAGGGGATAGGAGGGATCACGCGATGGCGAGAGGGCCGCTGAATCGACTCGAGGTGGAGCAGTACCGGAGAGACGGCTACGTGGCCGTCCGCGGCATGTTCGGTCCGGAGGAGATCGGGCTGTTGCGAGAGTCCGCGAAAGCGGACAAAGCCATGGACGATCACTCTTACGGGAAGGCGGACGGGGAGGGCGGCGTGGTGCGGCTCTCGCTGTGGAACCACCCGGGGGATGGGATCTACGGGATGTTCGCGCGATGCCGGTCGATTGTGGATTCGGCGGAGGCGCTGCTGGAGGGCGAGGTCTACCACTACCACTCGAAGATGATCATGAAGGAGCCGAGGGTGGGCGGCGCGTGGACGTGGCATCAGGATTACGGCTACTGGTATCAGAACGGGGTGCTGTTTCCGCTGCTCACGAGCGTGTTCATCGCCGTGGACCGGGCGACGAAGGAGAACGGTTGTCTGCAGGTTCTGAAGGGGTCGCACCTGGCGGGCCGGATCGATCATGTGCTTTCCGGGGAGCAGGCGGGCGCGGACCTGGAGCGCGTGCGGGAACTGGAGAAGCGGCTGGAACTTGTGCATGTAGAGATGGAGCCGGGCGACGCGCTGTTCTTCGATCCGAACCTGCTGCACCGGAGCGATCAGAACCGGTCGGAGCATCCGCGATGGTCGATGATCTGCTGCTATAACGCGGCGCGGAACGATCCTTACAAGGAGTCGCATCATCCAAGGTACACGCCCCTGGTGAAGGTGGAGGATTCGATGATTCTGAAAGCCGGGCGGGAGCGGGCGGGTTCAGAGAGGCTCGCGTGGCTGGACCCGGAGAAAGACGTGAGCGCGAGAAGCCTTTCCGATCGGGACAAAAGCTGATGTAAGATGGGGCTGGAGACGTCCGCGTGCGACGCCTGCTTCTTCCCCTTGTTGCGTTGTCGGTGAATACTCTCGCGTTTGAGGGCCTGCCCGGGCTGCATCAACCGGTGACGCTGGTGGTTCAGAGCGAGAATCCGATTGACCCGCGGGCGTTTGAAGAGATGCAGCGGGAGATGAACCGGCTGATGTCGAAGACGGCGCAGCGGGTGGAGTTCAAGGAGCGGCGCGACATTCAGGCAGGCGTGGACGTGGCGGACCTGACGGTGGTGAGGTTCCGGGGCATCTGCAGGATGGCGATCGAACCGGTGTATCTGGACGAACGGGGACCGCTGGCGTTCGCGCACGTCGCCGATGGCGAGGTGCTGCCGTTCGCGGAGGTATTGTGCGACCGGGTGCGGCAGGCGGCGCGGTCGGCGATGCACGGCGGGGATTTTGCGAAGGGCCAGGAACTGATGGGGCGGGCGATGGCGCGGGTGCTGGCGCACGAGTTGTGGCATGTGAAGACGAACTCGACGAGTCACCAGAAGACGGGCGTAGCGCGGCACGCATTGAGCGGGAAGCAGTTGATTGGGGAGCGCCTGGACTTCGAGGACGGGCACTAGGCCTTACAGGCGGCGCGCACCGCGTCGACCATTCGTTTCTGGAGAGGCTCGACCTTGGCCATGATGG
>CAYWST010000359.1:0-5778 GCA_964461075.1 uncultured Solibacteraceae bacterium | reverse complement strand
TGGTGGGCCCTGCAGGACTTGAACCTGCAACCAACGGATTATGAGTCCGCTGCACTAACCATTGTGCTAAGGGCCCGCCACTCCGATTCTATTTCAGTTCGGCTGGCGTGCGGGGCCCCGCCGGACGCCATCATGCTTCATGCGCCCGCTTCCACGATGGACGCCGCTCTCGGCGAGGTCCGTGGAGCGGCACGCTAGAATGAAAGATTCTCATGTCCCATTTGTTGAAGAACAAGACCGTCCTGATTCTGGGCCTTGCGAACCGATGGTCGATCGCCTACGCAATTGCCAAGCCCTTCCGCCGCGAAGGTGCGACGCTCGTCCTCACCTACCAGGGCGACCGTCAGCGCGACACCGTGGAAGAGTTGGCCCGCGAACTGCACGTTCAGCGATTGCTGCCGTGCGACGTGACTCAGGAAGCCGACGTTCAGCATCTCTCGGAGATGCTGCGGGCGGAAGGCGACAAGCTGGATTCGATCGTTCATTCCATCGCATTTGCGAACAAGGAAGATCTCGCCCGCCCGTTTTATGAAACTTCCCGCGATGGCTTTCTGCTGGCGCACGAAGTGAGCGCCTATTCGCTGGTCGCCATCGCCCGTGCCTGCACTCCGGTGATGACGGAAGGGGGCTCCATCATGACCCTCAGCTACCTCGGCAGCCAGCGCGTCATGACCAACTACAACGTGATGGGCGTCGCTAAAGCCGCCCTCGAAGCGTCCGTCCGGTACCTGGCGTCCGAACTTGGCCCGAAGGGAATCCGTGTCAACGCCATCAGCGCCGGCCCCATTAAGACGGCCTCAGCCCGCGGAATCAAGGACTTCTCGAAGATCCTCGACCACGTCACCGAAGTCGCTCCGCTCCGTCGGCCGACCGAGCCCGCCGAGGTCGCCGACACCGCTGTTTTCCTGGCCTCCGATCTCGGCCGAGGCGTGACTGGAAACATTGTATACGTCGACTCCGGCTATCAGATCATGGGCATCTGAGACTCCGGGGCGGGTCTGCTATAGGATGAGAAGCGGCAAACGCCAGGAGCAGATCCAAATGTCCTCATCCCGCCGCGCCCGCATGACTCGCCGCGCGCTGCTCGCAGCCGCGGCCCCAGCCGGTCTCTTTCAGCTCGTCCAGGCCGGGCAGAGCCCGCAAACCGGACCTGTCAACCGGAATTCCGCCCCGTCCCGGTTGCGCATCACCGACATGCGATCTGTCCTGATCGCTTCCAACTACGACTACCCCATCATCCGGATCGACACCAATCAGGGTGTCTACGGGCTCGGGGAAGTTCGCGACGCAGGACGGGAAGGCACAGCCCTCGTTTTGAAGCCCCATCTCGTCGGCAAGAACCCGCTGGGCATCGAGCCGATTCTGGATTCGATCAGGAATTTCTCCGGCCAGCAGCGGCTCGGCGGCGGGTATTCCGCCGTCGACATGGCCCTTCACGACATCGCCGGCAAGGTCTACGGCGTGCCTGCCTGGAGGCTGGTGGGCTCAAAGTATCGCGACAGCATCCGAATTTACTGCGATACGGACCAGAGCAAGGACCCCAAGATCTTCGCCGAACGCCTCCGGAAGCGCCGCGAACAAGGCTTCACATACTTCAAGATGGACCTTGGCACGAGTCTTGTCGCCGGCAGGCCCGGCGCCGTCAACAGCCGCGGGACCGCGACGGAAAAAGGCCTCGCCTACCTTTGCGAGTACATCCAGGCGGTGAGGGATCAGATCGGGTGGGAGGCGCCGCTGGCCGCCGATCACTTCGGACCGTTGACCGTCAACGACAGCATTCGCTACGCCCGCGCTTTCGAGAAATACGACCTTGCCTGGGCCGAGGATATGATTCAGATAGGCCATCTCGGTCCGGGCGGCGATGCGCCGAAGAACTGGCGGGCCTATCGGGAGCTGACCGGCTCCACCGTGACGCCCATCGCAACCGGTGAGAGCCTCTTCGGCCTCGAAGAGGGCTTCAAGGACCTGATCGACCACCGCGCGATCGACATCATCCATCCCGATCCGTTGACCTCCGGCGCAATCAGAGAGACCAAGCGCATCGCCGACTACGCGGCGCTCAATGGCATCCAGACGGCGATCCACTTCGCCGGCTCGCCCGTCGGCTGCCTGGCCTCTGTCCACATGGCCGCAACCATCAAGGACATGCTCGCGATGGAGAATCACGCCGTCGACATCCCATGGTGGGACGACCTTGTGACGGGCCCCGCGAAACCGATCGTCAACAAGGGCTTCATCACCGTCCCGGACAGTCCGGGTCTCGGCATCGTGCTCAATGAAGCCGTGATCAAGGAGCACATCCGGAAGGGCGGCTACTTCGAACCGACGCCGCAATACGACGACTTTATTCTGGACAGGTTCCGCCGCGGCGGCCCCTATCCGCACATCGACGAAAACGGCAAGCTCGTGACGAGCATGTAGGTGGAAGATGACGATTCGGGCCTTTCTTTTGTTCTCCGCGATCGCTTCAGCGGCGGACCCGACGTTTCTTCGCCGCGACTTCGCCGCAATTCAGCCCCAGCCGGACGACCTTTCCCGCGACGCCAAAGGCGTGGAGTATCGGCCTGCCTTCGGTGTGGGCGATAAGGACGCCCGCCACCTCAAGGGCGTCGCCCGGTATGGAGAACTCACCATCGCGCCGGGCGGCGCCAGCGCCATTGTCAGCTATCCCGCCGAAGAGCAGATCTATTACATCCTCTCGGGAGAAGGAATTCTGACTTATGGGCCGAAGAAAACGCCCGTAAAAGCTGATGATTTCATGTATCTCCCTCCCGGAGTTCCGCACGGCATTTCGAACCCGTCGGCGAAACCTGTGAAACTGCTCGTCATGGGTTTCAAGATACCCAAGGACGTTAAAGTCGAACCCCCAGCCGATCTCATGATCGCCAACGCCGCCGAGGTTCCGCTCCAGGTGCTCCCTGGCCACGGGCCCACCACGCAGTTCAAGCTCTTGATGGGCACAACAAAGAGCGCTCGCGACAAGCTGCCCGCCGCGAATCAGATGGCCAGTCTGTTCATCATGGACTTCGCCCCCGGCGGGACCAACAACCCTCACCATCACGAGACCGAAGAGGAGATTTATTACGTCCTGCGCGGCAGCGGCGACATGGTGGCCGGCGGCGGCGCCGACGGCAACGAAGGCCGCTACCCCACCAAACAAGGCGAAGCGTGGTTCATTCGCCTGAACGCCACCGTCGGCTTCTACAGCGCCGCGAGGCAGGGCGAACCGCACGACATCGTCCTCGCCGTCCGCTCGGCGTTCCCGTTCAGAGGCCGGTAAGCTGAGAGGCGAATGACCGGCGCCGAATGTCTGCTTCGCACGCTTCTCGCGAACCGTATCGACCTTTGTTTCATGAACCCGGGAACCTCGGAGATGCAATTCGTCTCCGCGCTCGACCGGGTACCGGAAATGCGCGGCGTCCTCTGCCTCCATGAGACCGTCTGCGCCGGAGCGGCGGACGGCTACGCCCGCATGAAGGGCTCGCCGGCGGCCACGCTCCTTCATCTCGGCCCCGGATTGGCCAACGGCCTCTCGAACTTCCACAACGCGCGCAAGGCGCGCTCTCCGGTCGTCAACATCGTCGGAGAACACTCCACGGCTCACTTGCGTTATGACGCGCCGCTGACCGCCGATGTCGAGGCGTTCGCGCGGCCCGTCTCTGGCTGGGTCCGCACCCTGGACTGCCCCGCCAAGATGGGGCAGGCGGCGGAGGAATGCGTCCGGGCCAGCTTCGGCCCGCCGGGGCAGGTGGCTTCGCTCATCATCCCCGCCGACTACTCCTGGAGCCTCGCCGGAGCGCCCGGCGATCCGATCGAGCAGCCGCATCGGCCGCCGCCCGAGCGCAAGCGGATTGATCGGGCGGCGGATCTGCTGCGCAAGGGCGAGAACGTCGCCATCCTGCTCGGCGGCGCCGCCATCTGTGAGCGCGGCCTGCGCGCGGCGGCCAGGACCGGCGCTCGCGTCTTTCTCAACCGGTACGCCGGCCGGGCGCTACGCGGCCGCGAGTGGTCGGTCGCCTCCCGTATCCCCTACTTCCCTGAACCCGCCTGGGAGGCCCTTTCCGCCATCCGGCACATGATCCTGGTCGAGGCCGCCCCCCCGGTTTCGTTCTTCGGTTACCCGGGAATGCGCAGCACCCTGGCGCCGGAAGATTGCCGCATGCACCAACTCGCCGCGGAGGGAGAGGACGGTGTGGCGGCGCTCGAATCGCTCCCCGCTCTGGCGGCGCCGCCCTCCCCCCTGCAGCCGATTGCCGCTCCCATCGGCGGGGAGTTAACGCCGGAAAGCGTGGGCCGTGTGCTCGCGTCGCTGCTGCCCGAAGGCGCCATCGTCAGCGACGAGATGGTCTCCTCGGGTGATCCGGTGAACTCGGCGCTCCAACACGCCAACACCCACGATCTGCTGCCGGTCACCGGCGGCTCGATCGGACAGGGGCTGCCCGTCGCCGTTGGCGCGGCAATGGCTTGCCCCGGGAGAAAGGTAGTCGCGCTCGAAGCCGACGGCAGCGCGATGTATTCATTGCAGGCGCTCTGGACGATGGCCAGAGAGAACCTCGACGTCGTGGTGGTCATCTTCAACAACCGGCGCTACAGGATCCTTGACGTGGAGATGGCTCGAACGGCCGCCGCAAAGGTGGGACCCCGCGCAGACCAGATGATGGACATCGGCCGGCCCGCCATCGATTGGGTCGCCCTGTCGAAGTCCTTGGGGGTCGAAGGAGCCCGTGCCGACACTGTAGCCGCTTTCAAGATGCTGGCAGCCGCCGCCTTCAACCAGCCGGGCCCACGGTTGATCGAAGCGATGCTTCTATCGTCCGATAGACCCTGAAAACAATTGCAATTCCTTGAAGTTGGTGATACGGTCTTGCTAATTGGCCGCCTTGTGAGCGGCCTATCTCAAAACTGGGAGTACCGCCGTGAAGGGGATCCTGTACATCGTTTGTACCTTGCTGAGCCTGGGCGTGCCTTCGTTCGCCCAAACCTTGGGAGAAATCACCGGCATCGTCACTGACGCCACCGGAGCCGTGGTCTCAGGAGCGCTGGTGAGCGCACGAAACACCGCCACGGCCTCGACGCGCGAAGCGACGACCAACGAAGCCGGCGTCTTCTCGTTTCCGGCTCTGAACCCGGGGGTCTATGAGGTTCGTGTCACCGCCAAGGGGTTCAAGACGGCTATCCGTAGGGAAGTGAATCTCGAAGTGCAACAGAACCTGAGGCTCGACGTCGAACTGACGGTCGGCGACGTCACCGAATCAGTTTCAGTCACAGCGGGCGCGGTGAGCCTGCAGACGGAGAACGCCACGGTCGGCACCGTCATCGAGAACAAGCGAATTGTGGAATTGCCGCTCAATGGCCGTAATGCGCTTCAGTTGGTCGCGCTTGCGCCGAATGTCAGTTTTGGATTTCCGGCGGCCGGCCAGGCCGATAGCCGCCAAGGCGGCATCCGGACAGCACAATCGATCTCGGTTGGCGGCCAGCGCGCGCAGTACAACCGCTTCACTCTCGACGGCGTGGAGAATACCGATCCAAACTTCAACGCATTCGTCGTCATGCCATCGGTGGACGCGCTCCAGGAATTCAAGGTCCAGTCGGGCGTCTACCCGGCCGAGTTCGGCCGGGGAGCCACTCAGATCAACATCTCCACCAAGAGCGGCGGAAACGATTATCACGGCACGCTTTTTTACTTCCTCCGCAACGACAAACTCGACGCCAAGAACTACGCGTTCACTTCCAACCACTGCTGTACAAATTAGCCGCGGCCGCCAAGCGGGTGCATTG
>CAYWST010000358.1:0-5825 GCA_964461075.1 uncultured Solibacteraceae bacterium | reverse complement strand
GCACGCTATCTAAACAGTATTCGATGCTTTGGAGTCACTTCGACGATGAGGACGCCGAACAGCGGTTGGAGAAGCTTCTCGATGCGGAAAGCGCTCCTTCCGAATTGGGCGCGACCGAGGCGCCAAACGACCAGCGTCTGCTGCAGAAATGGCAGGAGCACGTGTTCTATTTGCGTGGATTGGGCGGGCCTCCAGGCTCATCGGATATCAACCGTATCGCCGCAAGTGCGGATGCCTCGGCCAAGTAAGACCAGCATGCCGAAATCAGACCCAGTCGAGAAGAGTTGGCCCCCGATGCCGATGCCAACCCCTCCTCCTCCCAAACCTCCGCCGCCGAAGCCGCCGCCCCCCAAGCCATAGGCGGATCCGGAACGCTTCCGGACACCGGTCGGGGTCGCTGAGAATGGGGTGGGAATGTGATGTCACAGACCGCGAAAGCGGTTGAGCGCCCGCCGGTCGCGCTTGGACGGTCGGCCGTCCCAAGGGCTCTCGAAGCGAGGTTCCAGGCGGCGCATCTCCGCGGCGGCTTGCCGTGCCGTACGGCTCTGCTCGGTTTCCCGATAGAGAGTTTGAGCGACCGCGGCGGGACCGCGCATTTCGCTCAGAGCAAGAATCTCGATCTCAAAGGCGCCGCCGTCGGTGGTCACCTTGACCAGTTCGCCGGTCTGCAGCGCGCGCGACGGCTTCACAGCCTGCCCGCGGACCTCGACGCGACCAAGCTCGCAGGCGCGCGAAGCCAGAGCGCGCGTCTTGAAGAAGCGCGCGGCCCAAAGCCACTTGTCGATGCGAACCCGCTCCACACCGGTATTTTCGCACTCGCGAGGGAGCGGATCGGCGGCAGCCCTTCACGCCCGGCGCACGGCCGCTGGGATCGGATACGGGCGGAGCGTGATCGAACCGCAATCCGTTCTTGCCTCCAACCTGATCGCTGCCGGACTGAATGGACCGCCGCATGAACCAGGCCAACGAGAGACAGCCCTGTCCCGGCGATAGGGAAGAGGGAAGGCGAAACGGTCAGGAGGGGGTGGTACGCCCGGCACGATTCGAACGTGCGACCTTTTGCTCCGGAGGCAAACGCTCTATCCAGCTGAGCTACGGGCGCGTCCTAATCAACAGTCTACACCAGACGGCGCGCGGCTAGCGGAATGAAAGGCCGATGCGAAAGGTGGCGAGCGCTTCGGTCGAGATGCCATGCGCTCGGAACTCGACCCGGATGGCTGCGCTGGGCTTGAACCAGTAATTGAAGCCGCCGCCGAGGTTGCCGGTGGCGGCAGAACCGCCGGGAACCCAGCCCACTCCTGCCCCGGCAGTAAGAAAGGGGTCCCATCGCAAGGCTCGAGCGCGGTTCGTGAAGTGGTAGCCCAACTGCGGCGTCAACATGCCCAATCCGCTGCCGTCCGTGAAGGACTGGTAACTCACGTCCACTCCGCCGCTGACGCCCTTCCACAACAACGCTTCCGCGCCGCCGCCGCCGCCGAACAGCCCGTAGCCGTGCCGGCACGATCCGAGAACGGCGAAAGCATGGAGATTGCCGTTGTAGCGCCCCCGTCCGTCGTGGTCCTGCGCCGCGAGCGGGAGTATGAGGAACAATGACAATCCACAACGCCGCTTCATGCCGTCCTCCCTCTTCCAGGTGAATGGCCAATTAAGAGTAGGACGTTCCAGCGCCGGAAGCAAACAATAAGACGCGAGGTTCGAGGCCTCAGATCGAGGGCAACTCGTAGCCTTTCCGGCGCGCCCGTACAAGCAGCGCGTTGGCCTCCGCGTCGCTCTCAAAGAACTCCCTCTCCGGATTCCAATGGAGCTTGCGGTTCAGCTCGCGTGTGATGTTCGCCAGATGCGAGACGGAAATCGAGCGGTGGCCGATCTCCGGCTCGGCCAGCGGCGTGCCGCGCGTGCGCATGGCGTCGAGCCAGTTCTGCATGTGGTACTTGGCCTGCCATTGCGCGCGGTCCCATTTAGCGACCTCTTCCTTCTCGGGGAGTTCGATCTCTTTCATGAGCGCGGGCGGGTCGAGGCGGAATCCATTGCGGACCAGCTCCATGCGGCCGCGCGCGCCGACGAAGACTGCGCCGCCGTTGAGGTCGCCCATGGGGAGTTCGAGCCGAACGAGAACGCCGTTGGCGTAGCGGAAAGCGATGGCTCCGGGCGCGGAATCGGTGAGCGGCCAGAACTCGACGGGGCCGGTGCGGTCCATGCCGAGCGCCGATTGAATCTGATCGAGCCCGTGCGCGCCCCAGTTGGTCATCTCGCCGCCGGAATAGTCGCGCCAGCCCATCCAGCCGCGGTAGAGCTTCTCGTGATAAGGGCGCGCTTCGGTCTGGCCAAGCCAGAGATCCCAAGCCATGCCGTCGGGCACGGGCTGTTCAGCTTCAGGACTCCATCGCCGGGCTGAAGGGTAGTTGCAGCCCTGCACAAAGTGGAGTTTGCCCAACCCGCCTTTGCGAATGAACTCGCAGCCGATCTGGTTCATGGCCATCGAGCGTTGCTGGCTGCCTACCTGAAATACGCGGTTGTACCGGGCGGCGGCCTTGACGATGGCGCGGCCCTCGGCGACGTAGAGCGTGAGGGGCTTTTCGGCGTAGACGTCCTTGCCTGCCTGGCAGGAATGAATGGAGAGAAGGGCGCGCGCGTGGTCGGTGGCGCCGATGATGACGCCGTCGATCTCTTTGTCGTCGAGCAGGCGGCGGTAGTCCTGGTGGATCCGCCACTTCGCCTGGCGTTTCGCCGCCTGGTCCTCGGCCTTCTTGAGGTAACAGTCGGCGATGGCCACGACTTCGGCGCCTTCGGGCAGTTGATCGATGAGCAGGCCGCTGCGGTTGCCCGCGCCGATGACACCGACGCGGACGCGGTCATTCGCGCCTCTGGCGCGGGCGCTGAGAATCAGGGGCGCGGCGGCGAACGCTGCGCGGCGCGTGATAAGGCTCATGACTTCTCCGTGTTGCTGATCAAGGTTCCGAAGCGTTTACCGATGGCGAGCGCCGGATCGAGCGGAACGTCCACGGGCGTGCAGTCCGGCGGAATCGAAATCGCCGGCTTGGGCGCGATGGATTTGCCGGCGAAGCCGGGCAGCCATTCGCGCTGCGCTTCGAGCATTTCCGAGCACATGCGGCGGATCTCGTCGAGCGTGCAGACGGCGGCGGTGAGGGGGTCGAGCGCGGCGGCCTGCATTACGAGTTCGGGGTCGGAGGTGAGTGCGGCCTGCGCGGCAAGAGTTTGCACGTTGACGTTGGTCATGCAGAGGGCGGCGCACTGGGGCGGGAGGTCGCCGATGACGGTGGGGTGCAGTCCGGCATCGTCGGCGAAAGTGGGCACTTCCACGCAGCAGCCCCGGGGCAGGTTGGTGATGTAGCCGTCGTTGCGGACGTTGCCCATGAAGCGGAAGGGCTTTCCGGTGGCCACAGCCTCCATGATCCAGGAGCAGTACTCCACGCTGCGCGGCTCGAGAGCGGTGGATTCAAACTGCAGCGGGTCGTGCGTGGCGTAGTAATCGGCCACGGTGCGGCACCAGGAATAGTAGGCGCCGGTCTCGCCGCCGAAGCTCGGCTCGTCGCAGTAAGCGTCCAGGGCGGCTTTGGATTTCCGGAACCAGGGAACGTATTCGCTCAGATGCCCGGTGGATTCTGTCATAAAGTAGCCGAAATGACGAAAAACTTCGCCGCGGACTTTCTCGTTTTTGTAGAACTCGGGACGCTCGAAGACCTCGCGCAGCGCGGGGTAGAGGTCGCGGCCCTTGTGTTCGAGACGGAGGAACCAATCCATGTGGTTGATGCCGCCGCAGGTGTAGGTGATCTCGTCCTTGGGGACGCCGCAATACCGGGAGATGAGGTCGAGCGTGGTTTGCACGCCGTGGCAGAGACCCACGAAGCTCACCTTGCTCGCCTTGCCGAGCGCAAGGCAGTTGGCGGCCATGGGGTTGGCGTACTGCAGCATGATGGCGCCGGGCCTGGCAAGCTCCTCCATGTCGCGAGCGATCTCGACGAGAAGCGGAATGGAGCGCAGGCCGCGGAAGATGCCGCCGGGCCCGAGGGAGTCGGCGATGCACTGATCGACGCCGTATTTGAGCGGGATCTTGTAGTCGAGTTCGAAGGCGCCGACGCCGCCCACCTGGACCATGACGACGACGAAATCGGCGTCGCGGATGGCTTCGCGGCGATCGAGCGTCGCCCAGACACCTGCGGGCAGCCCGTTGTCGCGCACCATCCGCTGGGCGAACTCTTCCATGGCGCGCAGCTTCGGTTCGGTGCGGGACATGAGCGCGATCTGCGAGTCGGCGAGCGCGGGGGTGGAAAGGATGTCGTTGAGCAGGGTCCGGCAGAAGACGATGCTGCCGGCGCCGATCATGGCGACTTTCTTCGGCATGGGGATTCCTCTCTCCACACAACTATATAGAATGTTCGCGTGGGACTCCTCCTTTCCCTCTTCCTCCTGGCTCCGGCCTCCCCCTGCACGCCTGAACAGCCGGCCACGTAAGGCATTCAGGCGGCGATCGAAGCCTGCTCGGTGCAGGGAGGCGGCGTGGGGCACGTCCCGCCTGGCGCGCACATCATCTTGAATCGGCGTCACTGGAACTTGCGGGGCAGCGCGGACCTGTTCAAGTTCCTGCTAAAGAAACGGAGGGCGGAGTCGATGTTCTTCAGTCATGTCCGGCGCGTGAATTGAGCGCCGCGAACCGGCGAATCAGTTCAGCAGCAACCGCCGGTGTTCGGCAAGGGCGGGCGGATTTGTGGACGCGAGGTTCGTGAACTCGCCAGGGTCGTGCAAGTGATCGTAGAGTTCCTCTTCGACGACGCCCTCGCTTTCCCAGCGGATGTAGCGGTAGCGGTCCGTGCGGACGCTCCGGCCAGTGATGTTCTCGAAGGCGAGTTGGGTGTAGGCGGCCTTCTTGCCCGGGCGCGACGGGTTGTCGAGCACGGGCGCCAGGGAAGCGCCGGCGAGATTGGCGGGCGGCTTCAGCCCGCAAAGTTGGGCCAAAGTGGGATAGACGTCGACGAACTCGGTGAGGCCGCGATGCGCATTGCCGTTGCCCTTGCGGCCCGGGGCGGAGATCAGGAGCGGGACGCGCGCGGAATCCTCCATGAGCGACATCTTCTGCCAGCGGGTATGCTCGCCGAGATTCCAGCCGTGGTCGCCCCAGAAGACGACGATCGTGTTCTTGGCGAGGTCGAGTTTGTCAAGAGCGTCGAGCACGCGGCCCGCCTGCTCGTCCATGAACGACGTCGAAGCGAAGTAGCCGCGCAGGGACTCGCGGATGGCGTTCTCGTTCATGCCCATGTGGTTCCACAGTTGAGGCCGGACGCTGCGCGCGAGCTTGGGAATGTCGTCGAGATCGTTGGGCGGATTCTTCGGCAGCGGGAGAGAGTTGAGCGGGTAAAGGTCAAAGAATTTCGCCGGGGCGACGAAGGGAAGGTGAGGGCGGATGAAGCCGACGCCGAGGAAGAACGGGTCCTTGCGGTGCGCTTCAAGCAAAGCGATGGCGTGGTCTGCTGCGTTGAAATCCGACTGGCCCTTGCCGTCGGGAGTGGCGACCCACTCCATGCCGAACTGGCGGCCGCGTTCGGTGGTGGCGCGGCGCTGGCCCTCGGACTTCGCTTCAGGTCCGCCGGGAGAGACCGAGTGGTTCCACGACTTCTCATCCTGGAACCGCGGCAGCGTGACCTCTCCGGGCACGTTCATGTGGAACATCTTGCCCTCGCGGGCAGAGAAGTATCCGTTGTTCTTGAACAACTGCGGCAGGGTGACGGCGTCGGGGTGGAAGTCGCGGAAGTCGATGTTGTTGCCGAGGACGCGGGTGACGTCCGGCCGGAGCCCGGTCAGCAGCGAGG
>CAYWST010000357.1:0-5826 GCA_964461075.1 uncultured Solibacteraceae bacterium | reverse complement strand
GCTCGAGGGTGGTGGAATCGTCGCTAAGCGAACGCTTGGCGATTCCGTCGCGGGCGATGGCGTAAATCACGGGGAAGTCGAGCTGCTCGTCGGTGGCGTCGAGGTCGATGAAGAGGTCGTAGATTTCGTTCAGAACTTCCTCGACGCGGGCGTCGGCGCGGTCGATCTTGTTGATGACGACGATTTGCGGGAGGCGCGCTTCGAGGGCTTTGGAGAGAACGTAGCGGGTTTGCGGCAAAGGATCTTCGCTGGCGTCGACGAGGAGCATCACGCCGTCGACGAGCTTGAGGGCGCGTTCGACCTCGCCGCCGAAGTCGGAGTGGCCGGGGGTATCGACGATGTTGATCTTGACGCCGTGATAGCGGACACCGGTGGTCTTGGCGAGGATGGTGATGCCGCGTTCGCGCTCGAGTTCGTTGGAGTCCATGACGCGCTCGGCGACGTTTTCGTTGGCGCGAAAGATGCCGCTCTGTTTGAACATGGAGTCGACGAGGGTGGTCTTGCCGTGGTCGACGTGCGCAATGATGGCGATGTTGCGAAGGTTCGGATTCGGAATTTTCATTGGGGGAAACCGCGCGGGTGAACTTCTATTGTCCCACAGGGTTCGCTGGCGGGTTTCCGGTGGCTGGCTCCGCAGCAGCGCTTGTATATTAGGCCGGAGCCGCAGGGGCAGGGGGCGTTGCGGCTCTGGGCGGCGGGCTCGATTGGCTACGTTTTGTCAGCTTCGGATTCGGAAGCTTGGGGGAGTGAACTCAGTAGCTTGAGCATCTTGTCGATGTCTCGGGTGAAGTGGCGTTCCCAGCGGTGGAAGCGGTCGAGGGCGCGGGTGCGGTCGCGGCGGAACCAGGCGAGCGAGAGTTCGCGGACCCCGATTTCGGCTTCAGGTTGGGGGTATGCGGCGCGGAAGGCGGAACGGACCAGCGCACTGAGGCTGGTGTTCCGCTGGGCGGCAAGAGAGACGAGGAGAGAAAATGGATCGGGCGGGAACGAGACGGTCAGCTTCTTCATCGCTTGCTGGTACATTGGATGTGCTACAGTGTAGCACATGAGAAAGACATCGATCCGGGACCTGCACATCCGTACTTCAGAGCTGGTGCGAGAAGCGGCGGAGGGTCAAGTGATTGTGATCGAGAGCCGGGGGAAGGCGGTGGCGGAGTTGAGGCCTCTCTCAGGGGGCCGGGAGGGCACGCGGGTTCCGGATTTGAGCGAGGTGTGGGCGAGGATGCCGAATGTGAGCGGGGACAGCGGCCGGTTTCTCGAGGAGGACCGGTAGAGATGTATGTCGATTCGGCCTATGTCGCAAAGTATTACGTGAATGAGCCGGATTCCGAGGCGGTTCGGCGCCTGATCCGGGAAGCGCCGGAGCTGTGCTCTTCAGCTTGGGCGCTCGTTGAAGTGTCGTGTGTGATCCGCCGGCACGTTCGCGAGGGGTCGCTGAGTGAGGAGCAGGGGCGCGAGTTGACCGATCTGTTCAGGCGGCACGTTGAGGAAGGGGTGTGGGGGCTGCGGCCGATGAGCAGGGCGTTGTTGGGCAGGACAGCGACTTTGATTCGCGGCTTGCCGGGTGACGTTCCTCTGAGGGCGGGGGACGCGATTCACCTGGCGACGGCGCTGGCAGAAGGGGAGACGGCGATCTGGACGAACGACAGGCATCTGCTGGCGGCGGCGGGGATGGTGGGGATTGAGGGCAGGAGCGCGACTTCGGGCGCGTGAGACTTGGCTCTTCCAATCACCGTGTCTCCGGCACAATGGCACGAAATTAGGGGAATCAGCCGGCGCGTCGGCTCATGCGTACAATCCGGGCAGCTTCACGCTCGCCAGATTGCCGGATGGCTTGAGCAAGCCACTTTATCTGACTACGGATTCTCTCCCTAGAAACGGACAAATCGAGCGTCACGACACGAAGCTGTTTTCCGCAATTGGCGACCACGTGCTCCGCCGAACGAACGCCTTCGTCCGCAGCATAAATGAGCATCCCGCCATTCAAGTCCAGTGCGATAGTGTAGGCGAGCAGTTGGTACAAATCCGCATTCCGATAGGCTCCCGCAGGCAACCGCTTGTACTTAGCATCGCCCACCCAAAGCACTCGCCGGTTCTTCATGAGGCACAAGTCCGGCTTTAGCGGAACAGAACCAGCTTCGTCCATGCGGGCGGATGGAGCACGCCCCGGAATTCTGCCGACATCGACTCCGATTGCTTCTCTCAAGGCACGCCGGACAAATCGCTCAAAGGCGCAGTTCATGTCGATGAGGAACGCGGAGCCATTAGGACCGCCGTCGCCGAGATCAAGGGATGCATTCTGAAGGACCAGCTTCGCGAGCTCGATCGCCGGCCGGTAGTGTCGATTGAGTTGGTTGTAGTGCACCTCCATATCTTGGACCCGATGAAACCGGACGGCTTGCACTCCGCCGAACAACCGCTGAGCACGAAAAATCTCACGACGGCAACTGGCCGAGCAGCGTGGGATGCGCCCCAACAAGTCCAGCGCCGACAAGAGCAAGCGATTCTCGTGAGTATCCGGGGTGAACAAATCGTGGCGGACTTCAAGCGGCGGAATGATGCGGAACCTGCGCCGAATCTGCTCGTCGAAGCGCAGGCGCCCACGGAGCACACGCAATGGTTCGTCCTCACATCTGTATCCGTTCAGCAATCCGTGACGCGTAACATGCTGCACAATTCGTGCAAACATTATGGCCAGCGCTTCGACAAGGTCTGGCTGATCTGCGAATTCGGGGCGTTTGTCAGACCAGGAGATCGCGTCACACCCGTAAGAGATAACAAAGAGGACTGACTCTAACGGAACTTTCGGGCAGATTTCGACTGTCAGCGCGGGCAGGCACACGATCCCAATCCTCTGATCGGCCGTGATGTCATACCGCCCCGAATGGCCCAGCGCGGGCTCGATGGTGATGCCAGGGTGAAGGCGTCTGAGCCCATCCCGTTCGTCGACACTCAGTTGGTATGCAGGTTCCTTGCGGTACTCAATCAGCTTCAGCCGGCGCACTGTCATCAACCTCAGCTTCTTCTGGGTCAGTGAGTGGCCCGAATGGGGCATCGTCGGAGGCAGAACAGAACCGGACTTTTTTGTACTCAAACTTCGCGAGTTCATCTGGGGAATCGTAGAACCGGTCGCTCAAGGCCGGCAGAATGGAATGCTTCCAGATGGACGCTGCCTTCTCCTCATTCAATGCCAGTGTATTCTTCACGAGGAAGTGGCTTGGCCCGACAGATGAATGCGGCTCATTGAGTTCTCTGTTGACCCAGTACAACATATCCGCGAGAAAAGCCATGTCAGGGGCCTTGGAGTTCAGAAACCTCCGGAGCACTCCTTTGAGCGGTGGCCGATCCGGCAGCAGATCAATGAATCGAAAACGCCTCCGAAGGGCCATGTCAAGCAGGGCGATCGAACGATCGGCGGTGTTCATTGTGCCGATGATGAACACGTTAGGCGGTAGCTTGAAGGGCTCTCGCGAGTATTGAAGCGTAATCTCCTCGTCGCGATACTCCAGAAGGTAGTAGAGCTCGCCAAAAACCTTCGCCAGATTGCCCCTATTGATTTCGTCGACGAGGAGAACGAACCTCTCTCCTTTGTTCTCTTCATTGCTATCCGCGGCCCGGCGGGCGAGACGCTTGAGCGGGCCAGGCTGGATATCGAAGATCCCGGTTTTGCTCGGCCGGTAGCCTTCGACAAAGTCCTCATAGGAATACGACGGATGGAATTGGACCAATTCGACGCGGTCCGCCTGGCCGGCGACCGCCAATGCGAGCTTGCGCGCGATGAATGTCTTGCCGGTACCAGGCGGACCCTGGAAGATGACTTGGCGGTTCTCGAGTAGCATCTCGGCCCAATCCTGCAAGTCGCGCGGCGGCTTCAGAAAGAGTTCGCTACCCAGCGCCTCCAGCCCTTCAAGGCTATTGGTCTTAGGGGGAACGGGAGGGCTTACTGGCACGTTTTTATCCGGACCGTTTACTTGGATGGGCGGATCAGGCTTCTTGTGCTTCTTTTTGCGCCAAACTTCGATCAGCGGAGGACGATAGAAACTAATTTCCGATCCCGCCTCGACGGTGAGCTGTTGGCGGATCCTCTTGAGATCGCTGTCGATATTGTCCGTTGGAATCCCGGCAACTCGATCCGCAAACGCATCTCTAATGAGTCTCTTGTCCCGTCTGGAAGAAATGTCTTCGAATTCACCCGGGAAGATCATGAAAAGCCATGCTTCCTGCATCGGTTGGTACGCTTTTTGGGAGCCCGTGTACTCTCGAACATCCTTGGCGAAGAGCCATGGATCACCGAGCAGATCCTCACGGCGCTCCGCTGCGAGTTCTTGCCAGTGAATCAAGTACTCACTGAGCCAAGCTAGGTGAAACGCGCGCTGCACATTGAAGCTCTGGTCCCAGGCGAACCCGTCCCGTACACCCTCAACGGCCCAGTCCGGAACGGCGGGTGGGGATGTGCACCAACTCAGCACTTCAGTCACATTTTCGAGCTTCTTCTCCTGTCCGGTGACTGTGGTAAAGAACTGCTGTGCGTAAAGAAGTTCCGCTGCCAATTGGAGTTCGTCATCGGAGGCCGAGTCGAACTGCCTCCGGTATTTCACCAGGAACGGATCCTTTCCCTCATCCAGGTTTCCTACGAACAGATGGTGGTACCGCTTCAGGTTCTTTAAGCTCCAGATCGGCTTCTCCGGGGTGAAAAGGCTATCGAACTGTTCAAGGGCGGTTCTCCGTATGTGGGACAATGCCACAAACGCCGCCGATGGTTCTTCTGTAAGTCGCGCCATGGGCTCCTTCCGGCCTCAGTGCAAAGGAATGGGGACCAACCAATCTGGTGCGGCGCACAAAGGCGTCGGCCATGCACTGGACTCCATGTCAATAATCGACGATGGCGCTGTCGAACGATAGATCCGCGATAGGATGGCCGAGATCCGGGAGGACGGGCTTTGGATTGGAGGCTTTGAGGAGGCGGAAGTGGGGTTGGTCCTGGTTGATGAGGACGTTCCGGCCGAGGCCCGAGGCGGCGAGGGAGGGGACGGTAAGGATGAGGGTTCGCTTGCGGGCGAGCCATTGGTCTCCGAAGGCGCGGGCGGCGGGGGATTCGGGGTGATCCCAGCCGGGGAGATGGGCGGCGTGGAGGTGTTCGATGGAGACGGTGGCGGGGATGGCGATTTCGATCCAGGAGTGGTTGCGGGGCAGTTTGCCGATGCGGGCGTGGACGAGGACTTCAAGGAGAGCGCCGGAGAAGGACTCGGAGGCGTGGAGGAACGCGCCTGTGCCGTCGAAGAGGGGATGGCGCCGGTCGGCGATGCGGAAGGCCCGCTCAAGCCGGGAGGCCATAGAAGAGCTTTTCGAGAATGATCTCCGCGCGGCGCGCGCCGAGTTCGGTCATGGCGGCATCGAGAGGCGTACGGTCTTCGAACTGGGGGTGGGGCGTGGTGAGCCATTGGCGGGCGTCTTCGCGGCTCTCCCAGACGTACTCGGCGGAGGCGATGACGCGGGCGAGCCGCTCGGTGCGTTCACTTTCGCGCGGGCTGAGCCTGGCACGCCGTTTGAAGGTGCCTTCGGGGACCACTTTGACGAGGAGTTGGTTGGTGTCGCCCTTGGAGGAGGTCACGCGGCGGGAGACGCGAATGAGCGCGCTCTTGGGGAGGCCGCGCTCGATGTGGCGGGAGAGATCACCCAGGCTTTCGGCGCGGATGCCGAGGAGACCGGCAACGCGAGCAGCGTCGGCCAGAAGATCATTGTAGCTTCTTGAGGGGCTCATCTGAGCCCCTCACTCGAGTTTCTACATTCCTTTACGCGACAGCCGCTGCAATGAGGCCGGAATCG
>CAYWST010000356.1:0-5879 GCA_964461075.1 uncultured Solibacteraceae bacterium | reverse complement strand
TGGGTCCAGGACATCTTTGAGAGGAACAATATCAACGCTAACTTCAGCTACCTGTTCAACGCCAAGGGCCAGCACAACTTCAAAACAGGCTGGCAGTTGAACCGGCTGCAGAACCGCCCCTTCGGCAACACCTGGGCCGACGGCTATATCCAGTTCTATTGGAACCGTACCTACAACGCCATCACTAGGCCCGGCAGTTTCAAAGGCCAATATGGCTACTACAGAGTCATTCCGTTCATCACCCAGGGCGATGTCGCCTCGAACAACCAGGCGTTCTACTTCAACGACTCCTGGCGCGTGAACAAGACCCTGCAGATCACCGCCGGCGTTCGCTTCGAGAAGGAATACGTCCCTTCGTTCGCCAACCCGGCCCTGGGTCTGCCCTCCAAGGCGATCACCTTCAACTTCTCCGATAAGGCCAGTCCGCGCGTCGGTTTCGCATGGGATCCCTCCGGCGTCGGAAAGATGAAGCTCTACGGCGGCTGGGGCTGGTACTTCGACACCATGAAATACGAACTGCCGCGCGGCAGCTTCGGCGGCGATTTCTGGATCGACCGCTACTATACGCTTGACACGTACAACTACCTGGACGTCAAGCCGACTCCCGGCAGCGCCGGCGTAACCGGCACCTTCCCCGGCACGTTGATCGAAGCCATCAACCGCCGCATCCCCTCGAACGACCCGAGCGAGAACCTGATCCCCGACGACCTCAAGCCGGTTCGTCTCATGGCTCTGGACCTTGGATACGAGTACTCGGTCACAGACAAAATTGTTCTCGGCGCGCGTTACTCCCACAAACAGCTTGACCGGACGATCGAGGACGTCGGCATCCTCACGCCTCAAGGTGAACAGTACTACATCGCGAATCCTGGCTATGGCCCCACGGTGGATGAGTCGGTGTTCCCGAAGGGCTATCCGCAGGACGTAACACCCAAGGCGAAGCGTGACTACGACGCGCTCGAACTCCGCGTCGAGAAGCGCTACTCCAGCGCCGGCTGGCTGAACATCAGCTACACCTGGAGCCGGCTCTACGGCAACTACGGCGGTCTCGCCAGTTCCGACGAATCGCTCAATACCTCCGCGACCGGACGGACCTCGCCCAACGTCAACCGCTACTTCGACGAGCCCTGGATGAGTTACGACGCCAAGGGCTCGCTCATCTACGGACGGCTCGCCACCGACCGGCCGCACACGCTCAAGGCCTTCTACTCCTACGACCTGCGAAGCAAGGTCGGAACCACTCGGTTCTCTCCGATCTTCCAGGTCTACTCCGGCACGCCGCTCACCACCGAAGTCGACGTTCAGGACGTGAACGTCTTCAGCTTCGGCCGCGGCGACCTCGGCCGCACGCCGATCTTCTCCCAGGCTGACCTCATGATCACCCACGACTTCCGCGGCTTCAAGGAAGGCCAGAAGTTCCGCTTCGAGTTCAACGCCACCAACCTCTTCAACCAGGCGACGGTGATCGGAACCTTCGGGCAGATCACCCACGCCAATGACGGCGCCATCACATTCGCCAACACGGCCGACATCTTCAAGGGCTACGACGTCCTGAAACAGATGGCCGCTCAGGGTGTCCGCATCGACCCCCGATACCGCCTCGACTACGCCTACCAGGGCCCGCGCGAACTCCGTCTCGGCTTCCACTTCATGTTCTAAGCCGGGATACAACCTGAACCAAACCAAGGGGCGGTCCCTCGGGGCCGCCCTTCTTCTTTCTCCGTTACCATTCCTCCATCCCCAGCGTCCTATCCTTCATCGCTTACACTGAGGGAAAGGCTGGGATGTTCTTCAAATCCATCGTATTGACCCTACTGGCCGCCTGCGCCCTCACAGCGCAGACGGCTGCTCGGCTTTCCGGAACCGTTCACGACCGGTCCGGACAAGTCATCTCTGGAGCGCGCGTGACCGCGCTCCAGCCCGCCACCGGACTGAAAAGAACGACCCAAACCGCCGAAAACGGCATCTTTGTCTTCGGCGACCTGCCCCCCGCCGGTTACCGCCTCACAATCGAAAAGACCGGCTTCCGGCCGCTCCTCCGCGAAGGCGTCGATCTCAATGTCGGCGACGCCGTCACCATCGACGTCACCCTCGAAGTCGGCGCGCTCGAACAGCAGGTCACCGTCACCGAACGCGTCCCCATGGTCAACACCACCAACGCCGAAGTCGGTTTCCTCGTGGGCGAAGAGGCGATGCGCGAACTGCCGCTCAACGGCCGCAACTACACCGACCTCGCCTTGCTGCAGCCGGGCGTAGCCCCTTTCCCGCATCGCGACGGCGGCAGCGTCGTCGCCCACGGCCTCGCCATGTCGGTCAACGGCCAGGATCCCCGCTCCAACGTCTATCTCATCGACGGCACGATCCAGAACGACTTCACCAACGGCCCCGCCGGCTCCGCGGCTTCCACCGTCCTCGGCCTCGAAGCCATCCGCGAGTTCCGCGTCGTCATGAATAACTACTCCGCCGAGTTCGGCCGCAACTCCGGCGGACAGTTTCATGCGCTCACCAAATCCGGCTCGAACGACCTCCGCGGCTCTCTCTACTACTTCCACCGCAACGATAACTTCGACGCCCGCAATTTCTTCGATGGCGCTGAACAGCCTGAGTTCAAGCGAAATCAGTTCGGCGGCTCCATCGGCGGCGCCGCGGTGCGAGAAAAGACCTTCTACTTCCTCACCTATGAGGCCCTGCGCGAACGCCTCGGCAGAACCATCAACACCGTCGTGCCCGACGATAACGCGCGCCGCGGCATCCTCCCCTCGCCCGGCGGGCCTATCGTCGCCCCCGTCAACCCCACCGTCGTCCCCTACCTCAACGAGTACCCTGTAGCCAATGGCCCCTCTCGCGGCGGCGGCCTCGCCACCTACATCTTCGGCTTCAACCAGCAACTCCGCCAGGACTTCGGCCAGGCCCGCGTCGACCACTACTTCAACGACCGGCACCAGTCTTTCGCCCGATACACCATCGACGACGCCGATCAGTACCTGCCCACCGATTACCCACAATTCCCGCGCTCCTTCCTTTCGCGCAACATGTTCCTCACGCTCGAGCACCGCTATGTCCAGTCGGCCCGCACCTCGCACACCTTCCGCGGCAGTTTCGCGCGCACCAAGATCCGCCAGGCCGTGGAAGCCAACACGTCGAATCCCCTGCAGCCATTCATTCCCGGGCGCGACCTCGTCGGCAACATCGACATCGGCGGCTTCCCGCGATGGGGCCCTCAAACTTCCGTGACCGTGCGCCTCACACAGAACGTCTATGGCGGCGAGTATCAGTGGGTCCACTTCCGCGGCAGGCACCTCTGGAAGGCCGGCGTGCTCGGCGAGCGCTACCAGGACAATATGGTCAACCCGACCTTCTCCCTCGGCATCCAGACCTTCACCAGCCTGCAGAACTTCCTCGCCGGCACGCCGCAGCGGTTCCTCGGCATTCCCTCAGGCGGCGCGCTCGACCGCTACTGGCGCTTCAACCTCATGGGCTTCTACCTGCAGGACGATTGGAAGGTCCTCCCACGTCTCACGCTCAACCTGGGTCTCCGCTACGAGTTCTCCAGCATGCCCGTGGATATCTATGGCCGCGATTCCGCCCTTCCGAATCTCGCCACCGACACGCAGCCCACCGTCAGCCCCCTCTATCAGAACCCCACCTATACCAACCTCATGCCGCGCTTCGGTTTCGCCTGGGACCTTACCGGCGACGCAAAGACCTCGCTGCGCGGCGGCTACGGCCTCTTCTTCAACACGAATAACCAGCAGCACTTAATTGTGACAGTCACCAATCCGCCCGCGACGCCCCGAGTCAGCGTCGCTAACTCCACCTTCCCGGTCCCGAATCTCAGCGCAGGCGTCGCCAATACCATGCGCCCGATCCAGTGGGATATCGAGAGCCCGCTGATCCAGTTCTACAATCTCTTTTTGCAGCGGCAGATCCGGGGTGACGTCCTGGTCAGCGCCGGGTTCGTCGGCTCCCGCGGCCAGCGTCTCTGGCGCAGCGGTGATTGGAACATCGCCACCCCGGTCCGCGAAGCCGACGGCACGCTCGTCTTTCCCGTCGTCCCTCGAAGACGCAATCCTTCTTTCGGCGTCATCGAATTGAAATCCAGCGACGGCGATTCCTGGTACAACGCCGGGCTGCTCGAAATCCGCAAACGCTTCGGAAAGGGCTTCACCGCGCAATCGAGCTACACCTTCTCGCGGAACATCGACACCACCCAGGCCTCCACCTTCTTTAGCGACGCCACCAACGGAACCACCACCGCCTTCCCCGAGTTCGAAGGCTTCAGCTACAACAAGGGCCTCGCCGACTATCACGCCAAGCACAACTGGGTGGCCAACTTCATCTGGGTGACGCCCGGACGCAGCGCCTGGGTCCGCGATTGGCAGTGGGCCGGCATCTGGTCCATGCGGAGCGGAAATCCCCTCACGCCCTTCGTCACGGCGAATCGTTCCCGCTCCCTCTGGGCGCCCTCCCAAGGGCCCGGCATCGGTTTCGACCGGCCGAACTTCGCCCCCGGCGCAACCCACCAGAGCGCCGTCCAGGGCCGGCCCGAACAATGGTTCAATCCCTCGGCGTTCCAGTTGCAGCGAGCCGGCACCTTCGGCAACGCCGGACGCGGCGCCCTCATCGGCCCCGACCTTAGAAGCTTCGACCTCGCCCTCATGCGGACCTTCCCGCTCTCCAAATGGAAGGAGGGCGCCGGCCTGCAGCTTCGCCTTGAGACATTCAATCTGTTCAACCGCGCCAACTTCGGCCCGCCTCAGCTCACCGCCTTCGCCGGCCAGTCCGACAACGAAGCCGTCCTCTCCAGCTTCGGGCAGGTCCGCGCCACCGTCACTTCGGCTCGCCAGATTCAACTCGGCATGAGAATCAATTTCTAACGGCATTCACATGGCACAGGAAGGAAAAAAGAAACCGATGATCTGGATCTACTTTGCGCTCGGCGCAGCGCTCTTTTGGGGCATGTACGGACCTGTGCTGCATAAAGGGCAGGTGCAGCTCGGCAGCCCGCTCCGCGCCCTGCTCTGCGTGGGTTTCGCCTATTTCCTCGTCGGCGTGCTCATCCCCGGCGGGATGCTCGCGTCGCAGGGGCAGTTGAAGAACTTCACCTGGAACGGCGTCATCAACTCCTCCCTCGGCGGCGCCCTCGGAGCCCTCGGGGCCATCTGCATCATCTGGGCCTTCCGCAACGGCGGCGTCCCCAATTACGTCATGCCGCTCGTCTTCGGCCTCGCCCCGCTTATCAACGTCCTGGTCACCGTCGTGACCCACCCGCCCAAAGAAGCCCCAAATCCCCTGCTCTACGTCGGCTATCTCCTCGCGAGCGCCGGCGCCGGCCTCGTCCTCTACTTCAAGCCCGCGGCTTGATGCGTTCCTGCTCGAGTTGCGATTCGCAGGCGTCCCCCGCCGTTTCGCCCGACTATCCGAAGGCAAACTTCCGGAATAGCCTGCGCGCTATGGCGATGCTCAAGACTTCAGGCTTCGACGGTAAGAAAGTATCCCATCCTCCCCTCAACCGCCGCCGTTCCGGCGAGTAGGCCCCCAGTCGGCGGCTCAACCCAAAGGCGCTTCCGCGAGAAAACTGCGCGCGGATGGATCGTCTCCGCTCCCGGCCAGCAACCACACGGGATCGGCGCCGGAACCCGGATGCCAGTCCATGAACGGCACGATCTCCCCCGTCGGACGGAAAGCCCATTCCATCCGCACATGGCCGAGCCCGCTCGCTCGAAGCTCCCGCTCGATGCGGCGCCATGCGCTCTTGTATTCGGCCGGCGCATAATCGTTGAATGCGCTCCCAATCCGGACTGAGGCCGCGCCTGTCGCCCGCACGCGAGAGACCACGGCGTCGGCACCGGAGATTTGGGGCTTTCGCGGCTCAATGG
>CAYWST010000355.1:0-6024 GCA_964461075.1 uncultured Solibacteraceae bacterium | reverse complement strand
GCCTTGTCGTATCCGACGCCGGAGAATACTTCGGCGATGTCTGCTAATGTGACCCGCCGCGTCGCGCCGCCACGCCGCTCAAGCTTCTGCAGGAAGTCCTCGAGCGCCGCCTCGCCGGTTTCTTTTGCAGCTAGTTCCCAGTGCCGCCGGGCCAGGCGGTCCACCGGTACGGTCCACGCCAGGCGGACGCCATGTCGATCCGGGAGGCGGTGGAGATTCTGTGCTGCCTTCGAATCGGCCTCATCGGCGCCCGGCAGATGCCTGATCAAATCCAGCCGCTCTACATAATCCCGCAGGAGGTGGGGATCGCCTGATGGGGTTACATGTCCGAGCTCCGGGTTGAATTCATCAAAGGCATCGTTGAAGAAAGCCTGCAGCGTCGCCTGTTCGAGGTGCTCCGAGGGACGGGGGGGAATTGGGATCAACCCTTGCCGGCGGTGGATCAGCTCGAAGAAGGCCTGCTCGCGGTTGCCGCTACGCGTACGGCCGTGGAGTCCCTCTTTCCAGAGCTGCTCCCCAACAAACAGCACTTCCTTGGCGGGCTCGCGCCGGCTGACGCAGAGAATGCTCGACTTGACGCTTGTGTGTTCCAACCAGCCCGCGGGCAGCGAGAGCACGGCATCCACATGAAACTCTTCGAGCATCTGCCGGCGGATCTGCTCATCTGCGCCCTGGCGGAACAATACGCTTTCAGGCGCCAGTATCACGGCCCGGCCGCCCAGGCGAAGGTGACCCAGAATGTGCTGTATAAAGTTGCTGTCCCGGGCGGCCGTCTTGACGCGAAAACGTTCCGCATGCGCCGGATCTGCTCCGCCGAAAGGGATGTTCGCGAGAATGCAATCGAACCCCTCCGAACTGCGGTCCCGCGGCATCGGGCGCTCGAGCGTATTACCTAGTTCCAGGTTCGGGGAGCTCACGCCGGCGAGAATCACGCGTGCCAAACCAATCAACCAGGCAGACGGGTTGATCTCGACGCCAAAGATCGACCGCTCCTGGATCTGCCGCCAGTCGGCGGGCGGCAACGCTTCGGATCGCTCCACGACCCGCCGTGATGCTTCCGCGAGCAGCCCTCCCAGGCCGAAGCAAGGATCGTAGATGCGCTCTCCTAGCTTCGGGCGCGCCAGGCTTACAAGCAGCCGCGAGAGATCACTCGGCGTGGAGAACTCACCCGAGTACCGCTCTGAGCGAATGTAGGCCGCGACGATTGACTCGAAGATGTCGGCCAACTCGCGCCGCCCCTGCGCCGTTTCCATCCGCGATTCAGCCACCAGCCTCCGGATGGGTTCGATTGCGGAAGCTGGCTCGGCCCACGTTGGGTTGAAGGCAGCGGGTATCTGCCGCAGGTGCTTCGTTTCAGCGGTTGCGGGCAATTCCGCAAGTCCGGCCCACACTTCACGCAGACGGCTCGACAACTCTCTGGTGAACGCTTCGGCAATCCGGGACCACCGAACGTCGCGGGGAAGGCGCGGATCGTACGAAGAGTCATCAAAGGAGGCGATGGCCTCTTGCTCCGCCTCGCGGATGTCGGCCTGCCGAAGGACGATAAACGCAGAAAGCAACCGCAGAAACTCACCCGGGGCATTCGCCAGGCCACGCGAGCGCCAGTCGTCAAGTGTCTTGTGGATCTCGTCGAGACGCATCATGCGATCTGTCGCCGAGTCAAGCACGCGCTACAGTTCTCCAGCAAAGGCCTTCTTGAGCACCGTTTCAGCCAGCGCTTGGGGGCGGAAGTCAAACTCTTCCGAAAGCCCGGCACACGTCTCACGCATCTCTTCGATGCGGGCAACCACCCGTTCCTGCTCAGCCAACGGCGGTATTGGAACCAACACCTCTCGCAATTCGGCACCTGAGATCTTCACCATGCTTTGGCTCGTGCCCTTCGCACGACTGCGAATCTGCTTGCGAACCGATGGAAAACGGATGGTATGTGCCAAGAAGAGCGGATTCACCTTGTCCAGCCTCGGCTTCAGCTGTATGAGTAGGTCGGGATAAATCATATTCGTCGCGCCGTCGCGCATCGCTACTGCTGAGAGTCCGACTAATTCGCTGGTGTTCGAGCGCGAGACGAACACGTCGCCCTGCTGGATGGCAAAACTCCGCGCTGTACGCTCATCGAGGTGAATCGTCTTAGCAGCCTCGAAATCCAAGGTTGGGCCTCGCACGGCAGAAAGCGTCAGAACACGACCGTTTCCCGCATCTCCGTCCGATCGGATCGACCGTCCGTTCCGCATTGACGTAACAAGATCTCCGATGGCAATTTGCGGCCAGTTAGCCGACTTCTCAAGTTCGGACGCGTAAGCGGGGAGAAGTGCGTCCAGTTCGGCCAGTGCGACGGTACGAAGATTGCTGATCTCCTCCACCCGCGTGAGGCACTCCTGAATACGGGCAACGATCCTCCGCTGCTCTGTCAGAGGTGGCAACAATACAGGAAACTCACGCATTTTGCCACGACTGATCTCCTTGTAAGTCGTTGCTCCGGCGAGCTGAATAATGTCTGGTGTCCTGAACCTTAGATAATAAGCAAGAAACCATGGGTCCAAATGAGACAGATCGGGAATAAAGTTAATGAATCCTTGATTGGTGGTGCACGTTCGCATTGCAACGGCAATCTTGCCAATCGATGCACGTGAGGAGAAGAGTACCGCTGGCGGGCGAAGAAGCTTTGCAGAACTCGCGTTCAGCCCAGCTTCTGTCAGACTTTCGCGTACCTCACCCAACTCCACCACGCAACCGATTGGAGGCAAGTCAGACGGAGTCACCCAGGGAATCGGCCCACCAAAGAAGGCCGATCTTGAACGCGGCGGCGTGCCGCCCCCAACAAGTTCCGCCACGCGGTGAATTGGGACCTCTTTGCTACCGACCATTGTCACCGTTTCCTGTAGTGGAGCTAATGAGTGATTCCAGCTCGTCCAACAATTCCCCAATCCGCTCCTGCTTCAACTTCATCGACTGCACGAGTTCGAGCGCCGGACGGTGCTCGTAATGGTCCTTGCGATTCGGGTTTCTGGCCGACAGATCGTAGTTCTTGAGGTCCTTCGCGCGAACGATCCAGGAGCGGTCGCTTTCACCGCGGGCTGCCTGCTTCTCCAGAAAGTCCGGTAGCTGGCTGCCAGCGATCGGCTTGCGGGTCTGTTTCAGTTCGAAGCCGTCGTTGGTCAACTCGTAGTACCAGATCGATTCCGTGCCCCCGCCTCCCTCTTCCCGGTTAAAGAAGAGAACGTTCGCTTTCACGCCCGTGTATGGCAGGAAAACCCCAGGGGGCAGCGACAAGATGGTGTGCACATTGAACTCGCGCAGCAGCCGCTCGCGCACCTGCGCATCCGGTCCGCCGCGGAACAGGACACCTTCGGGCACGATCACCGCCGCGCGGCCGCCTCGAGCCAGATTCGCCATGATGTGCTGGAGGAACAGAATCTCCGTGGCGGCTGAGCGCACAGTGAAGTTAGTCTGCACCTGCGGCGGCAATTTCCCGCCGTACGGGGGGTTGGCAAGTATGACCGTGTAACGGTCACGTTCTGGGACGTTGTTCGAATGGACTTCGAGCGTGTTCACCAACTCGAGGTTGGGTGCGTGCACATCGTGCAGCAACAGGCCCATGGTGCCGTTCAAGAAAGCCAGCGGCACCAGTTCCCTACCATAGATCGTCCGCTTGTGAAACTGTTCGAGCTGTTTATGGCTCATCGAGCTGGCAGTTTGCCGGATTTCGTTTGCCGCCATCCAGAGGAAGCCGGCACTGCCGAAGCAAGGATCGTAGACGCGATCCCCCAGACGCGGCTTCACCACCTTCACCATGGCCTCAATCAGATGACGGGGGGTGTAGAACTCGCCGGCGTACCCTGCAACTTGCGCGACATCTCTAAGCAACCGCTCGTAGATCTCCGAGAGCACGTAGACGTCGGTCTGGTGACTGAAGTGGAGCTTGTTCACTTCGGCGACCACGCGGGCAAAGCTAACCCCGCGTGTCTGATGGTTTTTCACGGCAGAGAAGATGCGGGAGATACGCTCCGCAGCCGGACCATCATGCAATCCGCGCAGGTGGGGCCACAGCTTGTTGTTGACGAAGTCGAGCATGTCGTCAGGGCGGCTCGTCTTCGTCGCCCAGGCCGACCACCGGAATTCGCCATCGAGGAGCCGCCGATATTCGCCTCCCTCGAAAACCGCTTCCTCTTCTCGGCGGGATTCCGTCTCGTCGAACGCCTTCAAGAAAAAGAGCCAGGAGATCTGCTCAACGTAGTTGTGCGGCTGCACGCCCTCCGAGCGCATCTGGTCGCAGGCGTTGTCAATGGCCTGCACCACCTCCTGGCGCCGGTGTTCCATCTGAGTCCGCTTGAGAGTCGCTGCCATTGTCTTCTTAAGCCACCATTGGGATGTACAAGTGTTTCTTTACCTCTTCGAGGTCCGCGCGTAGTTTCGGCCCGCCGCCGTACACAGATAGCAGTTGGGAGAACGAGCCAAATCGCTCCACAAACTGAGGAGCGCTGTAGGTTTGGCCCTGCTCCAGGTCGTCGACGCCGTAAAGCGCATAGTGGTCCAGGGCCGTCTCCCAGAACTGCAACTTCAAGGGTGTCTGATCACCCACAAGCTGGATCAGCCAAGGCTGCTCGGCGCCCCAGAAGCGCACAACCCGATCGGTCCGCATCGGCACCCGCACCAGGTCGAACCCGACTTTCGACAGAATGTCGACATCGTCGGCGGCATCCAAATCGAAGAACTTCCGGAACGCGGCTATGTGGACGTCGTTGTCCTTCAGTTCCGCACGAAGATCCTGCCGCGTGCTTCGGTCGATCCAGATCTTGAGCAAAGTCTGAATGTCCGCGGGCGAGATTTTGCGGATCACTTCCTTGGATCGCTCCCGGTATTCACCGAAGGGGATCTTCCGGCCATCCGCCAAGCAGACAAAGCTCTCGGTGGACGAGATGTAGACCTGAACGCCCTCAGCCACCAGCTTCAACTGGGGTTGCGGCGGCTGCTTAGGAGCAGCCTTGACTTTCGGAGCCTTCTGCTTGTTGGCAGGATGGCCGTCAAACTCGGCATCTTCGAGCTGGCTGGCGCCGGTATAGTCGAAAATGTAAAAGTACCGCTTGTCGATGTCCTGGCAGAGACGGGTCCCGCGGCCCTTCATCTGCTTGTACAGGATTGCACTCTTCAGAGGCCGCGCGAAGACTACGACTTTGACGTCCGGCGCGTCATACCCGGTGGTCAGCAGGTCCACCGTCACTGCCACGCGCGGCTTGGCGCGCCCCACTTCTGCGAAGTTCCGCTCCAGTTGATGCGAGTTGCGCTCGGCACGGGTGATACGCGCGGCATACTCGCTGTCTCCGGAAATACGCCGGAGTTCCGCAGCCATTAGGGCCGCGTGGGTATCATCCACGCAGAAGACTATCGTCTTTTCGTCGCGCAGCCCCTTCCTGCCGAACTCCGCCCACAGGTCCTCGGCGATAACGCGGGTGCGTTCCGGCAAGCGGATATCACGCTCAAAATTCGCGGTCGTATAGGTGGTGCCGTCCGGCGCGAGATAGCCGTCGACATCCAGGTTTGTCAGCCGCTCTTCCAATAGGTAAGGAACTAGGAAACCATCCTCGATGGCCTGCTTCAGCGAATACGTATACGCTGGTTCGCCGTCCTCCGAACCCGTGAAATAAACGTAGGTATCTCGCCGGCGCTCTTCTGGTGTGAGGACGCGGTTTGCCTGTTCGATTTCACGAGGCGTTGCGGTCAAACCAAGCTGGAAGGCTCCGCCAAAGTATTCAAGGATCGGAAACCAGTCCCCGAAGCCGGAACGATGGCACTCATCGACAATCACGAGGTCAAAGAAGTCCGGGGGGAAATACTGGAAAAGCTTCTGACCGTTCAACTCCTCGTCGAGATTCTGATAATTGGCAAAGAAGATCTTCCCGACCTGGTGTGTTCCTTTGCGGATGACTTCCTTGTCGATGATGACGCGCTCATCTGCTGAGAAGGCAGAAAACGCGCGCCAGGCTTGGTCCTGGAGATTGTTACGGTCTGTCAGGAAAAGGATATGGT
>CAYWST010000354.1:0-6042 GCA_964461075.1 uncultured Solibacteraceae bacterium | reverse complement strand
GAAGTAATGGAAGCGGTTGTTTGCGAAAAGGCGGAGGTTCCGGCGGGCGGCGCGGCGGTACTCGCCGGCGTAGGCGAAAGCCGGAAAGAGACGGCCGAGAGAGCTGGGGATGGTCTGATCGGGCAGCAGGGTCAGCGTACGGGCCTGAAAGTCCAGCGTGGCTGTGTTCCTGGCGCCGTAGACGCGCAGCAAATGGGCCAGCGGTTTGGCGTGGGCGGTGAAGACGCCGATGCCGGTGGTCCGGCGGCCGCGCAGGATGAAGCGCAGCTCGTCGAGCACGCCGTCGGCGGCCGGCTCGCCCGAGGCCGGGCGGCGGCGGAAGGCGGAAACCAGCACATCCGGCTCTTCATCGGGCAACATCCAGGTGATTTTGTTCACGATGTGGTCCAGGACGTTGTGAAAGAGCTTGCCCGGCAGGCGGTGAACCCAGTGGTTGGGATCGCTGAGCAGCGCCGAGCCGAAGTCGCCGGCCAGGCTGTAGCCGAAGTGGCTTTCGACGTGAACGATCTCGCCGAGGCGGCCTTCGGCGAGCCACTGGCGGAGTTCGAGGGCGGGCGGCTCGAAGTTATACCAGTAGTTGACGCTCACTTTGCGGCCGGCCCGGGCGGCGTGATCCAGGATTTGCGCCGCCCCGGCGGCGTTGAGAGCCACGGGTTTCTCGACAAAGACATGACAGCCGGCGTCGATGGCCCGGATGGACAACGCCGGGTGGGACTGGGGCGGCGTGGTGATGTGGACTATATCGAGGCGCTCGCGCTCGAGCATGAGATCGAAGTCGCTGTAGCAGCCGGGGACCTGAAAGCGGACGGCGAGCTGCTCGGCCATGAGCGGTTCGAGGTCGCACACGGCGGCGAGGGTGGCGCCAGGGAGCTTGCGGATCTCGTCGGCGTGGCCATCGGCGATCTTGCCGCAGCCGACGATACCAACCCGCAGGTTCATTGGGAAACCTGCCCGGGAGTGGCGGTGGGGTGAATGGACTGCATGCCGGAGAAACGTGTCTTCGCGGAGGATCAGACACGCGCGTCATCCTCCGTTCCACCGATGCTAACGCAGACGGCGCGGGCAATTCCACAGCGCGGGGCCATGTTCAGGCCGCCAGGCCCGGCACGCTCTGCAGGCAATCGTCCCAGAGATCCCGGTCCTCCTGAACCATGCGGCTGTCGGGATAAACCGTCCCGGCGCGGGCCCGGTTGGCGGCGGTAGGATAGATTGACCGGATGCCAATTTCGACGCAAGCGCCGTGAGCAAATCCCCACTCCGCATCCTGAGCTTGAGTTGCGTCTATCCGACGCCGGCCGATCCGGGGCACGGGCTGTTTATCCGCAGGCGGCTGCAGGAAGTGGCGAAACTGGCGGAGGTGCGCGTGGTGGCGCCGTTGCCGTTCCTGGATTACGGCAATCCGGAGGGCCGCTGGCTGGATATGCACGGCGTGGAGCGAGAGCGGCAGGACGGGCAGGTGCGGGTGTACCACCCGAGATGGTTTTACCCGCCGCTGGGCGGCTGGACGAACGCCTGGTGGTTGAACTGGAACCTTGGAGGGTGGCTGGAGCGGCTGCGGCGGAGATTTCCGTTTGACGTGATCGACGCCCATCACGGCCATCCGGACGGGGTGGGGGCGATGCTGCTGGCCCGGCGGTTCGGCTGCCCGTTCACGGTGACGCTGCGAGGCAACGAAAGCAAGCAGGCGTCCGGGGGGAAGCTGCGCGAGACGCTGGCGCGGGCGATGCGGAGCGCCGGGCGGGTGATTTCCGTGTCGGAGAACCTGCGGCGGTTAGCCATCGAATTGGGCGCGGCGCCGGAGCGGGCGAGGACGATCCCGAACGGCGTGGAGAGCGAGGTGTTCTATCCGCGGGACCGTGCGCGGGCGAGAGCGCGGTTTGGCCTGCCGGACGGCGTTCCGGTGGTGCTTTCGGCCGGCTCGTTCTGCGAGCGGAAGGGGCATCACCGGGTGGCCGAGGCGCTGGCGGGGACGCAGCGGGTGGTGCTGGCGATCGCTGGAGGGCCGAGCCGGGAGGGCAACTATGAGCGGGAGATCCGGGCGGCGGCGGCGCATGTGCCGGGAGGCGCGGTTTTTCTTGGCCATCTGAAGCCGGACGAACTGGCCGAGGCGATGACGGCGGCGGACGTCTTCTGTCTGGCCAGCCGTCAGGAGGGCTGGCCGAACGTGGTGCACGAGGCGATGGCCTGCGGCGCTCCGGTGGTGGCGACGGCCGTGGGAGGGCTGCGGGAGATGGTGCCCGACGAGCGGTACGGGCGGGTGGTGGAGTTTGGCGACGCGGCCGCGCTCCGGGAGGGGCTTGAATGGGCGCTGGCGCGGCAGTGGGACCGGGCGGCGATCACGGCGCTGGCTCATTCCCGCTCCTGGGTACAGGTGGCGCGGGAAGTGGTCGATGAAATGGAAGCGTTGATCGGAGAATCGAAGGGATGAAGATACTCCTCACTGGCGGCGCGGGCTTTATCGGCTCGCACCTGGCGGATCGCCTGCTGCGCGAAGGATGCGCGCTGGAGATCGTCGACGACCTGAACGATTTTTACCCGCCCGCGGACAAACGGAAGAACCTGGAGGAGATCCGGCGTTCGGGCGCATTCACGTTTCACGAGGTGGACATCCGGGAGACGGAGCGGACGGCGGCCATCGTCGCGGCGGCGCGGCCGGACATCATCGTTCACCTGGCCGCGAGGGCCGGCGTGCGGCCCTCGCTCGAGCAGCCGCTGCTCTACGAGCAGACCAACATGGTGGGCACTGTGGGCCTGCTGGAGGCCTGCCGCAAGACGGGCGTCAAGAAGTTCGTTTTCGCCAGCTCGAGTTCCATCTACGGGATTGCAAACCAAGTCCCGTTCCGCGAAGACGACTTTCACAACCTGCCGATTTCGCCGTACGCGGCGACCAAGCTGGCGGGCGAGAAGATGTGCTTCACGTACTCGCACCTGTTCGGCATCGACTGCGTGTGTCTGCGATTCTTCACCGTCTACGGACCGCGGCAGCGGCCGGACCTGGCCATCCGCAAATTCACTCGCATGATCGACGAGGGGCGGCCGATTCCGTTCTTCGGCGACGGCACGGCGGGGCGCGACTACACCTATGTGGACGACACCGTGGACGGCGTGATCCGGGCGATGCATCACGACACGCGCTACGACGTGTTCAATTTGGGCAACTCGCATCCGGTCTCGCTGTCGGCGATGGTGGCGGCGATCGAAGCAGCCCTAGGCAAGAAAGCGATCATCGACCGGCAGCCCGATCAGCCGGGCGACGTGCCGATTACGTACGCCGACATTTCAAAGGCGAAGAGGATTCTGGGCTACAATCCAAAAACGCCTTTCGAGGACGGGATCCGGAAGTTCGTGGCTTGGCATCGGGCGGCGAAGGCGGCGTAATCAGCCGGGGATGGACGTCAGATCGAGCAGCGGCTTGCCGGAGGCGGCGAGGCGGGCCTGGGCGTCCGCCGAGGGTTTCTGTGTGACGACGATCTGGTCGGCGCCGGCAAGAAGGGCGTCCAGATCGGCAACCAGCAGGCGGCCGATGTGAGGCAGCGAGGAGACGAGGAAGTTCAGGTTGCTGCCGTAGATCTGGTCGATGCGGATGTGCGGATCGAAGACCTTGATGGCGCGGCCCTTGGCCAGCAACTGCTCCAGCAGCGTGACGACGGGGCTTTCGCGGAGATCGTCGGTGTTCTCCTTGAAGGCCAGGCCGAAGACGCCCAGCGTTGGACCGGGCAGGGCGAGCGAGGCTTCGATGGCGCGCTCCAGGTGCTCTTCGTTGGAGGGGAGGATGGATTCGAGCATCGGCAGGCGGACATCGAGGCGGCGGGCGCGGTAGACGATGGCGCGCAGGTCCTTGGGCAGGCAGGAGCCGCCGAAGGCGAAGCCCGGTTTCAGGTAGGCGGCCGAAATGTTGAGTTTCCCGTCGCGGCACAGCGTGGCCATGACCTCGGCCGGATCGACGCCGAGGCGGGCGGCGAGGGAACCGATTTCGTTGGCGAAAGAGATCTTGGCGGCGTGGAAGGCGTTGCAGGCGTATTTGATCATCTCGGCGGTGCGCAGCGAGACCAGGCAGGGCTCCACCGGGAGGCCGGAGTAAAGGCCGGCCACGCGGGCCATGGCCTCGGGGTCCTTGCCGCCGACAACGAGCAGCGAGGGTTCTACGAAGTCCCTGACGGCGGTGCCTTCGCGAAGGAACTCGGGGTTGGAAACGACGATGCCGTTCGGGTGATGGCCGAGAGCCTCGGCGACGACTTCCTCGCAGGTCCCCGGGAAGACGGTGCTGCGAATGGCGACGATGAGCGGGCTTTTCCGGGAAGGCAGCAGGCGGCCGATTTCGGAGCAGACGCGGTGGAGCTGCTCGAGGCTCATGTTGCCGTTACGCTCCGACGGCGTGCCGACGCAGATCAGGGCGATCGAGGCCTGAGACAGACCTTCTTCGAGACTCGTTGTGGCGCTCAGGCGCCCAGCGGCCCGTCCCTGGCGGACGAGTTCGGCGAGACCGGGTTCGTAGAAGGGCGCATCTCCCTGAAGGACGCTGTTGACTTTGTGCTGGTCGCGGTCGACGCCGGTGACGGTGTGCCCGGAGTGGGCGAGACAGGCGGCCGAAACGCAGCCGACGTAACCGAGGCCGATCACGGCGACGTTTTCCGGCGTGAGGGAGCGGGACGAATCAAAGGCAGCCATGACTTCAGCTAGTATGGCATGCGGGGCGGTAGTCGCCGTGGCGCCCTCAAATCAACCAGATGCGCATTCTCTGGATCAGTCCATTCCTATTGCACCCGACCGAAAAAGGGGCGCAGATCCGCTCGCTTGGAACGCTGCGGGAGCTGCATAAACGGAACGAGGTCCATTTCGTCGCGCTGACGCCGGGAAAGACGGAGGAGGGCGTCAGGCGGATGGGCGAGTATTGCTCGAAGTCGTATCTGGTGGATCACGAACTGCCAAGCCGCCGGAGCGCGAAGTTCATTCCGCAGCTGGTGGCGAACGTCTTTACGGAACTGCCGCTGACGATCGAACGGGACGTGAATGCGCGGATGCGCCGGCTGGTCGGAGAATTGATGAGCGGCGGCGGGTTCGACTCGGTGGTGTGCGATTTCCTGAGCTCGGCGGTGAACGTGCCCGATTTCACCAGGATGGTCCTGTTCCAGCACAATGTGGAAACGGTGATCTGGGAGCGGATGAGCGCGCACGGAGCGACGCCGCTTCACAAGTGGTATTTCAGGGGACAGGCGCGCCGGATGCGGGCGTTCGAGGAGCGTGTCTGCCAGGCGAGCCGGCACGTGGTGGCGGTGTCGGAGGTGGACGCCAAGCGGATGCGCGAGGATTTCCGGATCACGCATGTGACGGCGGTGGCGACGGGGGTGGACGTCGACTATTTCGCGCCGCCCGGGAAGGCGGACGCCGTGGCGGACATCGTGTTTACGGGATCGATGGACTGGCTGCCGAACGTGGACGGCGTCCGCTGGTTCGTGGATGAGATCCTGCCGCGGATCCGGGAGAGAAGGCCGGAGACGACGCTGGCGGTCGTGGGCAGGACGCCAGGCGCGGAGATTCTCGCCCTGGCGGAGCGGGACCCGAAGATCCGCGTGACCGGGACGGTGCCCGACATCCGTCCGTACCTGTGGGGGGCGAAGGTGGCCGTGGCGCCGCTGCGGATTGGAGGCGGGACGCGGCTGAAGATCTATGAGGCGATGGCGGCAGGGGTGGCGCAGGTTTCAACGGCGATCGGCGCCGAGGGACTCTACTATCGGGCCGGCGAGGATCTGCATATTGCCGACACGCCGGAGGCCTTCGCCGAGCGGTGCGTAGCGTTGCTGGCCGACGGCGAACTACGGCGGCGGACGGCCGGCTCGGCGCTGGCCCTGGTGAACGAGCGCTTCGGCTGGAAGCAGGTCAGTCTGGAGTTCGAGCGGGTGCTCGAGCAAAACCGGTTGCCGGTCACGCCGAATCTCTGAGTATTTTTCTTTCCCTCTCAATCGTTTGCGCCGGACGAGCCATAGTTGGCGGCAATTGACTCCTGTCCTATTCGCCGGGCCCGGTTCCTGAGTGGAACCGGGC
>CAYWST010000353.1:0-6048 GCA_964461075.1 uncultured Solibacteraceae bacterium | reverse complement strand
CGCAAGCCCTCCTCCATGGAGCGTGATCAAGTCCGAGGCGTGATTCAGCAATTCACCTCGGAGGCTTGAAATCGAATGTTGAAAACTCTCATGTCAGCCGCTTTCGCCGCCGGAGTCCTCTCCGCCGCGGCCTTTGCCCAGACTTGGGCCCAACCCGTCCGCGAGGTCGAGAAGCCCGCCAAGTCCGCCATTCAGGGCTCGTGCTATGTTTCGATCGCGTCCGGCGAGAACGATAACGCCACGGACTGTACGCTGTATCTGCTCTCAGGCAATCTGTTACCGGCAATTCCGGAGGGCAAGGCGCTGGTGATCGAGCATGCGTCGGCCACATGTACGATTCCAACCGCGGCGCCGTTCAAGGCGTTGAACCTGGGCTCGAACAGCATGAGATCCAATATCCCTGTGATCACCCAGGGGACCAACGGAGCCTACAACTACATGGTTGGGGCACAGCCGATGAAGATCTACGTCCGGGCGGGACAGAAGGGGAGGGCCGGCATGGGGTACTACTTCGCCTATGGCGCGTCGGCGAATTGCGGCGTCCAATTCCAGGGGTACCTCGAGAGCCTCCAATAGCGCGGGGGATTGATATACTCCCCGCATGATTACCCGAAGAACGCTCCTGCAGGCCGCCGTGGCGAAACAGACGCGGCGGCCGAACGTGGTATTCGTTCTCACGGACCAGTGGCGGGCGCAGGCGTTCGGCTACCGTGGAGATCCGAACGTCCGCACGCCGGCCATCGACGCGCTCTCGCGGGAGTCGTTCGATTTCGTCAACGCGGTTTCGGGTTTTCCGGTCTGCAGTCCGTACCGCGCGTCGCTGATGACCGGCCAGTATGCGGTGAAGAACGGCCTGGTGGTGAACGACGTGGAGCTGAAGCCGAACGGGCCGACGCTGGGCGAGAGTTTTCGCAAGGGCGGGTATGACACCGGTTATATCGGCAAGTGGCACATCTACGGGAGTCCGGATGGCAAGTTCGGCCGGCGGACGGCGTACATTCCGCCGACTCATCGCTTTGGCTTCGACTACTGGAAGGCCTGCGAGTGCTCGCACAACTACAACCGGTCCCTCTATTACGAAGGCAACGATCCCACCCAGCGTTATTGGGACGGTTACGACGCAATCGCGCAGACGGACGACGCGTGCGAGTTCATCCGCAAGCGCGCCAACGCCGCCGACCCCTATTTCCTGCTGCTCTCTTTGGGGCCGCCTCACGACCCATACGGGACGGCGCCGGACTCTTATCAGGCGCCCTACCGCGATCGTGAAATCACGCTGCGCCCCAACGTGCCCGAATCGCACAAGGCGGAGGCGGTCAAGAACCTAAAGGGCTACTACGCACACTGCGCGGCGCTGGACGATTGCGTGAAGCGGCTGCGCGAGACGGTGGATGCCACGGGCGCGGGAGAGGACACGATCTTTGTGTTCACGTCCGACCATGGCGACATGCTGCAAAGCCAGGGCACGCACCACAAACAGCAGCCATGGGATGAATCGCTGCGCGTTCCGTTTCTGATCCGGTATCCGAGGCTGCTCGGTAGGAAGCGGCGGGAGTCGGCGACGCCAATCGA
Source organism: uncultured Solibacteraceae bacterium (assembly GCA_964461075.1). Classification (GTDB taxonomy): domain Bacteria; phylum Acidobacteriota; class Terriglobia; order Bryobacterales; family Bryobacteraceae; genus JACADU01. The sequence goes on along the minus strand of CAYWST010000353.1, from coordinate 4,476 downwards.
CGCGCCGGACATCATGCCGACGCTGCTTGGGATGGCGGGGCTGAAGATTCCGGAGTCCGTGCAGGGCAAGGACTGGTCCTCACTCATCGCCGGGAAAACCAAGGACGCCGCCGAGCCGGCTGCGTTGTTGAATCTGCCGGTTTCGTTTTCCGTGGTGCGCGGGCTCGGGTTCGCAGAATACCGCGGCGTCCGCACGCCGCGATACACATACGTCCGCTCGATTCATGGACCGTGGCTGCTTTACGACAACCAGGCGGACCCGTACCAGAAGCGGAATCTGGTGAACACGCAGCCGGAGCTTCGCAGCCGGCTGGACCGGCGGCTGGACGAGATGCTGAAGCAGGCGGGCGACGAGTTCCTGCCTGGTTCACGATATGTTGAGCGGGCGGGGGCGTCGCACTACCGCGAGGTCAACGCCGAACCCGGCCAGACAAAGAGCCCGTGGGGCGATTGGCAATCGACCTGGCGCTGAGCGGACTGCTCAGCGCGCGGCCAGACGCAGAATCCGGTGGTTGTCGCTGTCGGAGATGTAGAGATCGCCCGAAGGGGAGATGGTGACGCCGTGCGGGCGGTTGAGTTCGGTCTTGAGCGGATCGGAGGGATCGACGTGAGCGCCCTTCGCCCCGCTGCCTGCGATGGTGCTGAGCGAGCCGTCGCGGGGGTTGAAGCGGCGGATGATGTGATTCTCCGTGTCGGCGATGACGATATTTCCGCCGCGGTCGACGCAGAGATGCTTGGGGCCTTTGAGCTCGGGTTGGGCCGTGCCGGGGCCGATGAGGGTGCGGATGGTCCCCGCGCGGCCGACGGCGCGAAGGGCGTTACCGTTGCGCTCGAGGATGTAGACGGTTCCATCCGCGCCCGCGGCGACCGCGCGCGGATCGACGAGCGGGCTCCCGGCGGCAAGTGCGCCGTCCTGCGGAACGCCGCGGGTTCCATTGCCGGCGACGGTCGAGACGATTCCGCGCTGCAGGTTCAGAGCGCGAATGCGGCGGTTGCCGAGGTCGGCGATATAGAGCGTCTTTTCGTCCTTGCTGAGGTCGATGGCGAACGTGCCGCTGAATGCGGCCTCCTTTGCGGGTCCGCCGTCCCCCGAGTAGCCCTTCTCGCCCGTCCCGGCGATGGTGGAGAGGGTCCCGGCGCGGAGGTCGATGCGATGAATCTGGTTGTTCAGCGTATCGGCAACGTAGAGGGTACGGCCGTCACGCGTTGAGACGAGCCCATGCGGGTCATTGAACTTGACTGGAATCTGGGCATCGAGACCGGCATAGGCCGTGAACTTTCCGTCCTTGGAGGCGCGGACGATGCGCCGGCCTTTGTGCTCGAGGATGTACCAGTTGCCGGAGCGATCGAAAGCGACTGCGAACGGCTCATTCAGCTTGACGTCCGCAGCCGCATCCCCCGCGACAATGGAGACGGCCGCGGCCTGCGCCGCGAGATACAGACAAGCCCAGATCATGGAATAGGATTCTAGCGAATTTCTTGCGATCTTGAACTAAAAGAACAGGGGCCAGGCGCCAATTCGTAGAGCGCCTTTCCTTTCTCGACGCGGAGGAACTACGCCCCCGCTGGCGCGGAGCCGGCGGGCGCGGCAGGCAGGTAGAGCATGGCCGAAGCGCCGGGCGGGATTGCGGCTTTGTCGAGGAAGAGCAGGGCAAGAGTGAGAACCTACATGGACGCTTCCGGATCCAGTGCCAGTCTACGTCTCCGCCCGGCGATGGCAGAGCGGAGTTCGGGGCCGGCCGCGAAAGAACCGGTCAGGCGAGGTGGAGAGATGCGCGGAGGGTGACTGCCATCTGATCGACGCTGGGGCCCTTCTGGACATTGCGTCGCTGGAGATCGACAAGTTCGTCGACAAGGCGGACGGCTTCGAGGATCCACTCGAAGGAGACGCGGCGGGCGAGATGATCGAGTTCGTTCCGCAGATCGGAATTCCGGATGCTGGATCCTCCGGATTGAAGGATGAGAAGATCCTCCAGGAGCGAGTAGGCGGGTTTGAAGTAATGATCGAGCTTTTCGCTCTTGCTGGCGAGGAAGCTCTCGCTTTGGCGGACCCAATGAGCGAAGGGGCTGGCGCCGGATGCGGACTCAAGCAGAGCGAGCATGACGCCGCGGCGCTTGTCGTAGAGCGCGAGATCGAGCGAAGCCGCGAGGCCGGGGGAGCCGGCGGCCAGCGAGATGCGGCGCTGCAACTCGGGGAGGTTGCGCGAGGCGGCGAACTGTTTCATCTCGCCGTCGCTGAGCGGGTTGAGATGAAACAGGATGGAACGGGAGCGGATGGTGGGCGGGAGGTCGAAGGCGTTTTCGGCGGTCAGGAAGAGGAGGAGGTGCGGGGGCGGCTCTTCAAGGGTCTTGAGCAGGGAATCGGCGGCCTGGAGATTGGCCCGGTCGAGTTGATCGATGAGGAAGACGCGCCATTGGCCTTTGAGCGGGCGGAGTTGGGCGCGTTCCCGGAGCAGGCGCATCTGCTGGATGGAGATCTGGCGGAGGGGGCCTTCCGGGCAGAAGGTGACGAAATCGGGGTGCGAGGAGAAGAGCAGCGGGTCGTCAGACCGTTTTTCGCTGGGCCATTTTTCGCGCTCGGCGATGAGATCGCGGTTTGGGCTGAGGCTGAGGTCGTCGCGTTCGATGCGCGCGGGATCGCCGAGCAGGCGTGCGGCGAAGCGCCGGACGAGGGTGGCCTTGCCGACGCCCTGAGGACCGGCGAGGAGAATGGTCTGCGCGATGCGGCCGGTTTCGAGCATCGACAGAAGGGCGCGGGCGATCTGAGGATTGCCATAAAAATCGGGAAAGACTTCAGCGCACACTGGCGTTCAACCTTTCCTGGAGAGCGCTCCAGACGCGCGCGGCCACCTCTTCCACCGTTCCGTGGCCGTCGATGCGGACGATGCGTTCGGGCAACGCGGCGGCGAGGGTGTCGTAACCTTCGCGGACGCGCTCGAAGAAGGCGCGGCTCTGATCGTCCATGCGGGTATCGGCGGCGGCGCTCTCGCGATTGCGGGAGCGGGCGCGCGCGAGGCTGGTTTCCAGATCGATCTCGATGAGAAAGGTGAGGTCAGGCTTGTGGCCGCGGCAGGCGATCTCGTCGAGGTCCTGAACGATAGAGGAGCCGAGCCCGCGGCCATAGCCCTGATAGGCCCAGGTGGAATCGGTCCAGCGGTCGCTCAGGACGATCTCTCCGCGGTTGAGGGCGGGCAGGAGGACTTCTGCGACATTCTGCGACCGGGCGGCGAAATAAAGCAGCATCTCGGCGATGGGATCGAGGTTGCCGTTTTCGGGGTCGAGGAGGATGCGGCGGATCTGGGAGCCGGCGGCCGTGCCGCCGGGCTCGATGGTTTCGACGACGGTCCTGCCGGCAGCGCGAAGCCGGGCGGCGAGCAGGCGCATCTGCGTGCTCTTGCCGCAGCCGTCGAGGCCCTCAAAAGTCAGAAAGAGGCCGCGGCGGCTGGTCGTAGACATAGTGAAGGACTTTCTTGAGATCTTCCCAGGCTTCCCGCTTGGCGTTTTGATTGTAGGGGCGCAGCAGGTAGGAGGGATGGTAGGTGGGCATGACGGGGATGTCGCGCCAGTGATGCCAGCGGCCGCGCAATTTCATGATGCCCTCTTTGGCTCCGAGCAGGGCGCGGGCGGCGGTGGCGCCGAGGGCGCAGATGGCCCGCGGATTGATTGTGGTGAGCTGCCGAAAGAGGAACTGGCCGCAGACTTCCATCTCGTCAGGGAGCGGCGTGCGGTTTTCCGGGGGCCGGCACTTGACCACGTTGCAGATGTAGACGTCGGGGCGGCGGATGGCGAGCCCCTCCCTGGCGGCGGTGCCGTCGATCATCTGCGTGAGGAGTTGGCCGGCGCGGCCGACGAAGGGAAGGCCCTGGGCGTCCTCGTCGGCTCCGGGACCCTCGCCGACGAAGACGAGGCGCGCTTGCGGATTACCTGAGCCGAAAACGATGGAGTTCCGGCCTTCACAGAGTCGGCAGCGGCGGCAGTCGCCGATATCGGCAAGGATCGAGTCGAGGCTGCCGTCCTGATCGGCGGAAGGGAAGAGGGACGGGAACATGATTGGAGCGGGAGCGGCGGCAGCCGGTTCAGGCGGCGCTTGCGGCGGCGCTTGCGCGGCGGCCGGCAGATAGAGCGTGGAGATTCCGAGGTCTCTGTAGAAGGCGAGGGATTTGCGGAGAGTATCGAGGTCCATTCTCAGAGGAGGCGGCTCAAGACTGATGGTGCAGCGCCAGCCGGAGCTTGAGCGCCTGGTCGAGGATGAGGTCGGCCAGTTCGCGCTTCGGAGCGCGCGGCAGCGAGAAGTTTTCTCCGGTTCTCATCACGAGGACGATTTCGTTGAGGTCGCTTTCGAAGCCGATTCCATCTTTGGAGACGAGATTGCCGACGACCATGTCGCAGCCCTTGGTTTCGAGCTTGCGGCGGGCTTCAGAGACGAGGTTTTCGGTTTCGGCGGCGAAGCCGATGAGGAGCTGCCCTGTCTTGCGG
>CAYWST010000352.1:0-6059 GCA_964461075.1 uncultured Solibacteraceae bacterium | reverse complement strand
CGCCGGCGCCGACGAGCCCGAGGTTGACCTTCTCGTTGGCGCCGAGGATTCTCGAGTAGGAAGCTGCCGATGCGAACAGTGCCGCCTTGGAGGCTGTGCGCAGGAAACCGCGCCGCGCATGTTGCTGTGTGACCATGGCCAGCATTATATTTGAGCCGGTACCCATGAGACTCCTCACCCTATTTCTTCTCGCTGTTCCATTATTCGCGCAGGCCTTGCGGATCAGGTCGGGCGTCACGGACTACCAGGTCTTTCAACGCGGCGCGGCCAACACGGCGACGGTTCAGATTGAGGGCGTCGCGCCTCCCGCCGCCGCGACGGTGGAGGCGCGCGTCATTCTCAACGGAATGCCGTTGGCCGGATTTGACTGGAAGACAATCGGCCAGGTGAAAGGCGGAGATTGGAAAGGCGCGATCGAGAATCTTCCCACGGGTGGTCCATACCGGATTGAACTGCGGGCCGCGACGATGCAGATCGCGGTCTCGAACGTCCTGGTCGGAGACTTGTGGCTGCTGGCCGGCCAGTCGAATATGGAAGGCGTCGGCAATCTTGAGAACCTTCCAGTGCCAAGTTCGATGGTGAACTCGTTCGACCAGACGGACACATGGGTGATGGCGTCGGATCCGCTACACCGGCTGGTGGATGCGGCGGACCGCGTTCACTGGAGAAGACCGGCCCCGGGAGTGGAGCCGGTAAAACTTGAAGGCCAGGCGCTGCGCGATTTCATCGCCAATCGCAAGAAGGGATCGGGCGTCGGGCTCCCCTTTGCGCTTGAGATGGTGCGGCGCACCGGCGTTCCGGTCGGGCTTCTGCCATGCGCGCATGGGGGCACCTCGATGGACCAGTGGAACCCGGCGCTCAAGGATCGCGGCGGGGATTCACTCTACGGCGCAACCATTCGCAGGGCGCTGCTGGCCGGCGGCAAGATCAAGGGCGTGCTCTGGTATCAGGGCGAGTCGGACGCATCGGAGAAAGCGGCGCCGCTGTTTGGGGACAAGTTCAAGGCGCTTGTTGAAGCGTTCAGGCGGGATCTTGGCGCGCCTGCGCTGCCTTTCTATTACGTCCAGATCGGCCGGCACGTATCGGCGGCTCCTCACGCAGGCTGGAACATGGTGCAGGAGGCGCAGAGGCGCCTCGAATCCGAAATCGCGAATTCGGCGATGACGACATGCGTGGACTGTGAGTTGGACGACCCGATCCACGTTGGAACCGGCGCGAACACGCGGCTGGGGATCCGGCTGGCGAACCTCGCGCTGGGAACCGCAAAGAAGGGACCGAGGCCGGTCGCGGCGCGGATGAAGGGGAATGTCATTTCGGTGGAGTTTTCGGACGTGAACGGCCATCTCACCCATGACGGGCGGCTGAACGGGTTCGTCATCGTAGACGCTACGGGCGCGCCCCAGCCGTTGATCTATCGCCAGCGAGTCAGCCACGCGAATTCGAACGTCGTGGAGCTTCTCATTCAGGGAAAGATGCCCGAGGGAGCCAAGTTGCATTACGGGCTTGGCCGGGACCCCTATGTCAATCTGCGCGACTCGCGGGACATGCCGGCGCCGGTGTTCGGACCGATGGCGATTGAGATGGCCAACTAACCAGCGAAGGTGTGAACGGAGGCGGGTCGAGCCGGATCATGCCCGTTCGTGCCGCGTTGGAACCTCGAAGTGGGAGACAGTCTGGCAGGAGCGCGCCCAGCTTCGGAAAGCGGATTCGCCGGGCCGTGCGCCTGATCATGCGGGAGGCCGGCGGCGCTCCGCTTCAGGCGGCATACACACTGATCTCTTAAAGATTGACGTTGAGCACTTCATCCCAGATGGAGTCGGGGACGGTCACGCCCATCATGCGGAAGCGGTCGAGGACTTTGGGCTTGTAGCCGGTCCACTTGAAGCGGCCCTGGACTTTGCCCTGGTCGGAGACGCCGGTGCGCTCGAAGACAAAGATGTCCTTGGTGTGAACGCGGTCCTCTTCGACGCCGGTGACTTCGGCGATCGTGAGAATCTTGCGGGAGCCGTCCTGCAGGCGGGAGAGTTGGAGGACGAGCTTGATGGCGTTGGACATCTGCTGGACGAGGACGCGGGCGGGGATCTCAATATCGGCCATGAGCATCATGGACTGGAGGCGGGAGAAGGCGTCGCGGGGCGAATTGGCGTGAATGGTAGTCATCGAACCTTCGACGCCGGTGTTCATCGCCTGGAGCATGTCGAGGGCTTCGGCGCCGCGGCACTCGCCGATGATGATGCGGTCGGGGCGCATTCGAAGGGCGGTGCGGAGGAGTTGGCGCTGATTGATGCCGCCTTCCTTGTTGAGGTTGGAGGGGCGGGTTTCGAACTTGACGAGATGGCGCTGCTGGAGCTGGAGCTCGGCGGTGTCCTCGATGGTGACGATGCGCTCCTCTTCCGGAATGAATCGGGACAGGGCGTTGAGCATGGTGGTTTTGCCGGAGCCCGTGCCGCCGCTCACCAGGGTGGAGACCTTGGCCTGGGCGCAGGCGGCCAGGAAGCGGAGCATCCCGGGGGAGAGGGTTTTGTACTCGAGCATCTCCTCGCTGGTGACGACGTGACGGCCGAAGCGGCGGATCGACATCGCCGGGCCGTCCAGGGTGAGCGGAGGAATGATGGCGTTGACGCGGGAGCCGTCGGCGAGGCGGGCGTCGACGATGGGTTGAGCTTCATCGACGCGGCGGCCGACCTGCGAGACGATCTTCTCGATGATGTGGAGAAGGTGGCCGTTATCGCGGAAGCGGACCTGAGTGAGTTGGAGGCGTCCGCCGCGCTCGATGTAGACCTTGTCGAACTTGTTGACGAGGATGTCGCTGATGGAGGGGTCCTTCAGGAGCGGCTCAAGGGGACCGAGTCCGAGGACCTCGTCGAGGACCTCCTCGACGAGTCGATTGGTCTCGGCGGTTGTCATGGGGACGCGCTCGTCTTCGACGAGCCGTTCGACGACGCGTCCGATCTCGGCGCGGAGGCGGTCCTTGGGGATGGAGGAGACCTTTTCGAGGTTCAGGACGCCGAGGAGCTTGCGATGGATCTCGGACTTGATCTCCATCGTCCGGTCGGTGGGGCGGGCGGCGGCGGGAGCCGGAGGCCTGGACGGCGCGGGAGATTCCACGCGCAGCGCGGCCGTCTTCGACGCGGCGGGCGCGGCTGCCCCGCCAGGGGCGGTGCGCTCGGGAAGCGCACCCTTGGGCGGGAGTTTCAGAGGAAGTTTGGTTGGCAGCGGAGGCCGCCCAGCGTCGCTCATTCCAATTCCATGCTACTTGAGATCGGCCCACTCCTCGGGCTTGAACCCGGACCGGATGGATTCCCCATCGACGAGCAGCGGCCGCCGGATGAGATTCGGGTGAGCGGCCATCAGCTTGAGCGCCTCGGCGCGGGGCGGCGGATCGAGCTTCATCCCAAGCTCCCGATAGACCTCGTTCTTTGGATTGAGAAAGTCCAGGTAGTTGCGGTCACCAATCAGGCGGTCCAACTCCTCAACGGTTAAACCCCGATTGAGGTCGATTGTTTCCACCTCAATTCGCTTCCCGGCGAGGAAACTCCTCGCCTTGCGGCAGGTGGTTCAAGTGGGCTTGGTGTAGAACTTGCGGGTCATGGTTAATACCTGGGCACTTTGGGATCGACCTGGGCGCTCCAAAGCTCGATGCCGCCGGCCATGCTCTGGCAGTTGGCGACGCCCTGGCGGCGAAGCCAGTCGACGACGTTGAGGCTGCGCATCCCGTGGTGGCAATGGACGATGAGGAGCTTCTCGTCGGCAATCGCTTCGAGGTGCTGGAGGCGCTGCGGGATGGTGTTCATCGGGATGAGCTCGGCGCCGTCGATGCGGGCGAGGGCGTATTCGGCGGCTTCGCGAACGTCGATCAGGACGGCGTCGCCGGCGTCGATCCTGGCCCGGGCGTCGAGGGGCGAGATTTCCAGAGGTAAAGTGCTCAAAGGGGCGGGGCTCCTCAAATCTGAGATTGTAGCTTACACTGGCTCTATGCAGGCCACGCCATCGGCTTTGCGTCCCTCCCTTTTCGGCTGCGACTAGCGGCGACGGCGAATACGCCGGCAAGCCTGTCGCGTCCGCTTGAATCCACCCCGAGGAGAATCCCATGAATCGCGAATCCGCTCATTCTATTTCCCGGCCGGAGCTGCCGCACATGGTGACGGCGCTGCCGGGTCCGAAGGCGCGGGCGGTGATCGAAAAGGATCACGCGCTGTTGTCGCCGAGCTACACGCGGAGCTACCCGCTGGTGATCGACCACGGGGAAGGGGCGATGGTGACCGACGTGGACGGGAACCGGTTTCTGGATTTGAACGCGGGGATCGCGGTGGTGGCCACCGGCCACAGCCATCCGCGGGTGGTGGAGGCGATCCGGCGGCAGGCGGAGCGGTTTCTCCATATGTCGGGGACGGACTTCTATTACCCGGAGATGGTGGATTTGGCGGAGAAGCTGACGGCGCTGGTGCCGGGCGGGGAATCGAAGCGAGTGTTCTACGGCAACTCGGGCACGGAGGCGATCGAGGCGGCGATCAAGATGGCCCGCTACCACACCGGGCGAGACAAGTTCATCGCGTTTCTCGGCGGGTTCCACGGCCGGACGATGGGCGCGCTTTCGCTCACGGGGTCGAAATCGGTTCAGCGGAAAGGCTTCGCGCCGCTGGCGGCCTCGGTGACCCACATTCCTTATGCGTACTGCTACCGCTGCGCCTACGGGCGGCATCCGGACACCTGCGCGGTGGAGTGCGTAAAGGTACTGGAGGATGAGCTTTTCCGGACGATTCTGCCGGCCGAGGAGGTGGCGGCGGTGTTCGTCGAGCCGGTGCAGGGCGAGGGTGGATATGTGGTGCCGCCGGCCAAGTTCTTCACCGAACTGCGGGCGGTGTGCGAGCGGCATGGAATCCTGCTGGTGGCCGATGAGGTGCAGAGCGGGATGGGGCGGACGGGAAAGATGTTCGCCTGCGAGCATTTCGAGGTGGAGCCGGACATCATGGCGATCGCCAAGGGGATTGCGAGCGGGCTGCCGCTGAGCGCAACCGTAGCCAAGGCGCGTTATATGCAGTGGACGCCGGGAGCGCACGCCTCTACGTTCGGAGGGAATCCGGTCTCGATCGCGGCGGCGATGACGACCATCGAGTTGCTGGAGGACGAGCTCGTGGATCATGCGGCGCTGGTGGGCGAGCACATGAAGACGCGCATGATCGAGTGGACGCAAAAATACCCGATCGTGGGCGATGTCCGGGGAATGGGGCTGATGCTGGGCTTTGAGATCGTGGCGAACCAGGCGGCCAAAGAGCGGGCGCCGGAGCTGCGGGACCGCATCGAGCAGATGGCGTTTCACCGGGGCCTGCTGGTGCTGGGAGCGGGCCGGAACTCGATCCGGCTGGCGCCCCCATTGGTGATCTCGAAGGATCAGGCGGATTTTGCGGTCTCGACGCTCGAAGAGATAATCGCCGAGGTTTCGCGCGGGCGGTAGTTACTGCCCGGAAATGGTGATCGTGCCGAGCTTGTAGCGGCGGGCGTTGTCGTCATCGGGGAGCGGCAGAGCAAGGATGGGCTTGCCGGTGCGGTCGCCGACGGAGATCCACAGCGAATAGGTCCCGGGCTTGAGGATGTTTGCCGGAGGCAGGGCGAAGGCGATGAGGGGCTTGGAGGCCTGCGATTGCGACTTGATTTCGCGCCCGACCGGCATGGTCTTCTCCGGCGCGCCAACGGGGAGCGACCGCATGTCGAAGGCTTCGTCGACGAAGACACCGGCGATCCCGCCCTTGGCGTCCTTCAGAGTGATGGCCGGGAATCCGCCTGGGTAACAGGGGGCGACGCCCGCGTTGCGCCATCGATAGCCCGCCAGGAGAGGCTCTCCCTGTCTGACTTCAGCGGGCCATGAGGCTTCGAGCAACTGCAGGCGATAGCCGAGCCGGAGGTTGACTCTTCGGACGAGGTCTCGGTTCTTTTCGAGGAATTCGCGGGGATACCAGTGAACTGTGGCGTAGCTGGCGTGATACTCCTCCACGGCGTCGAGGAAGCGCGAGCCGTCGCCCCAGCAGCCGCGTTGGACCGACTGTCCGTAGTGTTCGCCC
>CAYWST010000351.1:0-6076 GCA_964461075.1 uncultured Solibacteraceae bacterium | reverse complement strand
CCACATACTGGCCCGTGAATCCGACCCCGAGCGTCGCCGCGAAATCCCGGATGTGCCCGCTGTCCAACTCGAAGCCGTGCGCCTTGCCCACCCGGTAGACCATCTTCGTCTGCAGCGGCAGGATCGCCATCGACGCCAGCGGCTGCGGCAGCAGCTCGAGCGCTCCGTTCAGAATCGCGTAATTGAGCACCATCGAATCGATCTCGCTCCGGTCCGGTTTCGCCGCGTCCGCCACCGGCGGCTCGGAAACCTCATCGGCCCGCCTGGCGAATTCACCTGCCGCGGCCGCCTCCAATCCCAGCGCCTCGCTCAGCCTCGCCAGAAACGCGCTCTCGCCCGCCTGCCGCGCGCCGTCGGCGTCGCACACGCACACCGCCATCTCGTACGCCAGTTGCCGCAACTCTCCAGCGGGCAGCTCCGCCGCCGCGCCCTCCACCGTCACGCGCTTCAGGAGAACGTCCTGATAGAGCCCCGGCAGGTTCAGGGCTTCCCCCGCCCCCAGTCCTTCGGTGATCTTCCGAATCTGCTCCCGCTCGCTCTCGCTCTTGCCTCCGTCGGAAAACGCCGCCAACAGGCAGATTGTCATGATTGCGCGCTGTTGTTTGTGTTCAGGCTGCATTCTTCCAGCATAGAGAGCCGCAACGCCTCAGGTCGCCGCCCTTCCGCCCATCTGATACCTTGGAGTCCGTCCTGCGCCTATGATCGATCGCCGCAGCTTCCTCAAGACCCCCGCCCTCGCCGCGGCCCAATCTGCGCCGCCGCCCGCCGTCCTTGAAGTGCGCCAGACCCTCGGCAAGCCCACGCTCTGCCTCCGCGGTGAGCCTGTCCACGCCGCCTTTTACGCCCTCACTGATTGCCCCGGCGGCCGCTTCTCCTGGGAGGAGATGCCGCGAATGAGCATTGAGCGCTTCGTCCAGGCCGGCTTCCGCCTCTTTCAGCTCGACCTTTTCCTCGAAGACTGCTGGACCAAACCCGGCCCCCTCTCCATCGGCCTTGCCCGCCGCCAGCTCCGCGGCATCCTCGATCTCTGCCCCGAAGCCGCTGTCGTTCTCCGCTGGCACGTCAACGCGCCCCAATGGTGGAATCGCGACAATCCCGACGAACTCACTCGCTACGCCAATGGCGATTTCGAGAAGATCGACCGCACGCAGCCTGTCCGCGTCCTCCAGGACGACCTTCGCCGCGCGCCCCGCGCGAGCCTCGCCTCCGAGGCGTGGTACGCCATCGCCCGCGAGAAGACCGTTGAACTCCTTCAGGGCCTCGCCCGCTCCCCGGAAGGCGCAGCCCTCGGCGGCCTGCACGTCGCTTGCGGCGTTTACGGCGAGTGGCACTACTGGGGCTTCATGCGCAACGAGCCCGATACGAGCGCGCCCATGCAGCGCCGCTTCGACGGCTTCCGGCGCAGTCTCGGCAAGTCCCCAACTCCCGTTCCCGGACTCGATGCCCGCCGCGCCCTCGACCACGGCATCTTCCGCGACCCCGCCGCGCGCGCCGGCGTCATCGATTACTACCGCTGCCAGCAGTCTCTCGTCGCCGAACGCATCACCGGCCTCTGCGCGCTCGTCAAACGCAACTGGCCCCGCCCCATCCTCACCGGGACCTTCTACGGCTACTTCTTCTCGATGTTCGACCGCCAGGCCGCCGGCGGTCACCTCTGTCTGCACGAGGTGCTCTCTTCGCCCCACGTCGATTACCTCAGCGCGCCCCAGGCCTACGGCGGCGATTACCGCGACCCCGGCTCCTGCGGCATCACCCGCGCACTGATCGAATCCGTCCGCCTCAACGGCAAGCTCTTTCTCGACGAAATGGACCAGACCCCGTCCTGGAGGTGGCGGAACAACGTCGATACCGCCTTCACCCTCGCCGACGCGCCCGGCGACATCTCCATCCTCCGCCGCAACGTGCTCGAATCCTACACCCGCGGCGCCGGCCTCTGGTACTACGACTTCGGCCCCGCGAACCTTTCCGGCTGGTGGCTCGATGACCGTCTCATGGCCGAGATCGCCCGCCTCAAGCAACTGCTCGACCGCTATCACGCCCGCCCATATAAGCCCGCCGGCGACGTCCTGCTCGTCTTCGATACCGAAGTCTTCTACTACACCGGCTCCGTTCAGGGGACGGATCGTCTCACCGACCCCATCGCCGTCAACCGCACCGTCACTGAAGCCTGGGCCGCCGGCGCAGCCATCGAAACCGTCCATCTTCGGGATCTGGAGAAGCTCGACCTCTCTCGCTTCCGCCTGGTCGTCTTCGCCAACACCTGGCTGATGTCCGCTGCGCAGCGCCGCTTCATCCGCCGCGAGATCGTCGGCAAGGGCAGGGAAGTCGTGTTCCAGGGTCTGCCCGGCTACACCGACGGCGGCCGGTTCAGCCTCGACTTTTCGCGCGAGGTCACCGGCCTTGATCTCCGCCCTGCAGCGGGCCTGCCCTTCTCTCCCGCCTTCACGCTGGGCGCTCAACCCCCGGGCCTTTCCCGCGATGGGAGCGTCTGGTTTCACACCGGCTCGCCCGCGCTCCCTGCGGCTCGGTGGCGCGAGATCTTCGCTCATGCCGGCGCGCACCTCTACACCGAAACCGGCGATATCGTTCATGCCGGCGGCGGGCTCGTCCTGATTCACTCCAAAGCCGGCGGCGCGCGCACGATCCGCCTGCGATCCGGCGGATCTGTTGAAGCCCGGTTCACTCCCAACAGTTCTCTCATCTTCGACGCCGCCTCCGGCGCCATTCTTTCGCCGGATGCTTCACGGTAGGATTGTCGAATGAAAGCTGTTGTCCTTGACGGATATGCTCTGAACCCCGGTGATCTCGATTGGGGTCCTCTGGAGCGGCTTGTCGAACTCGCGGTCCATCCAAGAACGGCGCCCGAAGAGTTGGCGGGCCGTTGCGCCGGCGCGGCGATCCTTCTCACCAACAAGACGCCTTTGCGCGAGCCGCTCCTCAAGCAACTTCCCGAGCTCAAGTACATCGGAGTCCTCGCCACCGGATATGACGTCGTCGACGCCGCCGCGGCAGGCAAGCTCGGCATCGCCGTCACCAACGTTCCCACCTACGGCACGGACTCGGTCGCGCAGTTCACCTTCGCGCTCCTGCTCGAGTTGTGCCACCGCATCCAGCGCCACGCCGATTCCGTCTCATCCGGAGATTGGGGCCGCTCGCCTGACTGGTCCTATCATCTGAGCCCCCTCCAGGAGCTCGCCGGCAAGACGATCGGTCTCGTAGGACTCGGCCGCATCGGCCGCCGCGTCGCCCGCATCGCCGACGCGTTCGGCATGACCATCATCGGCACGGACGTCTATCGCGGCGATCCGCTGCCCTACGCCGGCTTCGAGTGGGTTGAACTCGACGAGCTCTTCGAACGCGCCGGCGTGGTCAGCCTCCACTGTCCCCTCACGCCCGCCAATCGTGGTCTCGTCAATGCCTCACGGCTCGCAAGGATGAAGCCCTCGGCTCTTCTCCTGAACACTTCGCGCGGGCCGCTCGTGGTCGAGCAGGACCTCGCCGCCGCCCTCGCCGCCGGCACGCTGGCCGGAGCAGCCCTCGATGTCCTGCCCGTGGAGCCGCCGCGCGAGCCGAGTCCGTTGTTCTCCGCGCCGAATTGCATCGTCACCCCCCACATCGCCTGGGCGACCAAAGAAGCCAGAGCGCGGCTCCTCGATCAGACTGTGGCGAATATCGCGGCTTTCCTCGCCGGCAATCCGGTCAATGTCGTCAATGGGTGACCCCATGGCCGGGTCCGGCCTCGATATTGAAGTCCCTGAACTGCTCCTTCGGTACCTCGTCGCACAGGGCCTCCTCCTTCCTTCCGAGCCCGCCGTCATCTCCCGGCTCGCCGGGGGCGTCTCCAGCCGCACCATGCTCGTCGAGCGGCCTTCAGGTGAGCGCTGGGTGGTCAAGCAGGCGCTACCCGCTCTTCGCGTTCATGTCGAATGGCTCAGCTCTCCGGCTCGCTCGGCCCGCGAAGCGGAAGGCGCGCGTGCTCTGGCCTCCATCCTGCCCGCGGGCTCAGTCCCCGAGGTCGTCTTCGAGGACCCCGCAAATCACTTGTTCGTCATGACCGCCGCCGGCGCATCGGCGCAGAATTGGAAAACGCTGCTCCTGGCCGGTACGGTGAATTCCCATCACTTCATGGCCGCCGGCGATCTGCTGGCCCGGATTCACCGCGAAAGCGCGGCTCGCAGCGGCGAATTCGCCGCCGCTTTCTCCGGCGCCACCTATTTCGAGTCCCTCCGGCTTGAGCCCTACTACGAGTACACAGCGCGCGAAGTCCCCGAGGCCGCGGCGTTCCTCGCATCTCTCTGCGATCAAACACGGTCGCGCCGCCTCGCTCTCGTTCATGGCGACTTCAGCCCCAAGAACCTGCTCGTGACCCCGGAACGCATGGTCCTGCTCGATCACGAAGTCATCCACTTCGGCGATCCCGCGTTCGACCTCGGCTTCGTCTTCGCTCACTTCCTGAGCAAGGCGCATCACATGCCATCGCAGCGCGCCGCCCTGCTCGAGGGCGCTGGCGCATTCTGGCGGAGCTATCGCCAGGGCGCGCCCGATCCGGCCGGCG
Source organism: uncultured Solibacteraceae bacterium (assembly GCA_964461075.1). Classification (GTDB taxonomy): domain Bacteria; phylum Acidobacteriota; class Terriglobia; order Bryobacterales; family Bryobacteraceae; genus JACADU01. The sequence continues at coordinate 1,521 of CAYWST010000351.1, read as the reverse complement.
CGGCGGCGCATACGCTCGGCTGCCTGCTCGCGCGCGTCGCCGGCCGCTCCCAGCTCGAGTACCTGGACCCCTCGGAAAAACTGAGGCAGCGCGCGGCCTGCTTAAACTTGATGAGCGCGCCGCCCGCGACGGTCGGCGCGCTTGCGAACCGTTTCATCCGGGAGGTTGAACGATGCCGGTAATCCGCGAGCTTCGTGGACGCGAAATCCTCGACAGCCGCGGCCGGCCCACGGTCCAGGCTGAATGTGAACTTGCCAGCGGTGTCAAGGCCGCTGCCTCCGTGCCCTCGGGCGCGTCGACCGGAACCTTCGAGGCGCTCGAATTGAGAGACGGCGACCCGCAGCGCTACCGCGGCCTCGGTTGCCGCAAGGCCGCCGGCCACATCACGACGCTGATTCGCGCCCGCCTCGCCGGCTCCGCGTTCGCCACGCAGGCGGAACTCGACAACGCTCTCATCGCTCTCGACGGGACGCCGGACGCCTCTTTCCTCGGAGCCAACGCGATGCTCGCCGTCTCCATCGCCTTCGCTCGCGCTCATGCCGCCGAAAGAGGCGTCCCCTTATACCGCCACTTCGCCGATATGGCCCGAACAGCGGTCGGGAGAATCCCGGTGCTCACCATCAACCTGTTGAGCGGAGGCAAACACGCCGGCAAGCAGATCGCCATCCAGGACGTGCTGATCGTCCCCGCGGCTCCGTCCGTCGACGACGCCCTCGCCGCGGCTTCGGAAGTCTATCAGTGCGCCGCGGAGCTCTCGCTTGAACGCTACGGAATGAGGCTCCTGGTCGCCGACGAGGGCGGCCTCGCCCCTCCCTTCGACTCCGCCCGCGCCATGCTCGATCTCGCGATCGACTCCATCCGGCGAGCCGGATTCGAGCCCGGACGCGAGATTTCGCTCGCCGTCGACGTCGCCTCCAGCCACTTCTATTCGGACGGCGTATACCACCTCGACGGCCGCGAGTTGACCGGCCCCGCGATGGTCGACGAGCTGGTCCGCTGGGCCGGCCAGTATCCTCTCGTCAGCCTCGAAGACGGCCTCTCCGAAGAAGACTGGGTCCACTGGCCGCTGCTTCGGCAATCGCTCGGCGGCCGGACCGTCGTGCTCGGCGACGACCTGCTCTGTACGAACCCGCTCCGCATCCGCCGCGCGATCGACTGCGGCGCCTGCGATGCCCTTCTGCTGAAAGTGAATCAGATCGGCACTCTCACCGCCGCGCTCGAGTCGCTGACCCTCGCCCGCGCCGCCGGCTGGAAGGTCTCCGTCAGCGTCCGCAGCGGCGAAACCGAGGACGATTGGGCCGCCGACCTCGCCGTCGGCTGGCAGGGCGACTTCTTCAAAAACGGCTCGTTGACCAGATCCGAGCGGCTCGCCAAATACAACCGCCTTCTTCGCATCGAAGAGGAGATCGCACCGGCCGCGCAATCACAACCCTGCTGACAGCGCGTGCCGGAAGCCGCGGCGCGCCCCATGCTGACGCCGCCGGCCCGCTGATCCCCGTCACGGCGACAGGCGCACGGCCC
>CAYWST010000350.1:0-6100 GCA_964461075.1 uncultured Solibacteraceae bacterium | reverse complement strand
GATGCCGGCTCTGCACTGCGAGCGCGGCCGCCACGGCCCAATCGGCGTCCTCCGTCAGCAAGACATCGACGATCTCGGGGCGACCTTCCGTCAGAGTCCCGGTCTTGTCGAAAACGACCGTGTCTACCTTGCCGATCCGCTCAAGCCCCTCCGCCCCTTGAATCAGCACGCCCATCCTCGCCGCGCGCCCCGTTGCAACCATCACCGCCGCGGGCACCGCCAGCCCCATCGCACACGGACAGGCGATCAGAATCACCGCGACCGCCGCCGCGGCCGCTTCAGCGCCGGTCCCGCCGGCCAACAGCCAGGCCGCGGCCGTGGCCAGCGAGAGCGAAATCACCGCGGGCACGAACCAACGGCTCACCTTGTCTGCCAGCCGCTCCAATGGCGCCTTGCTGCTCTGCGCCTGCTCGAGCAGCCTCAGAACCTGCTCCAGAACCGTCTCCGCGCCCAGCGCCGTCGCCCGGTATCGCAGGATTCCGTCACAGTTCAACGTCCCGCCTGTCACCGCATCGCCAGGGCCCTTGCAAACCGGCATCGGCTCGCCCGTGAGCATCGACTCGTCCACGCTCGACCGCCCGGAGATCACCTCCCCGTCGGCGGCCAGCCTTTCTCCGGGACGCGCCACAAGAATGTCGCCCGGCTCCACCTCTTCGATCCCGACTTCCATCTCCGCGTCCCCACGCACCACCGTCGCCTTCGACGGCGCGAACGACGCAAGAGACTCCAACGCCTCCGATGTCCTCCGCTTCGCCCGCTCCTCCAGCAGGTTCCCAAGAAGGATGAACGCCAGAATGAACGCAGCCGCCTCAAAGTAGACGTCCACGCCCAGACCCTGCGCCTCGAACCAACCGGGAAACACCGTCACTGCGGTCGAATACACAAACGCCGACCCCGCTCCAAGAGCCACCAGCGTGTTCATGTCCGCCTGACGGTTCCGGGCCGCGGCCCAAGCTTTTACAAAAAACCGCCGGCCGGCCCAGACAATCAGGGGCAGCGTCACCGCAAAGAGCGCCCAGCGAAGCGCACCCGCCGGGAACTCGTAGACCCAAGGCAGCGCCGCGCGGACTGGTCCGTCCATCCACATCGCAAGCCTGTGCAGGAAAGCGTCGCCGCCCGCGTGCGCCATCAACGGCATGGAGAGAATCATCGCCACGGCCGCCCCCGCCGCTGCCGCCGCGGTCTTCAGCTTGAGCCGGTCGTGCTCGCCGTCGTCCAATTGTGCGGCGCGTCTGGAGGCTCGGACCGCGGCCTCGTATCCTGTCTGGTTCACCGCCTCCACCAGCGCCGCCGGCGACACCCGGGCGGGATCGAAACGGACCGTCGCGCTCGACGCCAGCAGATTGACGCTCGCCGATTCAACGCCCGGCATTGCGCTGAGCGTCCGGGCCACGAACGACTGGCACGCCGCGCAGGTCATGCCCCGCACTTCCAGCGTCACTCGCGCCGGGCTCCCTGCGGGAGTCACCTCACGCCTCCCTGGCGGTGAATCCGATCCGGTTCACCGCGTCCGCAACGTCCGCGGCCCGCACCTTCGTCTCGTCGTAAACCACTTCCGCGGCCCCAACTTCAACCTTTTTGACCTCAACCCCGTCCACCTTCCCGAGCGCGTTCGTCACGCGCGTGACGCAGCCACCGCAGTGCATTCCGTCTATCGCAAGCTTGAGCGGGGTGGACATCGCTGAATACCCTCCACCTCTATCCTATATACCCCCTACCCCTATGTCAAGCGTCAACCCGGCTTCCCGCAAGAACCTCCTCGTAATAACTTTCGTAGCGCGGGATGATCCGGGTCGTGCAAAACCGCGTCTCCGCCGTCTCCCGCGCCGCTTCAGACATCGCCCTCCGCCTGGCGTTGTCCGAAAGCAGCTCAACGACGCGCGCCGCCTGCGCCTTCACGTCGCCGACCTCTTCCAGGAATCCGTCTGTGCCATGGGTGACGACCTCCGGCAGGCCGCCGACATTGGTCGCCACCGGGACCACTCCGCAGGCCATCCCCTCCAGCGCGGCCAAGCCGAAGCTCTCCAGCCTCGACGGCAGCAACAGCACGTCACACTGCGGAATCAGGCGCTCGATGTGGTTCTGCTTGCCGAGAAAACGAACCTCCTCATGCACGCCAAGCTCGAAAGCGACGCGCTCGGCGTCGCCGCGGTCCGGCCCGTCGCCGGCAAGCCAAAGTTCGCAGTCGACGTGCTTGCGAGCGAGGGCGAGCACGCGGACGCAATCGGTGATGCGCTTCACGGGACGGAAATTGGAGATGTGGAGCAGGCGCCAGCGTCCGGGGTGGCGCGCGCCCGCGGGGCGGTAGAGGTCGCAGTTGACGAAGTTGGGAATGACCCGTATGTCGCTTGTCACTCCGAAGACGTCGGTGGTCTCCTTGCGCAGATACTCGCTGATCGACGTGATGCCGTCGGACTGCTCGGTGGTGAACTTGGTGACGGCGAAGTAGCTTCGGTCGTTGCCGACGATGGTGATGTCGGTACCGTGCAGAGTCGTGATGAATGGCACGACGCGCTTCGGCGCGAGCATCTGCCGGGCGAGCAGCGCCGCGGCGGAATGAGGGATCGCGTAGTGAACGTGGAACAGATCGAGGTTTTGCCACTCGGCGACTTCGGCCATTCGCGACGCCAGCGCGAGCAGGTATGGCGGGTGCTGAAACAGCGGATAGGTGCTGACTTCGACTTCGTGGTAGTGAATGCGCGGCGTGCCGGGATCGAGCCGGATGGGGTTGGCGTAGGTGATGAAGTGCACTTCGTGGCCGCGGGCCGCCAACTCCATCCCGAGTTCGGTGGCGACGATCCCGCTGCCGCCGTATGTGGGGTAACACGTGATGCCGATTCGCATGGGGCTAGGGACAGTGTAGGCGTTTTGAGTCAGTTGAGAGGAACGCGGATCCGTAGCGTCGATCCCAGCCCTGGCCGCGAGATCACGCTCAGATCCCCATTGAGGCTCCGTACCCGGCGCTTGATCGACTCCGGACCCATGCGAAGCAGTTCCATCTCCTCGAGAGAGAACTCCCCTGTGAACGGGAAGCCCGTGCCGTCGTCCTCGACCTCGAGAGCGAGGTGGCCGTCGTCGCGATCGAGCGAGACGGCCACTCGCGAGGCTGAAGAGTGCTTGCGCACGTTGTTGAGCGCCTCCCGCACGATCTGCACGATGTCGAGCGAAGCCTCCAGATCGTCGTGCATCGCTTCGGCGCCCGCCTTGAACGTGGCGGTCACGCCGCAGTCTTTCTGAAAGAAGCCCACCGTCTGCCGCAGCGCCGCGGCGAGTCCGGCGCCCTCCACCTCCACCGGCCTCATGCTGCGTACGAAGGTTCTCACTTCGGCGACCTGCCTCGCCACGACCTCCTGCAGATTCGCGAGCTCTTCCATCCCCATTTCAGGCTTCTTGGCCAACATTTTGCGCAGGATCTCCAGGCGCATCTGCACCGAGATGAAACTCTGCAGCGGCCCGTCGTGAAAATCGGCCGCGATCCGTTCGCGCTCCGCCTCCCTGGCTCGCTGGGCCTCGATCCGGTAATGAAGCGCCTGGCGCGACGAGCTCGACAGCCGGTCCAGCAGGCTCTGCTTCTGGAGCGAGGTCACCATGCCGAACATGCCGAGCAGCAGCAGCAGCGGAATGATGCTCATCCCGGCCGGCGCGGAGACGCTGGAGACGAACGCCATCGTGAGCACGGTCGTCAGCAGCACGTCGCGCCAGTCGTGCAGCGTGGCGATCGCCAGGAACAGATAGAGCGCCGCGAAAGCCGGAAGCCAGAATCCCGGCGCCGGCGCGATCACCACCGAGAGCAGAAAGACGACCAGATCGAGAACGAGGTTGAGAATTCCAAGCTTGTCGATCCTTTCCGGCCATCGCCAGAAGACCGACACGGCGCTGTAGACCGTCACCACGCCAACCAGCGCGATCAGCGTGTTGCCGGGAACTCCGGGGCTCCCCAGCAGCGCCCACAGGCATGCCGCCCCCACCAGAGCGCGCAGCAGGCTCAGGTAGCGGCGCCATAGGTATGGAAGGACGATCTGTTCGGCGACCAAGCGAGGCGCCTCCGTGTGACTGAGTTACCGCGGTCTATTGGACAACATAAAGATACAGGGTATGGCTCCGGCCCTCGCCGTCGTCCTCGATGTGCTCTTCTTTGACGGGCTTCCAGCCGGCGAACTGAAAGTCGTGGGCAACCACCCGCGTTCCCTTTTTAAGCTGCTTTTCGAGCATCGGCCGGATCTTATCGTTCGAGGTTGGCAGAAGATAGACGGTCAACAGGTTGGCCGCCGAGAAATCCTGCTTCAGGATATCGCCGTTGACGATTCGAGCGCGCTTTTCGAGCCCCATGTTCTTGATCCGCTCGGCGGACTGTTTGTAGAGATCGGGGTCGATTTCGATCCCCGTCGCGTCGGCCTTGAATTTGTCGGCCGCCATGATCACCAGCCGCCCGTCGCCGCTGCCCAGGTCGAACATCCTCTCACCCGGTTTAAGCTCGCCCAACCGCAGCATCCGTTCCACCACCGTTTCCGGGGTCGGATAGAAGGGCGCGAGTTTCTCGCCTTCCTGCGCTTCAAGCGCCCCGGCCGGCAGCAGGGCGGCGAAAACGGTCATCAGCCATCGGCAGTTGGTCATCTTCAAGGCTCCGTGAACTCGTCGGACTTCAACTACTCTGACGCAATCAGCCTCACGCCGTTACTTCGCGCGCCCGACGCCTCGATGGAGAGTTCGAAAGCGCCGGCCGGAAGTGACTCCGGCAGACGGACTTCCACAAGATAGTAGCCGATGTAGCCGGGGGCGAGCGTCGCGCGCTCGATTGCGGCTTCGGTCCCGTCCAGGTAGGCGCGGAGAGGCGCAGCCACCCTGGGCGCATCGCTGAGCGGCGCGGCGAGCCCGGCGGGCCAGTCCGGCGTCACCTTGCCCAGCCCCGACATCAACACCTGAAGCCTCATCCCCGGCCGCGCCGGGTTCATCGCGTCCAGCGGCAATCCGCTCTCGGCGTCCAGGACCATCGGGTTGCCATTGCCCCCAACCACAATCGCCGGAGAGGCCGGCTTGAGCGTCCGTGCGAAAGTGATTCTGCCCCCGGCGACTTCGATTTCGATATCGACACTCGCGCGCTCACCGGAAATCGCGTAGGGAAGCTGAATCTGCGATTCGCTCTCCTGCGCTGCCAGGACCGCGCCCTTCTGCGATTGGACGCCGGCCGAGGCCGCTCGTCCGCCAAGCAGGCTCAACACGGAGCCCGGAGCCACGGCTCTCTCCGCCAGATCCGCCGCATCGACGAGCACCGGTTGTCTCAGCCTGTGCGGGGCAAGCGCCGAGAAGAGACCTTCACCCTCAACCGCGGCGATCAGCAGGTGGCCCGCATCGTCAAGCCTCACATCTCTGACCGCGCCTTCCCCCCATCCGGCGGGAAGCCGCTCCCACGCCGTCGCCGGCGTCGGCGCGCGGAGATCCCCAAGAGTCCAATACACTCCCCTGTCCGTGGCCAGATAGATGGCGCCCGTCGCCGCGTGCGCCGTCAGCCCGGAGACTTCAAGCTCCGGAAGGTTGGCCGTCAAATCGTCCCACCAGACTCCGCCATTGAGCGTCCGCAGGACTCGCGATCCTCTTCCGAACCGCATCAAGGCCAGCGCCGCTCTCGGGTTCGTGGGGTTCAACCAGAAGCGCTCGGCGGCCCCGCCGCCCGCAACCTGGAACTGTCTCCAACTCGCTCCGCCATCCTGGCTCGACCAGAGCAGGCCATTCTCCGACCCGGCGAAAACCGCCCCTGCCAGACGCGCTGCGGTCGAGGCCTCAACTCCAATTTTTTCATAGACTTCCAGTCGAAGCGCCTCCTCCAGGGCGAGCAAGCCGCCAGCGGCCGGCAGCCAGCCTCCGCCCTCGCCGGCGCGCCACTCGAATGTCTCCAGCCGCCCTGCGGTCAACGCCGCGATTTGGATCCCCGTGCTCCCCTTCGGCGCCGCGAGCAACCGCCGCACCGCCAGATTCGGCAACTCGTCGTTTAACCCCGCCCAAGTTCTCCCGCCGTCCACGCTCGCCCAAACGCCCGTCTCGGCTGCGACCGCAATCCGATCGGGCGAACTCGCATCGCCCGCCAGCTCGAGCGCGCCCTGCA
>CAYWST010000349.1:0-6124 GCA_964461075.1 uncultured Solibacteraceae bacterium | reverse complement strand
TTTCCGGCCCCGCCGCCAATCCGACCGAACCCGCCTTGCGGATTCCTGGCGGCAGCGGGTTGCATGCCATCTGGTGAGCCGCTTCCGTCATGCCGTAGGCTTCCACCAGCGGCGCTTGAAAGGTCTCCTCCGCCATCGCGAGGACCGATGGAGGCAAAGAAGCCGAAGAAGATCGTAGAAACCGCAGCGCCGCGGAGCGGATCGTCTCCTGCCGCTCCCCGGCCCGCGCCAGAATTGCCTGGTGCATCGTGGGGACCGCGGTGAACCACGTCGGGCGGAATTCATCCATCCAATCGAAGAACCGGGTTCCGTATACCCCGTTCGTGCATACGACGCTCGCGCCTGATTGGATGGAAGCCAGCAAGGCCGCCATCAGCCCGTGGATATGAAAAAGCGGCATGATGTTCAGGCATCGGTCTTCGGGACCCAGACCGAGTGTGCGCGAAATGTTGCTCGCCGAAGCGCATAGGTTCTCCTCGGTGAGAGGGACCAGCTTCGGACGCGAGGTCGTTCCCGAAGTGTGGAGCAGGAGCGCCGCCTCCTGCCGTGAGGATGCAGGCGCTTCGAACGTACAGTCCCCGTTCAGGTTGAAGACTCCTGCCGGCGCCTGCGCATCGGGCTCCATGCGAATGAGCGGGATCTCGACGGCCATCGCCGCTGCAAGCGCGCACTCCTTGGTTTCCGGGCTTGCCAGAAATGCGTCCGCCTTCAGATCGCGAAGATAGAACTCGTACTCCCGCTGCGTGTAGCCCGGATTGAGCGGCGCGAAACCGGCGCAGGAGGCCACCGCCAGAAACGCCGTCGCGCTTTCGGGCCCGTTTGGTCCCGCGTAAGCGATACGGTGCCCACGCCGTGCACCCATGTCGCGGAGGCGGTCCGCCGTGCGCGCCACGAATGCGTGCAGCTCCGAATACAAAAGCGGAAGCCGGCCTGGCGCCAGAATGGCTGCCTGCCCGCTTTCCTTATGCGAATGGAGGGCGGCGGCAAGCGTACCGCCTCTGAAGATCATCTTGCGCTCCCATTGTAGTCCGCCACCTTTCCCGCCCGCCGGTAGCGGGCTGTCTTCTTCCTCCGATCTTCGATAGAATTCCCGGCGCGAGGTCGTTTCAAACCGCCATGAACCGAAGAGCGTTTCTGAACTCCGCCTTGGCGCTGCCGTTGCCGCTGGCCGCCCAGGCGGCGCAATCGCGAGCGCCCGGCAAGATCCGGATCACCGGTGTCGAAGCGATCGTCACCAACCCCGAAAAGTCGCCCATGGGCAACTACGTGCTCGTGAAGATCGTCACCAACCAGCCCGGACTGGTCGGCTGGGGCGACGCCACCTGCACTGGCAGCGACCTGGCCGTGGCCAAAATGCTCGAAGAGCACCTTGCGCCCGGACTCGTCGGACAAAACCCGATGCAGTCGGAAATGCTGTGGCGGCGCATCTTCTATCTCCCCTACTATCGCTCCGGTTCGGTTCACATGTCGGCGGTCAGCGGCGTCGACATGGCGCTCTGGGACATCAAGGGCAAGGTTGCCGGGCTGCCTGTCTACGAACTCCTCGGCGGCAAAGTCCGCGACCGGCTCCTCACCTACTGGAGCACCGGAGGGCGCGACTTCAAGCAGGTGGAAGACGGTGTCCGCCGCTTCATGGCCGAAGGCTACAAGGTGGTCAAAGTCCAGGTCTCCGCTCCCGGCATGGAGGGCGGTTACGCCGTCCCGCCATCGGACAAACAACGCGCCGCCACCCAGGCCGCTTACGAGAAGGGCCTCCCGCCCGATGAAATCTGGGAGCCGGAAGCCTACGTCCGTACCCTGCCGAAGCTCTTCGACCACCTCCGCAAGACGATTGGCGAGGACATCGGCCTCCTCCACGACGTTCATGAGCGCATCACACCGAATCAGGCGATCGGCCTCGCCAAATCGCTTGAACCTTACCGCCTCTTCTATCTTGAGGATCTCACCGCTCCGGAAAACCTCGATACCTACCGCCTCATCCGCCAGCAGGCCTCCACGCCGCTCGCCATGGGCGAGGTCTACGTCGGCGCCTGGGAAGGGCACTCTCTCGTCACCGAACACCTGATCGATTACGTGCGCCACGACCTCGCTCACTGCGGAGGCGTCACCACTGGCAAAAAGGTCGCCATCGCCGCCGAGCCCTACGGGATCCTCACCGCCTGGCACGGCCCCGGCAACATCTCGCCCATCACTCACTTCGCCAACTGCCACGTCAGCCTCTCCGTGCCCAACTTCGGCATTCAGGAGGAGTCGCGCGGCTGGGGACCGGGAGCGCGCGAAGTCTTTTCTGACTTCCCCGTCGTCAAGGACGGCTACGTGACCATCAACGGCAAGCCGGGCCTCGGGGTCGAGGTGAACGAAGCCGCCGCCCGCAAGTACCCCTATGTGAAGCGGCTCAGGCCCGCCATCCGCCGGCAGGACGGAACCCCCTGGCCCTACTGAAACCGGTTCGATGGCTATTCGACGGGATAGCCGAGCGCCTCGGCGTTTTCACGAACGCGGGAGTCGCGCGTCACCATCGTCAGCAAAGCAGGGGATTCTTCCAACGCTTCAGCCGTCGCCAAGTGGATCGCATCCAAAGCCCGGACCGGTTCTGCCGGGAAAGGGCGGCCCGCTTGAATGAGGATTTCAGCTGTTACGTTGACCATGTGACATCGCCGGGCGAACCTCTGCATGGAGGCCAGTGCCGCCCGGTGTTGCTGCAGGGTGATTCTTCCAGACAGGCGAGCTCGCAGAATAGCCCGAGCCGCTTCAGCGATCGTGATCGCAGAGGTGACAATCTGTCCCTTTGCTCGGATGGACGCACGCGCTGCAGGATCACCCTCAAGAAGCGCCGCAACCAGCGCGCTCGATTCGATGTACCGCCTGACCGGCACACCCGAAGCCGCTGGCGCGATCACGCCTTGCGCCTCGGCGCCCGGGCGGCGTGTGGACTTACTCTTCGTCACGGTCGTCGTTGATCAGGCGGGCCGCCGTCCCTCGAGGAAGCCGGATCTTCGGGCAGCCTTCCAGCGGATCCCCCTCTTCACTCGGCGGCCTGATGGCGCCTGACGCCATCAGGCGCTCAAATCGAGTCGCTGGGCTTGAAGTCGTCCTTCCGGGCGGCGCGAGTTCGGCAACCACTCGCCCGTGAGCCTTCACGACCACCCGCTCGCCCGCCTCGATTCGCCGGATGTAGCGGCTCAAATTGTCCCGAAGTTTCCGAATCCCGGTCTCCATGACAGAATTATAGCCACATGTAGCCACATCCGTCGCGGCGCCGCCTCAACCCTGTCCCGGCCGCTTTGCGGAACCACGCACCATGGCCCTCATCGACGTCGTGTCCTAGCCCGCCAGCAACTCGAGCTTGCGCCTCATCCCCGCTCGCTGCAACACATCGAGCAGCGCCTGCACCGCCGGTTACCCCCCAGCCGGCTTCCGTCCTCTCGCCGACTCCTTCAAGTACCCCGTGAACGCCTCGATCGCCTTGGAAAGGTAACGTCTCTCCAGCCGCACATAGCCCACCCGCCGGCTTGCCTTCGGCTCCAGTTCAATCAGCCGGCACCCCTCGCTCAACCGCCGCGCCATCTCCGGCACGATGCTCACCCCCAGCCCGGCCCGGATCCACTCGAAGATCGTCAGAAACTGGTCCGCCTCGAACTGCCCCGCGAAGCGCGCCCGCGCCCGGTCGCACACCGCCAGGGTCTCCTCCCGCAAACAGTGGCTGTCTTTCAGAATCAGCAGCCGCTCCCCGACCACCCGCCTCAACTGCACCTTCTCCGCCAAGGCCAGCGGGTGGCCAACCGGAACCGCCAGGTACAGAGGATCGCGGAACAACTCCATCATCACCAGGCCGCTCCCCTCCACCGGCAGACTCAGCACCGCCACGTCGATCACTCCTTCCAGAACCTGCTCTACCAGTTCCGTGGTCGTCCCCTCGCGAACATGCAGATCGACGTCCCGGTACTTTTCCGTGAAACCCTTCAGCAGCGGCGCAAGAAAATACGGCAAAATCGTCGGAATCCCGCCCACTCGCAGCGGACCGTGAACGCCTTCCCGCGCCCGCTCGAAGTGATCCGGCAGCGCCGCCGCGTCTTCCAGCAACGCCTGCGCCTTGCCCAGAATCGCTTCGCCCAGCGGTGTCAGTTCGATCCTCCGGCTCAACCGCTCGAACAGCGCCGCCCCCAGGCTCTGCTCCAGTCTCGCGATCTGCTCCGAAAGCGACGGTTGCGCGATCCCCAGATCCTCGGCCGCCTTCGTGAAGCTGCCCGCCCGCGCCACCGCGCAGAAGCATTCAAGTTGCCGCAGATCGAAGCTGCGCGCCCGCGTCCGTTGTGCCATAGGGAAGTCCGATAAACATCATAGCCGCAATCGCATTGACCTATGTTAATAGCCGCTCTAGACTCAGCTTATGAAGAAGAACCTGAAATCCCTGCTCTGCGGCCTCGCCGTCGCGGCCGCGTCGCTTGTAATCACCCAACCCGCGAACGCTCAGCAACCGCAGTCGGACAAGTTCTGGTGGCCTGACAAGCTCGACCTCTCCCCCCTTCGTCAGCACTCCGCCGAGTCGAATCCTCTCGGCAGGGAGTTCGACTACGCCAAAGCATTCGCCACACTCGATCTCAAGGCCGTCAAGCAGGACATCAACAAAGTGCTCACTACCTCACAGCCCTGGTGGCCGGCCGACTACGGCAACTACGGCCCCTTCTTCATCCGCATGGCCTGGCATAGCGCCGGCACCTACCGCACCATGGACGGCCGCGGCGGCGCCGACGGCGGCCAGCAGCGATTCGATCCCCTCAACAGTTGGCCTGACAACGCCAACCTCGACAAAGCCCGCCGCCTCCTCTGGCCCGTCAAGCAGAAGTATGGTCAGAAGCTCTCCTGGGGCGATCTCATGGTCCTCGCCGGCAATGTCGCTCTCGAGAATATGGGTTTCAAGACCTTCGGTTTCGCCGGCGGCCGCGCCGACGATTGGGAACCGGATCTCGTCTACTGGGGTCCCGAAAAGAAAATGCTCGCCGACGAGCGCTATAGCGGCAATCGCAATCTGAAGAGGCCGCTAGCCGCCGTTCAGATGGGCCTCATCTATGTCAATCCCGAGGGCCCCAACGGCAACCCCGATCCGCTCGCCGCGGCTACGGATATCCGCGAAACCTTCGGCCGCATGGCCATGAACGATGAAGAGACTGTCGCCCTCATCGCCGGCGGCCACACATTCGGCAAGGCCCATGGCGCCCATGCCCCTGACAGATGCGTCGGCCCCGACCCCGCTTCAGCCGGCCTCGAACAACAGGGCCTCGGCTGGGAGAACAAGTGCGGCAAGGGCAACGCCGGCGACACCGTCACCAGCGGTCTCGAAGGCGCCTGGACCGCCACGCCCGTCAAGTGGTCCAATCAGTACCTCGATAACCTCTTCGCCTTCGAGTGGGAGCAGACCAAGAGCCCCGCCGGCGCAATCCAGTGGATTCCCGCTAAGGGCCAGGCCCGCAACCTTGTGCCCGACGCCCACGACCCCTCCAAACGCCACGCCCCCATCATGTTCACAACAGACCTCGCCTTGAAGTTCGATCCCGTCTATCGAGAGATTGCCATGCGATACTGGCAGAAGCCCGAGGAGTTCCAACTCGCCTTCGCCAAGGCCTGGTTCAAGCTCACCCATCGCGACCTCGGTCCTCGAGCCCGCTACGCCGGCGCCGAAGTGCCGAAGGACGAACTCATCTGGCAGGACCCGCTCCCCCGCGCCGAACACAAGCTCGTCGACTCGAGCGACGTCGCCTCCCTGAAATCTAAAATCCTCGCCTCCGGCTTGACCGTCCCTGAACTCGTCCGCACCGCGTGGGCCTCCGCCGCGTCGTTCCGCTTCACCGATATGCGCGGCGGCGCCAACGGCGCCCGCGTCCGCCTTGCCCCTCAAAAAGACTGGCCGGCCAACAATCCGGCTGAACTCGCCAAAGTCATCCGGAAACTTGAAACAATTCAGCAGGAATTCAATCGCTCAGCCTCGGGTGGAAAGAAAATCTCGCTCGCCGATCTGATCGTTCTTGGCGGTAACGCCGCCATCGAAAAAGCCGCAAAGGACGCAGGGCAGAGCGTCCAAGTTCCCTTCGCGCCCGGACGCGTCGACGCCACGCAAGCCCAAACC
>CAYWST010000348.1:0-6124 GCA_964461075.1 uncultured Solibacteraceae bacterium | reverse complement strand
GCTCTCGACCATTGGCGCATCGACCCGGCCGGCTGGGTCTGCGCCGATATCGGCGCTTCCACCGGCGGCTTCACCGACGTCCTTCTGCAGCGCGGAGCCGCTCGCGTTCACGCCGTCGATGTCGGCGAAGGGCAGATCCATTGGCGTCTCCGCACCGACCCCCGCGTCGTCCTCCACGAGAACTTCAACGCCCGCTTCCTGCAGCCAGACTCTCTCGGCGAACCCATCAGGTTCGCCGTCTGCGATGTCAGCTTCATTTCTGTTACTCTCATCCTTCCGGCCCTGATGCCGCTGCTGGAAGCGCCACGTCAATTCGTCACTTTGATCAAGCCGCAATTTGAGGCCGGCCGCGCGCAGGTCGGCAAGGGCGGCATCGTCAGGGACCCCGCCGTCCACGCCGATATCGTCGATCGCGTCCGGCGGCTGGTTGAGTCGTTTGGTCTGTCGGCCAGCGTGATCGAAAGCCCGATTCCCGGCGCTGAGGGAAACAAGGAATTCCTGCTGTATGGAACCGATCCGGACTGTCGGAATCATCTCGAAGCCTGAAGTGAAAGAGGCGCGCCACGTCGTCCCCGCCCTCATCACATGGCTCGCCGCCCGCGGCGTCGACGCCCGCATGGACGACGTCACCGCCCGTTATGCCGCCACCGGCCAGTCCGGGCTCGACCGCGACGAGATTCCCGACGGCTGCCAGCTCGTCATCGTCCTTGGCGGCGACGGCACGCTGCTGTCGGCCGCCCGCGCCGTCGCCGGCCGTGAAATCCCCATCTTCGCCGTCAACCTCGGCGGTCTTGGCTTCCTCACCGCCATCACCGTCGACGAACTCTTCCCCGAGCTCGAGCGCGCCCTCCGCAACGAGCATCGCGTCGCCCGCCGCCGCATGCTCACCTGCCAGATCCAGCGCGAGGGCCAGGTCGTCTCCACCTACGAGGCGCTCAACGACGTTGTCATTACAAAGGCCCACATCGCCCGCATCATCGATCTCGTCTGCAACGTCGACGCCCACTTCGTCTGCCGCTATAAGGCCGACGGCCTCATCGTCGCCACCTCCACCGGCTCCACCGCTTACTCCCTCTCCGCCGGCGGGCCCATCGTCTTCCCGAGCGTCGGGGCCCTCTGCATCACGCCCATCTGCCCGCACACGCTCACCAACCGCCCCGTGATCGTCTCCGATTCCAGCGTCATCCAGATCCACAATCTCAACGAGTCCTCGCTCGCCTATCTCACCATCGACGGCCAGGTCGGCGAGCCGCTCATGGAACAGGACCGTGTCATCTGTCAAAGTTCGAAGAATTTCGTCCATCTCATCCGGCCGCCGCGAATGCTGTTCTTCGACGTGCTCCGGCAAAAACTCAAATGGGGGGAACGTTGAAGAAGCTCTCGCTCACTTCATGGATCTTCATCGCAATGGCCCTGGGCATCGCCCTCGGCCATTTCTTTCCGGAGTTCGGCAAGTCGCTCTCGCCCGTCTCCACGGTCTTCATCCGCCTGATCAAGTCCATCATCGCGCCCCTGTTGTTCGCCACCCTCGTCGTCGGCATCGCCAGCTCAGGCTCCGCCAAGGCCATGGGCCGCATCGGCCTCAAGTCGATCATCTACTTCGAAATCGTCACCACCGCCGCGCTCTTCCTGGGTCTGTTCGCCGTCAATCTCGTCAAGCCCGGCGTAGGCATCACGCTCGAAAAAGGCGCTGACGCCGGCCTTCCGCAAGCCAAGGCCAGCCTCATCGGCATGCTCGAACACACCTTCCCCGCGTCCATCATCGATGCGATGGCCAAGGGCGAGGTCCTGCAGATGGTCGTCTTCTGTTTCCTGTTCGGCACCGCTTGCACCGTCATCGGAGCCAAGGCCCAGCCCGTTGTCACCTTCCTTCAGTCGCTCGCCGACGTGATGTTCGAGTACACAAAGTACGTCATGTACGCCGCTCCGCTGGGCGTCGGCGCGGCCATGGCCGCCACCGTGGGCTCCAAGGGCATCGGCGTGCTCGTCGGTCTCGGCAAACTGATCCTCACTCTCTACGGCGCGCTTATCGTCTTCGTCGTCGGCTGCCTCGGCCTCGTCATTCTGATCGCGCGAATCCCGCTCAAGCGTTTCTGGCATTGGGTCAAGGACCCCTACTTCCTGGCCTTCTCCACGGCATCGAGCGAAGCCGCCCTGCCCATGGCCCTCAGCAACATGGAGCGCTTCGGCGTCCCCCGCCACATCGTCGCCTTCGTCCTGCCCACCGGCTACAGCTTCAATCTCGACGGCACCACGCTCTACCTCTCTCTGGCCAGCGTCTTTGTCGCCCAAGCCGCCGGCGTCGACCTCACACTCGGCCAGCAGCTCATGATGATGCTCACTCTCATGCTGACCTCAAAGGGCGTCGCCGCCGTGCCCCGCGCCTCCCTCGTCATCCTCGCCGGCACGCTGACCACGTTCAACCTCCCGCTCGAGGGCGTCGCCATCCTCCTCGGAGTCGATACATTGATGGATATGGCCCGCACATCGGTCAACCTGCTCGGCAACTGCCTCGCCAGCGCCGTCATCGCCCGCTGGGAAGGCCACGACCTCACACCGCCCGCATTCATCGAAGGAGAGAGCCATGAAGCTCGGAGCAGTCACGTATAACGTCCTCAAGGATTGGGACCTCGATACGGTCATCAGGAAGCTTGAAGAAGCCGGCTTCGAGGCTGTCGAGCTGCGCACCGAACACAAGCACGGCGTCGAAACCTCGCTCGCCGCCGACGCCCGCGCCGCGGTGCGGGCCCGCTTCGAGAAGAGCAAAGTCCGCCTGCTCAGCTACGGCTCCACCTGCGAGTTCCATTCCGCCGACGCCGCCGTCCGCCGCAAGAACGTCGAAGCCGCCAAGAATTGGGTGGACCTTGCTCACGACACCGGCGCGTGGGGCGTCAAGGTCCGCCCCAACGGTTTCCCGCCGGGCGTCTCCCGGGAGGAGACCATCTCCAACATCGGCAATTGCCTTCGCGACCTTGGCGAGTACGGCCAGGGCAAGGGCGTCGAGATCTGGCTCGAAGTCCACGGGCGCGAAACTCAGGTCCCGTCCGTCTGCGCCGCGATTATGAAGGTCGCCAACCACCCCCAGGTCGGCCTCTGCTGGAACTCCAACCCCACTGACGTCGTGAACGGCAGCGTCCGCGAGAGCTTCAACCTCCTCCGGCCGTGGATTAAGAACTGCCACATCACCGAGCTCACCAATCCCGCCTACCCGTATCGTGAGTTCTTCCAGATGCTCCGCGCCTCCGGCTACGACCGCTACACGCTCATGGAAGTGGCCGAGTCCAAGGAGCCTGAACGCTTCATGCGCTACTATCGCGCCCTCTGGAGGGAGTTGACCCGCCCGTGACGATCAGATTTCTCATCGCTCTCTTTATCGGTCTCGCTGCGCTTGCCGCGCCGCCGGCGCCCGAAGCCTACTTCGGCCACCGCATGGGCGCCGATCGCACTGTCCTCGATTGGCAAAAGGTCCTCGGCTACTTCGCTGAACTCGACAAGGAATCCGGCCGCGTTCTCGTCCGCGAGTTTGGCAGGTCCACCGGGAACCGCTCGATGATCGTCGCCTACATCTCTTCACCAGCGAATCTCAGCCGCCTCGAGCAGTACCGCCAGATTCAGAAGCGCCTCGCCGACCCGCGCTCCAATCCCGAATCCGAACTCGCCACGCTCGCAACCGAGGGCAAAACCATCGTCCTCATCACCTGCACCATCCACGCGACGGAGATCGCCTCCACGCATTCCGCCGTCGAGTTCGCCCACAGGCTTGCTACGTCGGACTCCGCAAAGACCCGTCAAATCCTCGACAACGTGATCTTGCTGCTCGCCCCCTCCATCAACCCCGACGGCCTCGACCTGGTCACCAAATGGTATCGCTCCACACTCGGCACGCCCCACGAAGGCACGTCTCCTCCGGAGCTCTACCAGAAGTATGTCGGCCACGACAACAATCGCGACTGGTACATCTTCTCTCAGGCCGAAACCCGCGCCGTCGTCTCCGCGCTCCACAATCAGTGGCATCCCCAGATCGTTTACGACATCCACCAGATGGGCGGCGGCGGCGCGCGCATGTTCGTCCCGCCATGGATGGACCCCATCGAGCCCAACGTCGATCCCGTCATCGCCCAGCAGGCCAACATGATCGGCATGATCATGGCCTCCGATCTCACCGCCGCGGGCCGGAAGGGCGTCGTCGTCAATTCGGTTTACGACTTCTGGACCCCCGGACGCCACTATCAGAGCTATCACGGCGGCATGAGAATCCTCAGCGAATCCGCCAGCGTCCGGATCGCCACGCCCGTTACCGTGCGCCCCGACCAGATCAACTCGACCGCCCAGGGCTACAACCCGCGGGAGAAATCCTGGAATTACCTAGAGCCCTTCCTCGGCGGCGATTGGAAGTTGCGCGACATCGTCGACGATCAGCTCATCGCGATGGAAAGCGTCTGCCTCACCGCCGCGCAGCGGCGCGAGGACTTCCTCCGCAATTTCTACTTCATCAACAAGCGCGCCTCCGAGCGCAAAGCGCCCTACGCGTTTGTTCTCTCATCCAGTCAACGCGACCCCGGCGCGGCGAAAAAGCTCCTCGAAACTCTCGAATTCGGCGCCGTCGAAATCGACCGCGCGTCCGAAGCGTTTACGGCCGATGGCAAAAGCTACCCAGCCGGCTCCTACGTTGTCCGCATGCAGCAGCCGTTTTCGAGCTTCGCCAAGACGCTCCTCGAGAAACAGAAGTACCCCGAAGCCCGTCTCTACCCCGGCGGTCCTCCCAAACGGCCTTACGACGTGACCGCCCACACCCTGCCCTTGCTGATGGGCGCCGATGTCGTCCCCGTCAATGACCAGTTTCAGGCCCCGCTCGCCCGCGCCACGGACTTCCGCTTCAACTACGATGGAGCCTTGGCCACCGGCGCGCTGCCTGCCAGCGATTCCGAAAGCTGGCGCAAAGTCAACGCCGCCTGGAAAGCCGGCCGCACTGTTTACCGCGACTCCAGGACCGGCGACTTCCATATCGCTTCCAGGCCCGCCGGCGCCGCCGAGCTCAAGAAGCCCCGCATCGCACTTTACAAAAGCTGGATGCCGAGCATGGACGAAGGCTGGACTCGCTGGATCTTGGAACAGTTCGGCTTCGAGTACACCAGCCTCACCAACCCCGAACTCCTCAAGGGCAATCTCCGCGAACGCTTCGACGCCATCGTCTTCCCCGACCAGAGCCCCGGCGCCATCGCCCAAGGCTACCGTCCCGGCGCCATGCCGCAGGAGTACACCGGCGGCCTGGGGACACAGGGCGAGGCCGAACTCAAGAAATTCGCCGAAGCAGGCGGCCGCCTCGTCTTCTTCAACGACTCGTCTCTCTACGCCGTCGGCCACCTCGGCGTCAAAGCGAAGAACGCCTTGAACGGCGTCTCCAATCGGGACTTCTACTGCCCCGGCTCACTGCTCAAGGTCAGGCTCGACTCAACCAGCACTCTCGCCTTCGGCATGCCCCGCGAGTTTACCGTCTGGATGGAACAGAGCCCCGTTTGGGAGCCTGAAGACCCGACCGTCAAGCCCGCCGCCCGTTACGCCGATTCGGGCGTCCTCGACTCCGGCTGGCTCCTTGGCGAAAAGCTGATCGCGGGCAAGCCCGCCGTGGTCGAAGCCGCCATGGGCTCCGGCCGCGCGATCCTGTTCGGCTTCCGTCCGCAGTACCGCGCGCAGAGCTACCTCACGATGAAGATGTTCTTCAACGCGCTCGTGCAGTGAGACCTTGATCAGAATAGCCGCCAGAGCGACTCTCTCGGCTTGGCCAGTTTGAATCGCCGGTACCACATGCATGCCGGGTAGAGCCCCGCCACCACGGCCAGCCACATCAGATAAGCCGCCTCGAGCGTTCCCGCCTCCCGGAAGAACGCGAATGCGCATGCGGTGAACAAGTAGAAATGCGCCACGTAAAAAAACAGCGGCGTCTGCCCGAACACGATCAACGGTGACCGTTCGGACTTCCAACTTTCCGGCAGCCTCACCAGCAGCCCCACAATCAGCAGGCCGAGCCCGAGCGAAATCGCCAGAAAGACGAACGAAGGCGGATACTTCACGTTGTTCAGGAATTAAATCCAACTCCCGTCTCTCGGAAGCCGGATATTGCCCC
>CAYWST010000347.1:0-6187 GCA_964461075.1 uncultured Solibacteraceae bacterium | reverse complement strand
CCCTCATGTGGCGCGGCTCCCCTCATGTGGCGCGGCTCCCCTGAGCCGCGATCCTTTCTGAGCCGTCCTTTCTGAGCCGCGAGCGTTAGCGAGCGGCCCAATCGCGCGACAAGACCTCAAAACCGGAGTACCAAATGTGTCCGAAAGGAGAGTTCTATGCGGAATCGCATCCTCAGCTTTCTCTTGTGCGGCCTCGCCGCCGCCGCCCAACAGCGCGGCCGGCTTGGTCCGCTCATCGAGGAGGCCCTCCAGCGCAACCCGGAAGTCCTCGCCGCGCGCAAGCGCGTTGAGGCTGCGCGCCAAAAGTCCGCCCAGGCGTCCAGCCTCGCCGATCCAATCCTCTCCGTCGGCTACTCCTCCAATGGCGGCCCCCTCCCGGGCCAGGGTCTCGGCGTCGAGCCCACATCCAACATCGGCTTCATGGTGTCCCAGCAGATCCCCGCTCCAGGCAAGCGCCGCCTCCGCGGAGCGATCGAAGCCAAATTCGCCGACGCCGTCACCAAGGAGTACTGGCTGGCCCAACTCTCCGTCGCAGCGCGCCTCAAAACCGCCTGGCATCAGCTCCACCACACCTACGAAATCGCAGACCTGATCGACCGCAACCGCACTCTCCTCGAGCGCATCCTCAAGGTCGCCGAGGCCCGCTACGCCGTCGGCAAAGCCGCCCAGCAGGATCTCTTCAAGGCTCAGACCCAGCTCAGCCTCCTCGCCCTCAAGCGCGAGCGCTTCCTCCAGCAGCGCCGCAGCCGGGAAGCCGCAATCAACGCCCTGCTCGCCCGCGCCCTCGACACCCCCGTCCCCCGGCCCGAGAACATCGAGCCCCGCGAATCCATGCTCACCCTCGAAAAACTCGCCGAACAGGCCAAAGCCTACGCCCCTGTCCTCCAGCGCGAAACCGCCAACATCCAGCGCGCCGAGCTCGCCCTCAATCTCGCCCGCAAGGAAGGCGCCGTCGACTTCACCGTCTCCGGCGGCTACTTCAACATGGGCCGCATGCCCGATATGTATCAGGCCCGTCTCGACATCAATCTTCCCTTCTTCTCCCGTTCCCGCCAGCGCGCCGCCGTGGCGGAACAAACCCATTCGCTCGACGCCGCCCGCCGCGCCTACCAGGCCACCGGCAACGCCCTCCTGTTCCGGCTCAAGGACGATTACCTCGCGAGCGACGCCGGTTGGCGCCTCATGCGCATGTACACCACCACCCTCATCCCCCAGGCCCTGCTCACCCTGGAGTCCTCCATGGCCGCCTACGAAACCGGCCAGGTCGATTTCCTCACCCTCCTCTCCAATCTCTCCTCCGTCCTCGAATACGAAGAGGGCTACCACGAAGAGATGATGAACTACCACCTCGCCCTCATCCGCCTCGAAGAGGCCACCGGCCTCGAACTCGTCGAGGAATAGAGGAATAGCCGCCATGAAGAAATCCCTATCCGCCCTCCTCCTTCTCGCCTTCGGCATCGCCCTCGGCTTCGGCTACGCGAGGTGGTACCTCTCCGCCCCCGGCTCCAAATCGGCCGCCGCCAAGACCGGCTACCACTGCCCCATGCACCCCAACATCCGCGACGGCCATGCCAGCGACTGCCCCATCTGCGGCATGAAACTCGTCCCCGACAAAGAACAGTCCACCGCTTCATCCGGCGTCCATGTCCCCTCCGAAAAACAGCAGTGGATTGGTCTCAAGTCCGAGCCGGTCCGGCTCCACTCCACCTCCTCCTCCCTCCGCGCCCCCGGCCGCGTCACCGTCGACGAGACTCGCATCGTCCGCGTCCAGACCCGTTATGAAGGCTGGATCCAATCCGTTCAGGTCGACTTCACCGGCAAGCTCGTGAACAAAGGCGACCCCATGCTGACCCTCTACAGCCCCGAACTCGTCGCCGGCCAGCAGGAGTATCTCCTCGCCCGCCGCGCCCGCGATACCCTCGCCCACTCCAGCATGGAGCACGTCGGAGCCGCCAACCTCTCCATGCTCGAAGTCGCCCGCAACCGCCTCGTCTACCACTTCGGCATGTCCGCCTCCGCCATCGACGAACTCGACCGCACCGGCCAGCCCCAGCGCATCCAGACCGTCCACGCGCCGGCAACGGGCTTCGTCACCGCCCGCAACGCCTTCCCCAATCAGCGCGTCACCCCCGAAACCGAGCTCTACACCCTCGCCGACCTCTCCAAAGTCTGGGTCGTCGCCGACGTGAACGAAGCCGACGCCGCTCAGGTCCGCGTCGGCTCGCCGGCTCTCATCAAGCCTTCCCTCCGCGGACGCGTCAGCTACATCCTCCCCCAGGTCGACCCGCAAACCCGCACCCTCAAGGCCCGCATCGAAGCCGGCAACCCCGGCTTTGCGCTCAAACCCGGCCAGTACGTCGACGTCGAGTTCGGCGTCGCCCATCCGCCCCGCCTCGCCGTCCCCGAAGACGCCGTCATCGACACCGGCTCGCGCACCATTGTCTACATCGACCTCGGCAACGGCCACTTCGCCCCCCGCGAAATTGTGGCAGGCACAATTACAGGTGGCCGCGTTGAGGTCCTTGCCGGCCTCAAGCAGGGCGACAGGGTCGTCTCCTCCGGCGCTTTCCTCCTCGACAGCGAATCCCGCCTCAGGGCTCCTGCAAAGGAGCACAAACATGATTGACCGCATCATCGAGTTCAGCGCCGAACGCAGGTTCTTCGTCCTCGGCGTGGTCGCCGTGCTCTGCGGCTTCGGATGGTGGTCGATGATGAACAGCCCGCTCGACGCCATCCCCGACTTGAGCGATACCCAGGTCATCGTCTACACCAAGTGGGATCAGAGCCCCGACATCATCGAGGATCAGGTCACCTACCCCATCGTCGCCGCTCTCCTCGGCGCGCCTAAAATCCGCGCCGTCCGCGGCCTCTCCGACTACGGCTCCAGCTACGTCTACGTCATCTTCGAAGACGGAACCGATATCTATTGGGCGCGCTCACGGACTCTCGAATACCTGAGCGGCGTCCTCCCCCGTCTCCCCCAGGGTGTCAAAACCGAACTCGGCCCCGACGCCACCGGACTCGGCTGGGTCTTCCAATACGCACTCGTCGACAAGTCCGGCAATCACTCCCTCGCCGAACTCCGCACCCTCCAGGATTGGTTCCTCCGCTACCGCATCCAGAGCGTCCCCGGCGTAGCCGAAGTCGCCTCCGTCGGCGGCTTCGTGCGCCAGTACCAGATCAACGTCGATCCGAACCGGCTCCGCGCGTACTCGCTCACCATCCAGGAGGTTGCCGAAAAGATCCGCTCCGGCAACCGCGACGCCGGCGGCCGCCTCCTCGAAATGGCCGGAGCCGAGTACATGATCCGAGGCCGCGGCTACGCCAGATCGAAGGAAGACCTCGCCGCCATCGTCCTCGCCACCAGCGCCAACGGCGTCCCTATCCGCGTCCGCGACGTCGGGACAGTCACCCTCGGCCCCGACATCCGCCGCGGCGTCGCCGACCTCGACGGCAAGGGCGACACCGCAGCCGGCATCGTCGTCATGCGCCAGGGAGAAAACGCACTCCAGGTCATCGAACGCGTCAAAGCCCGCCTCGACGAAATCAAACCCGGCCTCCCCCCAGGCGTCGACATCGTCACCACCTACGATCGCTCCGAACTCATCCTCAAGGCCATCGGCAACATCAAGTGGACCCTCATCGAGGAACTCGCCGTCGTCGCCCTCATCATCCTTGTCTTCCTTTGGCACTTCCCCAGCGCCCTCGTGCCGATGATCACTTTGCCCGTCGCCTTTCTCATCTCGTTCATCCCCATCAGGGCCATGGGCGTCACCTCCAACATCATGTCGCTCGGCGGCATCGCCATCGCCATCGGCGAGCTCGTCGACGCCGCCATCGTCGTCGTCGAACAAACCCACAAGAAGCTCGAAGAATGGGAACGCAACGGCCGCGTGGGCGACTATCGCCGCGTCGTCGTCGAGGCCGTCAAGGAGGTCGGCGGGCCGAGCTTCTACAGCCTCCTCGTCATCGCCGTCAGCTTCCTCCCCATCCTCGCCCTTGAAGCCCAGGAAGGCCGCCTTTTCAAGCCGCTCGCCTACACCAAGAATCTCGCGATGATCGTCGCCGCCTTTCTAGCTATCACCCTCGACCCCGCGCTCCGTATGATGTTCACCCACGTCGGCGCGTTCTCCTTCCGCCCGCGCTGGCTCGCCCGCGCCGCCACCTCGGTCCTCATCGGCAAGATCCACTCTGAAGATCGTCACCCCGTTTCGAGAATTCTCGTGCGGATCTATGAGCCCGTCTGCCGCTTCTCGCTCCGCAACAACTACGCCGTCATCCTCATCGCTATCGCTCTCGTCGCCGCCACCTACCCCGCCTACAAACGGCTCGGCAGCGAGTTCATGCCGCCCCTCGACGAGGGCTCTCTCCTTTATATGCCCACCACCATGCCCGGCCTCTCCATCGGTGAAGCCGAGCGCCTCCTCCAGGTCCAGGACCGCATCCTCCGCCGATTCCCCGAAGTCCAGCTCGTCTTCGGCAAGGCCGGCAGGGCGGAAACCTCCACTGACCCCGCGCCGCTCTCGATGTTTGAAACCGTCGTCCTCCTCAAACCGAAAAACCAGTGGCGGCCTAAGCCAACCTGGTACGACGATTGGGCCCCGCAATGGCTCCGCCCCGCCCTCGGCCACATCACCCCGGCGCACATCTCTCAGGCCGAGCTTGTCGACGAACTCGATCGCGCCCTCCGAATCCCTGGCGTCTCCAACGCCTGGACCATGCCCATCAAGGCCCGCATCGACATGCTCGCCACCGGCATCCGCACCCCCGTCGGCGTCAAGATCAGCGGCGCCGACCCCAGGATCATCGAAAAGATCGGCCTCGAAATCGAACACGCCCTGAAAGATGTGGCAGGCGCCAGAAGCGTCTTCAGCGAACGCGCCGCCGGCGGCTACTTCCTCGACTTCGCCTGGAGGCGCGACGAACTCGCCCGCTACGGGCTCTCCATCGAAGACGCCCAGGCCGCGATCTCCACGTCCATCGGCGGCGAGAACCTCACCACCACCGTCGAGGGCCGCGAGCGCTACCCCGTCAACGTCCGCTACGCCCGCGACTATCGCCAGACCCGCGCCGCGCTCTCGAATGTCCTCGTCCCCGCCAACAACGGCCAGGTGAACATCCCCCTCCATCAGCTCGCCGACATCCGCGTCCAGACCGGGCCCGCAATGTACCGCAATGAAAACGGCCTCCTCACCGGCTATGTCTTCGTCGACGTCGCCGACCGCGACATCGGCAGCTTCGTCGACGACGCCCGCCGCAAGGTCCGCGAAACCGTCCAGCTTCCCGCCGGCTACTCTGCGCTCTGGAGCGGCCAGTTTGAAGCCATGGAGCGCGCCGCCGAAAAGCTCAAGCTCGTCGTCCCAGTGACCCTCGCCATCATCGTCTTCCTGCTCTACCTCAACACGCGCTCCGGCATCAAGACGATGATCGTGCTGCTCGCCGTACCCTTCTCCGCCGTCGGCGCCATCTGGCTGCTTTACGCTCTCGGCTACAACATGAGCATCGGCGTCTGGGTCGGCCTCATCGCCCTGCTCGGCGTCGACGCCGAAACCGGCGTCTTTATGCTTCTCTATCTCGATCTCGCCTACGCCGAAGCGAAGAAAAACGGCCGCCTGAACTCGCTGGCCGAGCTGCGCGAAGCCATCGTCAACGGCGCGGTCAAACGTATCCGTCCCAAGTTCATGGCCGTTGCGACCACCTTCATCGGGCTCGTTCCGATTCTCTGGTCCAACGGGACCGGAGCCGATGTCATGAAGCGCATCGCCGCGCCTGTCATCGGCGGCGTCTTCACGTCCTTCATTCTCGAATTGGTCGTCTATCCCGCAATCTACGAGGTGTGGAAATGGCACTCCGAAGTCAAACAAAACATTTCTGCCTGATTTTGTTTTCGGCAGCTCTCGCGGCGGCGCAGCCCCCCAACGTTGACGCCACTGTGGTCGACGCGACCGAAAAGCGCCTCGCGCGCGACCGCCCCGGCAAGCTCCGCTTCTCGGATCAGGCCGTCACGTTCTCGCCCGCCAGGGGAGAAGTGCGTCAATGGACCTGGCCCCAGATCCAGCGCCTTGAGCTCACCGCCGAAGGCGACGTCTTCCTCACTCTTTACCGCGACGTCTGGTGGCAAGCCGAACGCGACCAGCGCCTCCACTTCGTCAGCAAGGATCTCACCTGTGGCGCGTCTCCCCTGCAT
>CAYWST010000346.1:0-6200 GCA_964461075.1 uncultured Solibacteraceae bacterium | reverse complement strand
CCCCAAAGCAGCGCGACGGCGACCTCGTTCACCATGGGCGCGGAGATGAGATACGAGAACGTGACACCAAGCGGAACGCCGCCCTTCAGGAAGCCGATGAAGAGCGGCACAGCCGAACAACTGCAGAAAGGCGTCACGATGCCCACGCTGGCGGCCATGATATTGCCGAAGATGGTCCTCCTGCCCCCGAGCCATCTCCTGACCGATTCGGGCTGCAGCCAAGTCTGTAGAGTCCCCACGAAGAAGCTGATCGTGACCAGCAGCGTCATCACCTTCGGCACATCGTAGAAGAAGAAATGGATGCTTGCGCCGAGGTGCGAATCCAGCGGAAGACCGAAGACCGAGGTCACCAGCCAGCGGGCAAACCAGTCGAAGAGGGCGAATGGGCTCATGCCGCGAAATCTATAGACCCGCCGCCCGCAAGGCCGCCGCCACCTCCACGACTCTTCGCCCCAGGCTCTGCGCCGTCGCGAGCCCCGCCGCGTCCGAGCTGATGTCGTCCTTCGTGCTGACCAGGATTCCGCCGAGACGCGAGGTCGGCTTCCCTTCGCTCACGATGATCATGTCCTGGCAGAGCATGGCGGCGTGAATGGTTTGCAGCGTCAGTTCCTGGCCTCCGTTTCGAGCGGCTCCAACCGCGATGGCGCCGCCGACCTTGTTCCGTAGGGCGAATGTAGACCGGAACGCCATCCAGCGATCGAGAAACGCCTTGCACAGGGCGCTCATGTTGCTGAAGTAGACTGGAGTGCCGATGATGATGCCCGCGACATTGGCCGCCCGCAGCTTCGCCTCAATCGCGGGAAAATCGTCGCGCTCACCCGCGGCCAGAGGAACGCCCGCGGCGACATCGCCGTTGATCCTGAGGCCGCCGAGATCGATGAGTTCCACCTCAACGCCGGGCAACGAAGCTTTGGCGGCGTCGAGACACGCGCGCACCGCAGCGGCTGTGGTGCGGTCTTTGCGCGGGCTGCAACTCACGCCGATGATCTTGAGCGTTGGTGCAGGGCCGGCGAGGAGCGGAGTCGCTGCCGCGCCGCTGATGAGATGCCGTCTTGTCAACCGCTGAGCCATTTTCCTTTCCTCTCCCTTCAAAAAAACGCCTTTTCGATTTTCAGGGCGGGGCGAGGCAGTGTCAGGCCGGAGGATGTGCGCTCGAGTCCGCAAGCGGCTGTGAGCCGTTCATCAGCCGCAGCAACTGATCGCAGACCTCGCCGATTCGCTCTTCGGTGACCGGGGTTTTGCCCTTTTCCCAGCCAAGATCCGTCACCCGGAAGTGGGAGAAGTCCGTGAATCCGTTCTTCTCCATTGTTTTGCGGGCGCAGTCGCTGTCGCAGCCGTCCACCACGACCAGCCGGCCGGCCGCTTGCGTGTTCATCACGATGAGTTCGACGCCGCCGGCGACTCCGGCCAGACAGAACATCTTCGCTTCCTTGGCTTTGTGGAGCGTCCGGACCGCCCGATCGGCGATCTCGGCCGTGTCCGCCGCGCCGGAACAGCAGAACATTAGGTCTGAAGCTCCGTTACATGAGCACTTCGGTGTGATCTTCATGCCGTCTGGATTCCTTTCCTGTCAGATCAACAGCGCGCGGATCTCAGACGGCGTGGCGACTTTGCCGATCAGTTTCACCTTGCCGTCCACCGCCAGCGCGGGCGTAGTCATCACCCCGAACTTGACGATGTCGGCGATGCCGGTCACCTTTTCGAGTTCGTAGTGCAGGCCTAGCTCGCGCGCCGCCGCTTCCGCATTCTCAGTCAACTGTTTGCATTTCGCGCAGCCGGTCCCAAGAATTTGTATCTTCATTCGCGTTTCCCTTCAACGGATGGAAGCCAGTTCCGCGTGCTCCTCCGCCGTGCGCGCCATCACCTCGCCGACGCAGTCGAAGAACCGCAGCACGCAAGGCATCTTCAGCTTGTAATAGACCTGCATGCCGCGTTTGTCGTCCGACACGATTCCGGCCGATTTGAGAACGGAGAGATGCTTGCTGACCGTCGACATGTCCGCTCCGACAAGCGCGGTGAGTTCACAGACGCACCGCTCGCCATGGGATAGCACGTCGACCATGTATAGCCTGGAAGGATGAGCCAGGGCCTTCAGAACCTTTGCCCTCGCCTCAAATCGCGACTGGGTCTTAGCATCCATCGCTCTGAGTATAGCAAGTATTTGGCTGTTTTGCCAAGAGTGCATGGATTGCCGGTTCGGAAGCGAATACGGCTATTGACAAATTCCATACTTCGGCTATCATCGAATTAATGACCGCGAAGGACCTCGATCAAACGGCCCGGTTCGCCGACATGCTCGCCGCGATGGGCGCCGAGCCTCGTCTCCGGATCGTGCGGCTTTTGTTGAGCGCGCATCCGGACGGGATGGTGGTTGGAGACATCCAGGCCGAACTTGGAATTCCTCCCTCGACGCTCTCGCACCATCTGGAAAAGCTGAAAAACGAGGAGTTGGTGAACGTGAGAAGGGAAAGTACATACCTGTGGTACAGCGCAAACACAGCGGTTCTGCGCGAGTTGCTGACTTTCCTTTATGCGGAGTGTTGCACGAGAAACAAGGTCATTACACCGGAAGAGATTGTTCAAATCTGCAAGTAAAGTAGGGGTTACCGTTATGCGAATTGTTGCGATCACTGGATTGATGTGTCTGCTCCTCACCACCCTTGCGGCGGCCGAAGGCGGCAAGAAGAGGATCCTCGTTCTCTGCACCGGGAACTCGGCGCGAAGCCAGATGACGGAGGGCTTCCTGCGCTCCTTCGACGCGAGGCTTGAAGTTTACTCCGCCGGAACGAACCCGGCGCCGCGGGTGAATCCTTTCGCCATCCAGGTGATGCGGGAAGCCGGCATCGACATCTCAGGCGGCGTTCCGAAAAAGGTGAATCAGTTCATCGACCAGCCGTTCGATTATGTGATCACCGTTTGTGATGATGCCGACAAATCCTGCCCGAACTTCAAGGGCAAAGTCGGGAAACGTGTGCACATGGGCTTTCCCGATCCCGCCAAGGCGACCGGCACGGATGCGGAGAAACTGGCTGTCTTCCGCAAAGTGCGCGACGATATCCGGCAGCGGTTCCGGGAGTATTACGAAAAGGAGATCAGGAAGGGGCTATGAGCGCGCAAGACGTGAAAGAAGTGGTGAGGGAGAAGTATGGCCAGGCGGCGCTTCGTGTGGTTTCCGGAAGCGGCAGCGCCTGTTGCGGAGGCGCTCCGTCCTCGTCCTCCTGCGGCGGCGAGACGGTGGATCCGATCACATCGGGTCTGTACGACGAACTCCAAAAGAGCGAGCTGCCGGAGACCGCCGTGCTGGCTTCTCTGGGATGCGGGAATCCTACAGCTCTTGCCGAGTTGAAGCCGGGTGAAGTGGTTCTGGACCTTGGCAGCGGCGGCGGGATCGACGTGTTGCTTTCCGCCAGGCGCGTGGGCCCGGCGGGGAAGGCATACGGGCTCGACATGACCGATGAGATGCTGGCGCTGGCTCGCGACAACCAGAAGAAGGCTGGCGTGGAAAACGTCGAATTCCTGAAGGGCGAGATTGAGAACATCCCGCTTCCGGACAACTCGGTTGACGTGGTCATCTCGAACTGCGTGATCAATCTTTCCGCCGACAAGGATCGCGTGCTGGCGGAGGCGGCGCGCGTGCTGAAGCCGGGCGGACGGTTCGCGGTCTCCGATGTGGTGGTCCGGGGCGAGGTTCCTGCCGAGGTCCGCCGCAACGTGGAGCTTTGGGTGGGCTGCATCGCGGGCGCGCTCGAAGACGCCGAATACGTCCGCAAACTGGAACGGGCGGGTTTCGTGGAGATCGAAGTGGAGCCGACCCGCATTTACAGAGTCGAAGACGCCAGGGAGTTCCTCTCTGCGGAGGGCGTCGACGTGGATGCGATCGCTCCGATGGTGGACGGGAAGTTCATGAGCGCCTTCATCCGCGCGAGAAAGCCGTAGCCGATGAAGCCCGCGATTCTGGTTCTGTGTACGGGCAATTCCGCCCGCAGCCAGATGGGGGAGGGGCTCTTTCGCCACTACCTTGGGGACCGGTTCGAGGTTCATAGCGCCGGTACGAAGCCGAGCCTGGTCCGCCCCGAGGCGATCGCCGCGATGGCCGAACTGGGCATTGACATCTCGAGTCACCGCTCGAAGTCCGTTGAAGAGTTTCTGACGCGCGAGTTCGCCTACATCGTGACCGTTTGCGACAACGCCAGGGAGAATTGCCCGTATTTCCCCGGCGGAGCCGAGCGTGTGCATTGGAGCTTCGAGGATCCGGCCGCGGTTGAGGGAGACGACGAGGCGCGGCTGGCCGCGTTTCGGCGCATCCGGGACCAAATCGACGCCCGTGTGAAGGAGTTCGCGAAGTCGGTCTGACGGGCGGTGACCCATCCCGCTCGACGAATCCGAAAGTGGGGCGCCTCGGGTTCAGGCGATCGAGAACGCATCATCGAGGATGGCGGCGGCGTGGTCCAACTCCTCGCGAGAGATCGTCAAGGGAGGCGTCAGTGTCAGGACGCGCCCCATCGTGACCTTGAAACTGAGGCCAAGCTCCAGCGAGCGGTACATCACGCGTTCGGCGAGGGCCTCATCGGCGGCTTCGACCCCGAGCAGCAGACCGAGGCCGCGAACGTCCCGAATGGAGGCGCGCCGCGCCTGCAGCTCGCGCAGACGCTCGAAGAAGTAGCCGCCCAGTTCCTGCGCGCGTTCGGCGAGACGGTGCTCCTCGATATAACCGATACAGGCGAGCGCCGCCGCGCACGCGACGGGATTCTTCTCATGCGTGTAGTGGCCGAGCGCCACTTCGCCGGCGATGTCGAGATCCTCGCGCGCGATCATCGCGGCCAAAGGGAAGATGCCGCCGCCGAGGGCTTTGCCGATGAGGAGGATGTCGGGGGTGACATTGAAATTCTCGCAGGTGAACATACGGCCGGTGCGGCCGAGCGCGTGCGGAATCTCGTCGAAGATGAGCAGCGCGCCGTGCCGGTCGCAGGCTTCACGCAGAGTCTGGAGGTATCCGGGAGGCGGAATCAGGGAAGTGGCGCGCACGGTTTCGACGAGAACGGCGCCGATGTCCCCCTCGCGTTTCATCAGGTAGGCGGCATATTCGGCGCATTTCAGGTTGCAGGCGCCGCCGCATCCGAACGGGCATTGCCGGGGATCCGGCGGCGAAACGTGCAGCGTGCCCGGCAGCAGCGGCTCCATTCCGCGCCGGAACAGCGCCTCGCCCCCCACGGAGATGGCGTCGAGGGAGGCCCCATGAAACGAGTCGTAGAGGGAGATGGTTTTGAACCGGCCGGTCGCCAGCCGCGCGAGTTTCAACGCCATGCCGACCGCGCTCGTGCCGCCGGGGGCGAGCAGAACCTTGTTGAGCCGCCCGGGCGCGATTTCGGCGAGCTTGCGGGCCAGGCGGATCGCCGGCAGATTCGTGTAACGCCGGGTGCAGAAGGAGAGTTCCCGCATCTGATTCGTAATGGCTTCAATGACAGCCGGATTCGCGAAGCCGGCGTGATGGACGTTGTTGCCGTGAAAATCGAGGATGCGGCGGCCTTCCAGGTCCACGAGGGTGCTGCCTTCGCAGCGGGCGAGCACGTTCAGGCACGGGCTGGAGAGCGACTGGTGCAGGAAGTACCGGGCGTCTTCGGCGAGCCACGCGCGCGTGGTTTCGCTGAGGTGATCGCGCTCCCACCGGCGCCGCGCTTCCGAGCGGTTCACATCTCCTTCGGCGTTCATGCTCGCCCTCCAAGCGGCGTGCAAAGTCCCATCTCAGCGAGAACGGCGCGGACGGCTTCGATCAGCGCGTGGATGTCAGCCACTCCGAGATTCCCGATGGTTCCAATACGAAAGGCGGCCGCTTGCGAGAGCTTGCCCGGGTAGATGACGAAGCCGCGCTGACTTAACCCGCCGTAGAAACGCTCAAAATCAAACACCGGGCCGGGCGGGTAGAGGAACGAGGTAATAATGGGGCCTTGCAGATGGCCGTCGAGGTAGGTTTCGAAGCCGAGGGCGCGCATGCCGCGCACGAGCTCCTGGTGGTTTGCGGCGTATCGCGCAAAACGAGCCGGCACACCTCCCTCGTCCGCCAATTCGCGTAGCGCCTGGCGGAACGCGAGCAGGGCATGCGTCGGTGGCGTGAACCGGAACTGGCCGTCGGACTCCAAGCCGCGCCACTGCGCCAGCAGATCCAGGCTGACACTGCGTGCACGGCCCGAGCACGCTTCCAG
>CAYWST010000345.1:0-6230 GCA_964461075.1 uncultured Solibacteraceae bacterium | reverse complement strand
GCGATGGCCAGAAGGAGGCTTAAGTGCTGAGTGCCAAAGTTATTCCGCTCCTCGCTGTAGAAAGTCACGGCGCCGATAATGCCGTCGGCGCCATCCAACGGGACGCAGAGCGCGGAGTGGAGGCGTGAGGCCTTTTCAGGGTGGCGGCCGCCGAAACCGTCTTCAGAGGGGTCGGCGTTGATGAGGGGCCGCCGTTCCTGCACCGCCTTGCCGGAGACGCCGCGGCCCAGTTGCAGTTCCAGGCCCTTGAACAGCGGGTAGTTGTCGCCCTCGATGAAGGCCGCGTCGAGACGCCGGTCGCGCATCATGTAGAGGACCATCGTATTGAACGGAATCGCCTTCCGGAGGTTGCGCGCCAGAGCGGACAGCGATTCGTGCAGGTTGAGCGAGTTGCCGAGAATCCTGCTGAATTCCAGGACTTCCTGCTCTTCGCGGCGCGCGGCTGCAATGGTGGAGAGGAATTCGGGGGGCTGAGCCGCGGCCTCGCCCTGCCGTTCGGGCTCCTCCTGCCAGCGAAGGCGGTCGTTGGACTGAGGTGTCGAGAGCGCCTCCTGCTCGAGAGCGGGGTACATCTCGGCGAGAAGGTGGACGACGCGCGGATCGAGAGAGCGGCCGGATTCCTCGCGCAGAATCTCGATCGCCTTCTCCAGCGGCATGGCTCGGCGGTAGTGACGATTGGAAGTCAAAGCGACAAAGGTGTCGACGGCGGACAGGATGCGCGCTTCCAGCGGGATATGCTCTCCAGCCAGTCCACGAGGGTAGCCGCCCCCATCCCAGCGTTCATGGTGGGCGCGGATGATCGGCGCAACAGGGTAGGCAAAGCGCGCCCTCTCCACGATCTCGGCGCCGACGTCGGGGTGAAGCTTGAGCCGGTCGAACTCCTCGGGGGTGAGCCGGCCCGGCTTCATGATGATGTGATCGGGGACCGCAATTTGTCCGATGTCGTGCAGGACGGCGGCGGCGCGAAGCGCCTTGAGGGACTCTTCGCTGAGTCCCGAGGCTCGTCCGAGTCCCACGCAGTAGATTGCCATGCGATGAAGCTGATCGATCCCCGTGATGTCCTTGCGCTCGATCGTCAGCGCCAAAGCCTCGATCATGCCCATCTGAAGAGATGCCAGTTCTTCGGCGTGTTTCTTCTCGCTGGCAATGAAGTCGATCTGCAGACCGTAGGCTCGATAAACCAGGAAGAGCATCGGGACGACCATCAAGGCCGTCTGCCAGACGGGCATCTGCTGCACGCCGACCAGGAGTCCGGCCAACGCGCTCCCGGCGAGGTAGTAGGGAAGCGACCAGAGGAAGCGCTGCTGCCAGACGCGGCGAAGCAGTTCGCCTTCCGTGAGAGCCGTGGTGGCGGCGATGGGGAATGCCGTCACGAGGAACAGCATTGTTCCCGCCATCGGCAGCGCCGCCGCGAGCCCTTCCGCGGGCAGCAGCACGATCATTCGGGAGAAAACTGCATGAGCGGCTTCGATCCCCAGCACAATGACCGCGCCTTGAAAGGCCAGATTCAGCGGATCGGGTTTTCCCTTGATCTCTCGAAAATGAAAGGCCACGACGCCCGTGACGCCAATGACCAGCGTCTGGCTGAGCGTCAACTGGGCGATGCTCGCCAGAATAAAGACGAAGCCGATGGAAATGGTTCCGGCAGCGGTGGGCACGCCGAAGCGGAGGAGACTTGTGAGGGTGTTCAGAGCCAGGTACGCGATGAAGACAGCGTGATTCCCTGAGGTCCAGTGAACCGCCTGACGAACGGCAAAACCAGCCCCAAGGACAAGAATCGCGATTTGGTAAATCCTGGCCCAGTTGGTCATCGGATGATTCAGGTTCGCAGCGACGCCCAACACCCTGCACGCCAGACGCCAAAACGCCCGGCGCACTCCCTCCTCCTGAGGCCAAATCCTGCAAGTCCTCCTCAATAGCCTCAGCTTCCTACTTTACCTCCATTCGGGCGCCCGGCAGCACCTCGATTGAGGCGGCATCAGCGGAAGGACTGCCAGATGGTGCAGACTGGAGCAGGAGAGAAGCCAGCAACATGGTGGACATCCACTCACACATCCTTCCCGGGCTCGATGACGGCGCGGAGACGATTGAGGACACCGCCGAAATGCTCGCCATCGCCCGCGAGTCGGGGACTACGGCCATCGCGGCAACGCCCCACGCGGACCCGCAATACCGGTATGACCCCGGCAGGGTGGCGGAACTGCTTGAAGAGGCGCGGCGTGTGGCCCCCGAGGGCCCTCGCCTGGTCTCCGGCTGCGACTTCCATCTGACTTTCGACAATGTGGAAGCCGCGCTCCAAAGCCCCAGCACCTATGCTCTGAATGGAAAGAACTACCTGCTGATGGAGCTCTCCGACATGGTGATCTTCCCCAACACCGGCGCATTGTGGAGCCGCCTGGAAGACGCCGGACTGAAGATCATCTTGACGCATCCGGAGCGGAACCCTTTACTGAGGCAGCGCATCGGCCTCATCCGTGAATGGGTGGAGCAGGGCCGGTTCATGCAGGTCACGGCGCAGTCCCTGACCGGGCAGTTCGGTTCGAAGGCGGCGGAGTTCGCGCGCCAACTTCTCAATGAGGGGCTTGTCCACTTCGTGGCCAGCGATGCCCACGATGTGCGCGGCCGGCCGCCACGGATGGACCTTGCGCACCAATGGCTCTCCGAAAACTACAGCCCGCGGCTGGCACAATTACTGTGCGTCGACTTCCCCTCGGCCGCGATAGAAGGCGAACCGCTGGATCTGACGGGATTCCCGCCTGAAACCAAAGACCGCCGGAGTTTCTGGTCGCGGATGTTCGGAGGGTGACAACGCGAGCCGGGCGATTACCTCGGCTCGTCGGCGTAAGAACTCACGACCCAGCGGCCGTCCACCTTGGCCATTTCAATGCGCAGTGACCCGCACTGCGTCCGCTGCCGCCCTCACGTGGAGCCGTAGAAGCAAACGGCCGAAGCCGCCGCCTCCGATTTCTCCAGCATGTAGGTCTTGTGCGCCCGCCGAAACCCGTCCGCCACGGCGCCGCCGCAGAGATACCTTGCGCCTCGGACCTCGGGAAACATCTCATCCATTCGGGCGGCGCAGACGTCCGGCGCTGAAGCCACCGCCCGGGCGAAGGTCGCCGCCGTACCGTAGGGGGTTCGACCGTAGGAGCCCGCGCCGGCTAGAAAATGCCAGAACAGGGCTGCGATCGAGGCAAAGAGAAGCAGGCCGAATTTCATGGACCCTCAGCCCGAGTATCGGTCTTCCCGCCCAGACTGACAATCGGGCGTTCCCCCGAGGACTCTCGTCGTCTTGAAAGCTGGCCCGCGGCCGCTCACCGCGGATCGCACACCCTCTTCGCCCACTCCACTTACTGATTCAGAATCGCCAGTCCAGGCCGATCAGGGGGAACAATCCCAACTGGTTGCGCGTCTGGATGCGCCGGTCATACGGATTCCAGTCGATGCTTTGGAAGTTCTTGCGGTTGGTTGCGTTCTGCAGACCGAAGAAGATGAGAAGCGGCTTATCGCGGATGGTAAAGGTCCGGTCCACGCGGAAGTCCACTCGGAAGTAGTCCGGCGCCCGAAGCGCGTTGGTCTGCGTCGTATCGAGGACCAGACGGTTCTGTGCAAAGGAGAGCGCCTGGTTGTGGGGCGTATAAGGCCGGCCGTCGACGAACACCACACGCGCCGAAGCCTCCCACTTGCGATTGAACCGGTAGCCGCCGACAGCGTTCGCAATCACCGGCGAATCGAAGCTGCCGCGGCGGAAGACCCCGTCCAGCGCCGCGTGACGCGACCGGGCGTAAGCGACATTGAACTGCCCGTACCACTTGTCTGTGAACCGCTTCTCGACATAGAGTTCGACGCCGCGCGCCTTGCCCCGCCCGCCGCTAACCAGCGGAAACAGGTAGTTGTTGATCGCGAACGTGTCGCCTGCGTTGGCAAGCGTGTAGGTGCGGTATTCCTGCGACACGGCATAGTCCTTGTACTCCTTCTCGTAGCCTTCGAGCGTGACGCGCAGCGTGGGGGACACGATCCAAGTGCCGCCAACCACGATGTGCTCGGAGCGCGCCGGAATCAAACCGCGGTTGACGTCGAAGCTCGAAAGAAAGAAGAAGAACGGCTGCTGGTAATATTGCCCGTAAGAGGCGTGGGCCGAGATGCGGTCCGTGATGCGGTACGAGAGCCCGGCGCGGGGCGAAAACCGCGTTTGGCTAATGTATTCGTAATGGTCGAGCCTTCCGCCCCAGGTGAGCGAGAGCCGCCTGGTGAGGTTCCGGGTCGACTGGAAGTAGCCGCCCGACTGCGTGGCGCGGTAGTTCTGGCGAAGAACGAACGGGTTCGCGCCGGGGACCGGATCGAGCGGGTTGTCGAATCCGAAAGGCTGGTCCGTGCGGTATCGAAGCCGGAAGAGCTTGAAACTGCCGCCGGCCTGCAGGCGGTCGAGGACCGGAACGTAGTAGGTGAGGTCGTACTTGAAGGTCGTCTCGCCTTCGGTGTTGTCGTCGTCGAAGATGGGCAGCCCGTTTTGCAGCGTATCTTCGAGCCGCGAGCGCACGTTGGCCTCCGAGTGTGTCACGCCGAGCAAGCCGACGCCTCTCGATCCGAACAGCCGCTGCCAGTTGAAGCCGGTCGCCGTTCGCCAGCCGTCATAGTTGATGTTGTACTGGTTTGTCTGCTGGTCTTCGTTCGTGGGGTCCGGGCGGATGCGGACCTCGTCGATGCCGGTGATGTTGGCCACCCAAATGCGATCGTTTGGCGAGAGGTCGTACAGAACCTTCGTATTGAAGCTATAGTTGACCGGGACTCCGCCGAAGCCCACGTCGTCGGTGAAGAGGTCCAGAAACGAGCGGCGCGCGGAGACCACCCATGAGCCTTTCCCTTTATTGATCGGGCCCTCCACGATCCCGCCGGCGCCTGCGAAGCCCACCGTCGCGCGGCGGTGCAGTTTGTCGCGCGCCCCCTCCCGCTGCGTCACCTGCAGCACGCTCGACAGGCGGTTGATGTATGGCGCCGGATAGCCGCCAGCCAGGAAGTTCACGTCCTGAATGAGAGCTGCGTCCAGCATCGAAACCACGCCGCCCGACGAGGCGAAGCTAGCGAAGTTGTTGATGTTCGGGATTTCGATGTTATCGACGACGTAAAGGTTCTCCAGCGGACTGCCCCCGCGCACGATGATGTCGTTCCGAAAGTCATCGGCGCCAAACGTAACGCCCGGCAGCGTTTGAACGTAGCGCGAGACGTCCTGGAGAGCGCCGGCGGACTGATAAACCTCCCGGCCCTGGATGACATAGCCGCTCGTTTTCACCTCTTCCTGGGCGACGAAGAAGTTCTCGGTGACGGTGATCTCCTGTTTCAAGGCGTCAATCGCGGGGAGAAGGATGCGGAGTTGGACATCGAGACCGGCACGGACCTCGATGCCGGACTGCTTTGTGGCCGGCCGTCCGGCGGCTGTGATTTCGAGATCGTAAATCCCAGGGCGGAGGTCAGTGATCCTGAAGACGCCGTCCTGTGCGGTGATAGCGCATCGCTGGTTTTGCGTCGTACATACCTTGGCGCCGGCGAGCGGCTGATCTTCGGACAAGTGAACCTTTCCGGTGAGAGTCCCGGTCCCCGTTGTGTCCTGTGCAAATAGAACAGATGTCGCAGTGAATGCAATGAGAGTGAAGAATCGCAGCACAATTGTTGGGATGCTGGAAATCAGGAAGTGGTTTTAATGTTAGAAGTCCGGTTGAGCCGGCGCTTTTGAGGCGTCCAAATCGTAACAATACGGCCCGGAAGGATGGGACCAGGCGAACTCGGCATCCCCGGCGCGCTTTGGGGTCGCAGCGGAGAAGACAGCGCAAAGCTGATAGTTTGAGCCCTGCACGGGTTTGTACTCGTAGGGCTTTCCGGTGAACGGATCAATCAAGTTGAGCCTGCCGCCTGTGCCCCGGGAAAGCTCTTCCAGATTTGCGGGCAACTCCGGGTGGAATGCCGGCTTCCGCGTGTTCCATCGCGTGTTCATTGTCGTGGCGATTTGCGCCAGATCCGTCACGCGGCGGCGGTCTTCGGCACGGGCGCGCCGCTCCGCCGGTGTGCCGGCCTTAAAGAACCCAAAGCCGAGCGAAACCAGAATCGCGGCTGCGGCGACAAACGCGAATCCACGGTTCCAAAGTCTCGCGCCGGAGGTACTGGAGAGGCCGCGATTGTAATAAAGAAAGACCGCACCCGCGAGGACGAAGACCGTCAGGCATTTCAGGATGAACCGC
>CAYWST010000344.1:0-6237 GCA_964461075.1 uncultured Solibacteraceae bacterium | reverse complement strand
GATTCTCAACATGGGTCGCATCGAGGTGCATCCGGGAGCGCGGCTCGACGGCTGCCGGGTGAGCGAGGTTGAGGCGCAATTGGACCTGTCGATTGTGCTGCTCCAGTCGAAAGGCGCAGTGGATGTGCATCCAAACCCAGAGGCCCAGCTCCAAGCGGGGGACGTGATCGCCGTGGTGGGCACGCTGCCGCGCATCAGAGAGCTGGCCCACCAGTGGAACCGCCCCAAAACATGAGCGAACATGAGCGAGGATGGCCCACGTCGCCTGACCGTCGCCGTAGTCGGCCCGTGTGCAGCAGGCAAATCGACGCTCGTCCCGGTGCTGCGCCGGGCAGGGTACAATGCGCGGCATGTAGCCCAGGAACACTCCTACGTCAAGGACATGTGGCAGCGTTTCGCCCGACCCGACGTGCTGATCTACCTGGATGTGAGCTACGAGGTGGCCTGCCAGCGGCGGGCGCTCCATTGGAGGCCGGAAGACCTGGCTAAGCAGGTGGAGCGCCTGAGCCACGCCCGCCAACACTGCGACCTGTATGTGCACACCGACGACCTGGACATCGAGCAGGTGTTGGCCCAGGTCGTCGCGTTTCTGGAGGAATGGCAAAAGCAAAACGGATAAGACTTACGACGATCCACGTCCTACGCCGTGACCTCGTTGCCTCGTCCCTGCTGCGCCGGTCGGCCTGCGGCGCGTGTCCCCCGCCGTCCGTCGGTTTCATTAGCGCTCGCGCGTTGAAGCGCCGTTGCCCATGAACCTCCTCACGGCATGAAGGTCGTGTTCGACGGGCGCAGCGTATTGCGTTCCCAGTAGCTCACGACCACGTCCAGCAGATCGTTGCTGACCTCCGCGCGGCTGTCCGGGTCTGGCCCCCACAGGAGGTTAAAATCCTGTGGTTTCTCGAACATGGCCGGGCAGCCGGTGGCGTCCCACACCCACAGTGCGTAGTTCAGCCCCAGGGCCTCAAAGAGGCCCATCTCGTCGTCCATGAACTCCGCTGCGCCCGGCTCGTAGCGCTGCACGCCAAACTCGTTGATCGCCACCGGCACGCCATGTTCGTCCCTGAAGGCCACGACCGTGGCCTCCAAGAGGCCCTCCAGCCAGGCGCGGTCGAAGGCGTCAGCCTCGCCATCCCAATCGAGGTCCATCTCACCAGGATAGGTGAACGTGAGCGCGCCAGCCTCCTGGTGGGTGTAGTCGTGCGGGGCATACTGGTGGGCCGTGTAGACCACGCGCGGGTCGTCCACCGGCGCCAGATACGGCAGCCAGCGGGCGTTGCTGAAGCTCATCGCGCCGATCAGGATCGGCATCTGCGTGTCTACCTCCCGGATGGCCTCCACGATGCGCGGGTAAAACTGGTTCCAGTCATAGGTGGTGCCTCCGTAGTCAGCGTAGAACTCATCCGGCTCCCAGAGGTCAAAGAACACCCCATTGGAGTTCGGCTCCACCATCAGGTCATAGCCGACGACGATAGGATGATTCCGGTAACGCTCCGCCGTGGTACGCCACATCTCCGCCCAGGCATCCTGCGCGGCAGGGTCTTCCCAGACCGTGTCATTGAGGTAGCTCGCGTCGAACCAGTCTCCCGGCGGCCCAAAGAACGTGAATTCGCTGCGGCCCGGCCCGGTGCGGAAGCTAATCACGGCGAACATGTCGGCGCGGGCGATCATCTCCAACAGTTGGTCGAGGTTCTGCTGGATGGCGGGGTCCAGCGCGAAGGGCGGTTTCTCGGTGAACAGGCCGGGGTGCGAGATATTGACGTAGTTAGCCCCCAGGCTTGCCAGCCGGTTGAAGTCTTCCTGCGTGTAGGGCGGCCCGACCGGGCCGGGACCGTTGTAGTCCCCCTCCAGCTCCGGGTAGTTGCGGCGCTGGTAGATGTTCGCGCCGCGCAGGGTGGTGCCCTCCGACCACAGATCCCAGCGGGTCATGGCGGCGGCTTCCGAGGGCTGCGCAGGGATGGGCGTGTTCTCGGCGGCAGTGGGCGGCGCTTCGGCTTCCTCCGCCGCCGGAGAAGGAGCGGGGGTCTGTGCAGCGGGTGAGCTGCATGCCAGCAAGGCAGTCAGCAGCAGGGCTATCAGGCACAGGACACGTATTCGCATGGGGTCTCCTCCTTTGCAAGTTCAGAGAGCAGGCAGGGTAGAAGTGGACTTCGAGGAACCGAATGCTGCCGTAAGCGCCTCACCCCCCGCCCGCCCTCCACCATTCCAATCGCGCCTCATCAGGCCGCTCGATCACAATCCACCTCTCGTCGGCGCCCATCAGCCTCGCCCCCCGTTTGAACGTTGGCAGCCCTTCGATCTTCTTCCATGCTCCCGTCTTCGTCTCGAGACTGAACACCGCGAACACCGGCGACGGCCCCGGCGCCACTCGCCAGCCGTCCTGTGACACCGGCAGCATTGCAATCACTCTGTTGCCGGGCGACACCGCTACGCTCACCCCCGCCGGCCCTCCCTTTGGCAGCGGCACGTCCCACGCCTCCATCCGCCCGCTCTCCGCCCGGAACCGGATCACCTTTCTGTCTCCCGGCAGCCACGCCCACACCGCGCCGTCCGCCGTCGCCCAGATCCCCGGAAAGCCGAGCGCGGGGAATCGCGAAAGCCCCTCCGCTGTCTTCTCATCCTGTGCGCTCGGCAGCGGGTAATGCGCCGAAACCGCGCCTTCGCTCGTCACCTTGTACAGCAGCGACCGCTGCTTCTCCCTGCCGCCTCCGCCCGAATACGCGCCTAGGCACCACGCCGTCTCGCTGTTCGCCGCCGCCACCGCCTGGCACGAGAACTCCCCCGTGCCCACGGGCTTTCCCTCCGCCCCGAAGTACACCAGGTTCTCCACCGCCTGCCGGCCCGCGTCCATCGAAACCGCACTCGCCACCACCACGTCGCCCGCCGTTACCGCCGCCGTCGTTAACCGCACTCGCATCCCGCTGCCTGCGTTCGGCCTCAACTCGAATTCGCGAACCATCTTGCCTTCGCGGTCCTCCAGATAAAGCCGCGCGGAATCCTTCCCCATCCGGCCCACCAGAAGATTCCCGCCCCTCACCGCGAAGACCATGCCCGCCGTCGGCGTCTCCCGCGCGAACTCCGGCCCCGTCTGCGCGGCCAGCGCCAGAATCATCGCTACGCCCCCTGCGGCAAGTGTCACTCTCGCTCGGTCCTCATCTCATTTATACTGCGTCCAACATGTCCAAACCCTCAGGATCCTCCCGCCGCGCCTTCCTCCAGGGCTCCGCCGCGACGCTCACCGCCGCCCATTACCGTTCTCTCGCCGCAGCCACTGCGCCCAGCGACAGAATCCGAGTCGGCTTCATCGGCCTCAACGGCATGGGCACGGGCCGCCTCAACGGCTTCATGAAACACCCCGATGTCAC
This sequence comes from uncultured Solibacteraceae bacterium, assembly GCA_964461075.1. GTDB lineage: Bacteria > Acidobacteriota > Terriglobia > Bryobacterales > Bryobacteraceae > JACADU01. Next base: position 2,875 of record CAYWST010000344.1, on the reverse strand, counting down.
CGCCGCCGCCGTCTGCGATCTCGACACCCGCCACCTCGATCGCGCCGCCGCGCTCGTCGAAAAGGCTCAAGGGCATAAGCCCGCCGCCTTCCGCGATTTCAGAAGAATCCTCGAAATGAAGGATCTCGATGCCGTCATGATCGCCACCCCCGATCACTGGCACGCCATCCCCACCGTCATGGCCTGTCAGGCCGGTAAGGACGTCTTCGTCGAAAAGCCCCTCTCCTACTCCATCGGCGAAGGCCGCGCCATGGCCGATGCCGCCCGCAAGTACAGCCGCGTCACTCAAATGGGCAACCACATTCACAACGATCTGCCCAACTACCGCCGCGTCGTCGAAATCGTCCGCTCCGGCATGCTCGGAAAAATCCAGCGCGTCTACTGCGCCATGAACAGCGGCGACAAACCCCTCGGTAAACCGGCCGACTCCGCTCCGCCGCCGGAGCTCGACTACGACTTCTGGCTCGGCCCCGCTCCCAAGCGCCCCTACAATCCCAACCGCTCCCACTTCACCTACCGCTACTTCTGGGATTACTCCGGCGGCTACTTCATCGACTTCTGGTGCCACTATGCCGATCTCGCCTATTGGGCCCTCGACCTCAACGCCCCTCTGACCGCCTCGGCCACCGGCGGACGCTGGATGGTCGACGACAACGGCGAGACGCCCGACACCATGGAGGCCGTCTACGAGTTCCCCGATCAGCTTCTCCTCACCTGGACCCTCCACCCCTACGGCAGGCCCGGCTACGAGCACATGGGCAGTTGCGTCATCTTTCAGGGCTCGCAGGCCACCCTGGTCGCCAACTACACCCGCCACGAGCTCTGGGTGAAGGGCAGGAAGGAAGAGAACTTCCAGCGGCCGTCCCAGTCCATCCCCGATTCCCCCGGCCACATCCGCGAGTTCCTCGACGCCGTCAAATCTCGCGCCGCCACCACCTGCAACGTCGAATACGGCCACCGCCTCACCAAAGGCGGCCTCATCGGCAACATCGCCTTTCGCGTCGGCGCCACCATCCAGTGGGACGACCAGCGAGAGCGCGTCCTCAACAACACAAAAGCGCAGAAACTCGTCACCCGCCGCTACCGCAAACCCTGGAAGCTGTCCGCGTAGTCCCCGCCGCTACACGTGATGCACTTCGAACGTGAACCGCTCCGGCGGCAGCGAGGAAACCGGCGCCGGCGTCAGCCCTGACCACGCCTCGTACGCGCTGCTCGCCAGGCTCGTATTCAGATAGAACAGAAACTGGTCCGAACAGCACTTCAGCGGCGGCGGCTGCCGGAATGCCAGCCGCAAACCCACCGCCTGCTCCGGTTCCACTCCCTCCACGCTTCCGGTCTTGTCCTTCAGCAGCGTCACGAAACTGCATCGTCCCGCGTGCGGCCAAAGGTCAGGCTTCAGCAGCGCTCGCAGCTCCATTCGCGTCTCGAATGTGATCTCACACTGCCGGATCCATTCCAGAATCGATTCTCCCGCCCGCCACCGGTCAACGAAGCTCTCGTACTGCTCCACCAACTGCAAGGCAAGATCGAACTTGCGCGATTCCTGCTGCTCGGGTGCCAGAGCCCCCAGCGGAATCATCTCTTCCGCTTCAACCAGTCTCGTCGCGGCTTCCAGGCATTTGCTGTTTCGGCGAGCCTGCGTCACGGTCGGCAGCAACAGGGGCGGCAATTCATGCAAGCGGTCGCCGGGGATTTCAACATAAAGTCGATCACCGAAGGTCGCCATAATGCGCTTTCCGCTGATTATAGGGACGCCATAAAGGGGCGGCAAGTTTCCGCCCTCTTTTAGCAGCGTTTCCGCCCGAGTGCTATTAGAATGACTCCCTCGTCCTCGACTCCCAAGCCTTCCCCGTAATCGGAGAGAGCCGGTACCGGTAACTGTAGGCTTCATCCGAAGGAATCCGGTACTGCGGCAGAGGTAGCGCATTCAGCGTCCAACTGTCGACGCCCCCCACGCCCATCTGCCGGTGATCGAGGTGCAGGTGAATCGAGGGCGAAGCCTTCATCTTCCAGCTATAGTCCGCCTGGTCGATCTCTTCGTTGGAATACTCCCGCGCCGCCGCGCTCAGCGGGGTTTGCCCCACCGCCAGCACTCCCACCCCCTGTGCATTGGTCAGCGCGATCCACCGCACCTCCGTCTTGTTGCCGTTCTCCTGCGGCTGCGAGTAGTCTACCCACTCCTTCGCCACAGTCGAACGGTACAATCCGATCGGTTCGAACTGCCTGTCCCAATACGTCTCCACCGGCCCGCGGCCATACCACTGCATGTTCACGAGGCTCCTGTCCACCAGCAACTCCGTGCCAAACCGCGGCATCGGCGCGAGCTTCGCAGAGCCCGGCGTGTAGGCGGTCTCCACGATCACGTCGCCCGACGCATACACTGTGTAGCTCTGCCTCAGCGTCGCCCCCGATTGCGGCAGCGCGCCCTCGAACACGATCTTCGCCACGCCCTCCTCCGGTTGCGATGCCGTCATCGACGGCGCCCACTTCCGCCCCTCCGTCTTCCACGGCGAAAAGTCCAGCCGCATCTTCTGCCGCTGCTCCATCCGCAAGCTCTTCACCGCGCCGATGTCGTTATCCGTCGGCGCCCGGAAGAAGTCCGGCCGCGGACCCCGATCGATCAGCTTCGTCTTCCCGAACGTGTATCCGGTCATCGTTCCCGCGCTCTTCTCAAACGTCGCCATGAATCCAGCGCCCGAAATCGTCGCCTTGTCTCCCTCCTGCTTCAGCGCCAGTTTCCCAGCGGCCGGCTTCATCATTGGCCGCGCCGCTTCCATCGGCAGCGGAAACTGGTCCCACGCGACTTCGTGCCCCACCGGGGCCCACGCCGTCTTCCTCTTCAACTGAAACCGCACCGTTAGGAAATATTGGGGGG
>CAYWST010000343.1:0-6241 GCA_964461075.1 uncultured Solibacteraceae bacterium | reverse complement strand
CCTTTTACCTGGACTTCCACTTCTTCGAGGTTGTGAGCGCCGGGGTGCAGTTCGAGGAAAGCGACAAGTTCGCGTTCGGCCTTGGTCAATTTGACGCCGGCGGGCCGGCCGGTGAATTCGACCTGTAGCCGCGCGGCCGGGGCCCGGAGCGGGTCACGCTCGGCGAGGGTCTGTTCGGCTTCGACGAGTCCTTTCTTCGCGAGCGACTGCAGGAGAGACTTGACCGCTTTGCCGAACTTCTTTTCCATGGTGGCTTCGGCGAGGGCGCGCTGCTCAAGGGCATGGAGAAGAGCTACGGCAGGATCCGTGGAGGCGTCTCCGGTCAGGAGACGCCGGACGATCTCGCGGCCGCTGTCAGTCAGCGCCCAGGTTCGCGAGCGGCGGACCTCTCCGGCCAGGGGCGCCATGGTGCGAAGGACTTCTCCGAGGGGCGCGCAATAATACTGCGCGATCCACTGGGCAAGCGCGATCAGCTGCTCGACGAAGACGGGTTCTTCGTCGAGCAGTTTGAGCGCCTGGCGCGTTTCCATGGCCGGAGCGGTGGAGTGGGCGCGGATGATGACGCCGGTCAGTTTTCTGGCCCCAAAGGGTACAATGACCCTGCAGCCCGGCTGCGCCCTGTGCTGGAGCGTTTCCGGCAACCGGTAGGTGAAGGGCCGGTCGACGGGAACCGGAAGGCTTACATCAATGAAGAGATGGGTGGAATTCTCAGCCAAACAGGTAACCTCGGCGGCCTCAACCGGCGTTATTACTTTAGCAAGGAGTACCTCGTGAAGACTTTTCTGTCGATTACCATGTCCCTCTGCCTCGGCGCGGCGGTTTTCGCCGCCGACATTACCGGCAAGTGGGTGAGCGAACGCAAGATGCAGGCCCGGGGCGGCGGCGAAGAGCGCACCGTAACGACCATCATGGACCTGAAGGCTGAAGGCGCCAAGCTAACCGGCACCGTGGCCACGTCGATGGGCGAGCGGACCACACCGCCAGTGCAGATCACCGACGGCAAAGTGGACGGCAACAAGATCAGCTTCAAGGTCACCCGTGAAGGCAAGCAGGGGACGATGACCATGGTCTACACCGCAACAGTGGACGGCAACACGATGAAGGGCGAAGCCGGGCGCGAGGGCGGCAACCGGATGATGCCGTTCGAGGCGAAGCGGCAGTAGCGGCCTTCAGGATTTGAGCAGCCGGCGAATCTCTCCGCTCTTTCTGCGGCTGACGACGAATTCCCGCAGATTGCCGAGAGTGATCAGGTATCGCTGGCTGCTCAGCCCTGTGACTTTGCGAATGTGAGCCAGATTGACGAGGGCGTTCCGGTGGACGCGGATGAAGCGCGCTCCGGTAAGCCGGCCCTCGAGGCGGTTGAGCGATTCCGATGCCAGGTAGCGCTCATCCGACAAGTAGATCCATACTGTGTCCCCCTCGGCTTGAATGGCGAAGACTTTGTCGACATCCAGGAGACAGAGGTCGGATCCCTTCTTGCCGATGAGCTTTTTGGGGGCCGGCGGAGGGGAGACCGTGAGAGGATTGGCTGGCCGCCGCTGAAGTCTCTCCAGCGAGATCCTGAGCCGTTCCGGGCCGACGGGCTTCAGCAGGTAATCCACGGCGCCCGCCTCGAAGGCCTCCAGCGCATGGAGCTCGCAGGCGGAGACGAAGACGACCAGAGGGGCGTCATGGCCAAGCTCCCTTAGAACCGACAAGCCGTCCCGGTCGGGCAGGCCGAGGTCGATAAAAGCCAGGTCCGGCGACGTCCGCCGGATGAGTTCAATGGCCCGGTCTCCCCGATCCGCCTGACCCACGACTTCTATCGACGAGTAACGAGCCAGTTCCTCCATCAGGAACCTGCGGGCAATGGGTTCATCGTCGACGACAACTGTTCTCATGCAAACCTCCTCTCATCGGGAGAGATTGTCCGGCAGTGCGCTGAGTCTGGCCTGAGCGGGCCTGAAGCCGGGGTTTGATTTCAGCGAATCCCGATAGCATTGAGCCGCTTCCGGCCTTTCACCGCGGGACTCATGGACGACGCCGCGGTGGTAGTTCACTCTCCAGGCGGGCGCGCCGAGTTTCTCAGCCGCTGCGAGGGAGGCGAGCGAATCCTCAAAGCGGCCGGCGAGAAAAAGAGCGGATGCAAGAGCCTCGCGCAGTTGCGAATGGCCGGGAGAGAGCTTAGCCTGCTGCTGGAGGAACCTGACGGCGGAAGGGACGTTGCCATCTTCGAGCATGATTCGACCCCGAAGGACGGCGGCATCGGGGTGGGCGCCGGGCCTTTCGAGGAGCAGATCAAGCTGCTGCTGGGCGAGATGCCGACGCCCCTCCTCATAAGCGAGGATGGCGCTGGCGAACATGGCCGGCTGATGGTCCGGGCAGTCCATGGCCAGGCGCCGGACCTCTTCACGCTCGCGAGCGCAGACGTCCACGCCCTGCTGGTTCAAGCAACCGCCGGGAGTGGATTTCGCTTCGAGAAGACGGTTCCATGCGGAGTTGAGCATCGTCTCCGCCCCGGAGCACTCGATCACGGGCAAGGCGGCGGCGCGCTGGCGAGGCCTTCCGCAGGCTACGCCGGTCACGAGAGCGAGGCAGAGCCCGCCGAGCAAGAGGAATTGACTAACGCCGGAATTGAAGAACACTATCGACCACCTTGACCATTTCGAACAGCGCCGGACCCAGTGTCGTCACGAAGATTCCGGGCAGAAAGCAGACAATAAGCGGGAACACGAGCTTAGCGGGCAATGCTTGAGCTTTAGCCAGTGCGTTCATCCTCCGGCGGTCGCGCATATCTTCGGCCTGGTGGCGCAAGGTCTCCGCGATGCTCGCGCCGACCTGCTCCGCCTGAACCAGCGCGGAGGCGAACAGGGAGACGGAAGTCACCTCCAGCCTGCGGGCGAGGCGCCGCATGGCCTGGACACGCGGAACCCCGGCCAGCAGTTCCCGCCGATAGATATTGAACTCGGCGGCCAGCGGACGCGCGGCAGGCTGGGCGGCGAGAATGCGCGAGAGTGCGGCGTCGAAGCTCAACCCCGCCTCGGCGAGGGTTGAGAAGAGATCGAGAATCAAGGGCAGATCCCGCTCGACCTGAGTAACCCTGTTTCTTCTGGCCGCGCGGACCCAGAGGGTGGGCGCCGCGCCGCAAAGGAGCAGGATGAGCCATGGGGCTGACGAGGCCGCTACCCCGAGGATTTCTCCGAGGCCACCGGGAAACTTACGCAGTTCCGCGAGCATCCATGCCGACAGCCCGCTGAAGTAAGCCATCCAGGCCAGCAGCGCGCCAACCGCCGCAGCCAGGGCCGTCGACGCCAGAAAGCGCACCGAGGCTCCGGGTTCGCGGTAGCCCGCAAGGGAGAGCCAGCGGCGGAGGCGGCTCTCTCCCTCATCACGTACGGTGAAGGCGATCGGTTCGAAAGACTCCAACGCGCCGTCGAGAACCTCGAATCCGCGGGAGCGGGCGACCGAGGAGATCATTCGGAGTGAAACAAGAATCAAAAGCATGGCGGCGGCGGCCGCGGGCCAGTTCATGATTCGACCCTGCCCATGTTGGAGATCCACAAGACCCCGACGCCCTGCAGGAGGATCGCCGCGGCGGCGATGGTCGCGCCGATTTCGCTGCGCAGGAAGCCGGTCACCGTCTCGGGATTGGAGCGCCACATGATGAGCGCCAGGACGTAGGTGATCAGGAAAACCCCAACAACCGAAGTGTGGACTTCGACGCTTTGGGCCCGCACTCTGCGGCTCAACTCAATTCGGTCCCTGACCGTGCGGCCGATGGAAGCCAGCGTCCCGGCCATGCTGCCGCCCGTCTCCCAATGGACGGCAAGCGATAAGGCGAAGAACCTGAACGTTTCCAGCGGTACCCGCTCCGGCAATTCCATTAGCGCCTCGGCCGGGGTCTCGCCCAGACGGATTCTGCCGATCACCTCCCCGAGTTGAGACTTCAGCGGCTCATCCGACGCCGCCAAGGCGTTTTCGAGAGCGGCGAGAAGCGCAGTCCCGGCCCGCAGAGACCCAACCGTCAGGTCAATAGCATCGGCTAACTGCGTCTCGATGCCTGCCATCTGGCGGTCGGCCCACGATTGTTCTGCAATTGAGATGAGAACGCCCGTAAGGAATCCCGCCGAAAGCGCGAACGGCAGCGCCAAGGGCGTCAAGGCGGCGAGGGCGGTCGCGGTAGCGGCCCCGGCGGCCCAGGCGAGCCAGCGATAGCGGCTCGGGAAGACCTTCTCCGCGGCATCCTGGGGCGGATCTGACTCGGGGGCGAGAACGGTATCCAGATTGGCCAGCGCCCTGTTGCGAGTTCGCTCAGCGGCCCAATGGCGCACGGCGAGTGCTGCGCCGGCCAGCAACAGGAAGACGATCAGACTAACCGGCATGTCTGGGACCTGGCTGGAACGCGTCGAGCGGAAAGTCAAGGCCGCGCTCGCGCAGCAGGGGCATCAACCGGGGCACAATGCCAGTCGCGGCAAACTCCCCAATGACCTTCCGCCCGTCGACTCCCTGGCGGCGGAAGACGAACAACTCCTGGACGAGAGGAGTCCCGCTTTCCAATCCGGTCAATTCGACCACCGACTCCACTCTCCTGACTCCGTCTTCATATCGACGTACGTGAACGATGAGCTGGATTGCCGCGGCGATCTGTTCGCGGATGGCCCGCGACGGCAGGTCGATTCCAGCCATTAAGACCATCGTTTCCAGCCTTGCCAATGCGTCCCGCGGAGAGTTCGAGTGCACCGTGGTCAGCCCGCCGTCGTGACCTGTGTTCATCGCCTGGAGCATGTCAAGCGCCTCGCCCCCGCGGACCTCGCCGACGATGATGCGATCGGGGCGCATGCGCAGGCTGTTGATGACGAGTTCACGGGCCGTGATCCGCCCGCTGCCTTCAGCATTGGGCGGCCGGGTCTCCATTCGGACCACATGCTCCTGGTCGAGGATCAGCTCGGCTGTGTCCTCGATGGTGACGACTCGCTCATGCTCCGGAATGGCTTCGGCAAGGGCGCCCAGCAGCGTCGACTTTCCTGCGCCGGTACCGCCGGAAATCAGCATGTTCACCCGCCCCCTCACCGCGTGGGCCAGGAACGAATCCATTTCAGGCGACAGCATGCCGAGTTCACGCAACTCCGAACGCCGCAGGCGCTTCCGTCCGAACCGGCGGATCGAAATCGTCGGACCGTCGATTGTGACCGGGGGAATCGTGGCGTTGACCCGGCTTCCGTCTTCGAGCCGCAGATCCGCCATGGGGGCGCTGGCGTCGATCCGGCGGCCGACCTTGGCGGCGATCCGCTCAATCAGCCGGATGATATGGTCGTCGTCGCGAAAACGGACGCTCGTCTTCTCCATCCGGCCAAACCGTTCGACATAGACCTGCTCGGGCCCGTTCACCAGGATGTCGGTGACCGCGGGATCCGCCATCAGCGGGGAGAGGGGTCCGAGCCCCATCGTCTCATGGGCCAGGTCTTCCGCCAGCCGCCGCCGTTCCAGTTCGTTCAGGGGCACTTCGTCGGAGGAGGCGATGCGGGAGGCGAACTCCTCCACGACTTCGGCCACCACCGCGTCTTCGGCGCCCAACAGATTCCGCTCGTCGATCTCTTCAAGCAACATCTCCTGCAAGTCGCTCTTGACCGAAAGGTAGTCCGCCTTTCCAAAAGCGGCTTCTCTCCGCGTCCGGTCTGCGCCGCCCGGACGCGGCGCCTTGCGGAGGGCGTTGCGGAGACGCTCGCCGCCGTCCACGATCGACCGGCTCAATTCCTCCCGGAACCTCCGCGGATCGCTCATACGGCCGCCTTCCGGAGCAATTGGGGTTCGGCGATAACTCGCGAGTCGCTTTGCGTGGCTTCGAGTTCATCGGCGATGCGCGAAACCACCTTGCCAAAGCCAAACATTCTGGTCGCCCGGAGAATGTGGGGTTCCCCGTTGTTCATGGCCATCAACAAGCGCTTTTGATACGGAGTAACGTAATCCACGGGGCGCGGCAGGCGGCCGGTAATCTCCTTTTCTCCAAGCTCTCCAGGGTAGGAGGCGTGGTTGTGGTTGAGAATGAGCCTGAGGCGGTCGCTCTGGAATCCGATCCCTTCGAGGATAGGGATGAGACGGGCGACGCCATAGACGCTAGGCGCCGCGCCCTGGAAGACAAGGTACGCCAAATCGCTGTTGTCGAGAATCGCCATCACGGTGCTGTCGAGCATGGGGAACGTATCGACGACGACGAAGGAAAATGCTCGGCGGGCCAGCCCCAGAAGCCGTGACATGGAGGAAT
>CAYWST010000342.1:0-6259 GCA_964461075.1 uncultured Solibacteraceae bacterium | reverse complement strand
GAACGGCCCGGTGTGCTTGGGCTCGACGGCGCCGGATTCGGCAAGGATCACCGGCTTGTTCGGTTCGTAGGAGAGGAGTTCGCGGACGGCTTCGGCCGCGAGCACGTCGACGGGGCCGTGACAGACGGTCCATTCGGCGCCGAGGTCGAGATAACGATGGACTTGAGCGAGATCGTTGCCGGGCATCAGGCTGTGGCGGCGATACATGTCGCGGGTGCGTTCGCGATCGAAGCTGCCGAGGCTCTGCATGGCCATGTTGCGCGGAAAGCGCGCGTGCAGTTCCTTGAGCATGACTTCAGTCCAGGCCAGGACGTCGCCGCCTCGCGTTGCGTTGATCTCGTTCCAGAGTTCCCATCCATAGACGGTTGGGTCGCTACCAAATCGCTTCGCGAACCACGCGATCTTCTTGCGGAACTGCGCGCGGGGCGCATCGCCGTCGAAGAAGTCGGCGATGGAGCGGGCGGATCCGCCGTTGGCGACGTTGTGCAGAGGCTTGTCGGCCCAGGACTGGGTGGTCTTCTCGCCGATGGTGCGGAAATGCTCGAGCGTCAACTTCGCGTAAATGCCGCGCGTGCGGCACATGGCGAGAGCGCGTTCGATTCGTTTTGCTTTGCCCTCGTCGTAGTCGCCTTCCCGCGCGTGTTCGACGGCCCAGAACTCGTTGCTGAGCCAGAGGCGGATGTAGTTCGCGCGATTCTCGGCGAGGCGGTCGAGCCAGCGCTCGAAGGTGGCGAATCCTTCGTCTTCGCAGTTGCTGCGCCCGGGGGCGATGAGGTTCAGCCCGTTGGGGATGTATGGCTTGCCGCTGGAGGTTTCGAGATAGCGCGGGTCGCGACGGCTCACGCGGATGAAGTCTTGATGCGGCGGGGCGGCCGCCGCCGCGGTGACAAGGAACTGCCTTCGGTTCATGGCACGGCGTTTCTAGATGAACTTGTACTTGCCGGGTTCGGGCAGCGCGGGCGGATCCATCTGGAGCTTGTAGTCGAAGGCCTTGGGCATGAGGTCAAGCTGGGAGTTCATGATCATGTCCCAGGTGACGGCGATGCCGGAGTAGGCGCTTTCGCGGCCCATGATGGCGGTCATAGTAGCTTCGGCGACGTGGGGTCCTTCGTTGATGTAAGGGCCGGCGCCGCGAATGGAGTTCACGAGTTTGATGTGCTCCTGGACATAAGGGTTGATGCCCTTGCCGGAGGCGAGGTCCATGCCGTTGGAGACGCCCTTGGTTCCGACGATCAGATCGGAGACGTCGCTGGCGCAGCCTCTGGGGAACTGGCGGCAATGGGAGGAGTAGCGGATGCCGCCGGGGTATTCGAAATCCGAGGCCATGTGGTCGTAGATGTTTCCGTAAAGCTCGTTGCCTTTCCGCCACGAGATTCCGCCGGAGGCGACGACTTTGATGGGGTGAGTTCCCATGACCCAGTTGATGAAGTCGATGTTGTGATAGTGCTGCTCGACGATCTGATCGCCGCAGATCCAGACGAAGGAGTACCAGTTACGGTGCTGCCACTCCATGTCGGCCCACTTCGGATCGCGAGCCTGGGCATGGAAGACGGGGCCGGAGAGGTAGTGGGAGTAGAGGGAGCGGATGTCGCCGATGGCGCCGCCGCGGATCTTCTCGACGGTTTCAATGTATTCGAGGTGAGCGTGGCGTTGAGCGCCGGCGACGACTGTGAGTTTCTTCTCCTGGGCCCTCTTCACAGAGGCCATGAAGCGGCGGCATCCGACGGGGTCGGTGGCGATGGGCTTTTCAGTGAAGACGTGCTTGCCGGCGTCGATGGCGGCTTCGAAGTGGATGGGCCGGTAGCCGGGCGGGGTGCAGAGCATCACGATGTCGACGCCTGAGTTGACGACTTTCCTGAAGGCGTCGAAGCCGACGAAGTGGTTCTCAGGGGCCACCTGGATACGCGCCGGGATCTCCTTCATGAGGGATTCCATGGTCATGGTGGTTGAGACGCCGCCGCGGGGAACGGTGATGCCCTCATAGCGCTTGAGCCCGGCGCCTTCGCGGAGCCGCCGGAGGGAGCCTTCGAGTTTGTCCTCGAAGATGTCGCCCATGGCGACGAGTTCAACGTTCTCAGTCCCGGTGAGCAGGTCCGTGACGGCCTGCGTGCCTCTGCCGCCGCAACCGACGAGGCCGGCGCGGAGCTTTCCGCCGGAGGCGGCTCGGGCGCCGGGGATGGCGAGGGCGGCCGCGGCTGTGGCGGCGAGCGCAGTTCTGCGGGTTGGTTCCTGGGACATGGACAGTTCTCCTTCAGTACCGCCACAATACCGGCTTGCACGGCTTATGGCAAGCGCGCGCATTCTGATAGTCTCGGTCGCATGGGCACTGAACCGCTGGTGGTCCTGGTCACCGGGGCCGGAAAGGGGATCGGCACGGGAATCGCGGAGCATCTGGAGAAACTCGGATGGCGGGTAGCGGCGCACTACTTTGGCGAGGCTCCGCCTCATACGCCGGCATGGCTGGCCGCGGATCTGTCGATTGCCGGCAAGGCGGCTGCGCTGGTGCACCGTGTGGTGGAACACATGGGCAGGCTTGATGCGGTGGTTCACAACGCGGGCGTGGACCTGGGCCCGATGGACTCGCTGGAGATGACGCGCGGGCAATACGACCTGATCCTGAACGTGAATCTCGCGGCGGCGTTTGAGCTGGCGCAGGAATTGGTGCGGCATCTCGGCGAGCGCGGAGCGCCGGGCCGATTCGTCTCGATCAGCTCGGTGCACGCAAGAATCACGCTGCCGGGGCGGGCAGCGTATGCAGCCTCCAAGGGCGGTCTGGAGGCATTAACCCGGTCGCTGGCGCTGGAGTTTGCACCGTATCGCGTCACGGTGAACGCGATCGCGCCGGGCTTTATTGAGGTTGAGAGAAGCCGGGAGGCGATTCCAGGCTATGATGCGGCAGCCATCGGCAGGGTGATTCCCGCCGGACGAGTTGGACACCCGAACGATATCGCCGCTGCGGCGGCCTATCTGCTGTCCGAAGAGGCCTCGTTTGTGACGGGCCATGTGCTGACAGTGGATGGCGGATCAAGCATCAAGCTCGACTTTCAGGTTTAGGGAGGGTTGGCGGCGATGATACCGGTTCTCCATTCGGTGAGTTATGCTGGCGTGTGGCCGGGGCAGGCCCGGCTAGGCCTGGACGAATTCCTGGGCAAGGCGGCGGAACTGGGTTTTCCGGCGGTGATGCTGATGGACAAGCGGCCACATCTCTCGGTGCTGGACTATTCGCCGGAAGAGTGCAAGCGGTTGAAGGACAGGATTGATGGGCTGGGCGTGCGGGTCCAGGTGATCGCGGGCTACAACAACTTCTCAGCGGACGCCGAGCATGGAGACGTGCCGCACCGGGAGATTCAAATTCAGCATGTCACTTCGCTGGCTGCGATGGCGGCGGCGCTGGACTGCAAGCTCGTCAGGGTCTTCACGGCGTATGAGCACCCGGCGGTGGGCTATGCGGCGCTGATGCAGAACACGGTAGAGGCGCTGAGGGAGTGCGCTCACCGCGCGGCGGCTTTAGGCGTGACCATCGGCGCGCAGAACCATCACGATCTGGCGTCGCACTACGAATCGATGGGCGACCTGATTGCGGCCGTGAACGAGGTGAACTGCCGGGCGATGTTCGACGCCTGGACGCCGGCGCTCCAGGGGGACGACATCGTGGCCGCGTCGCGAAAGCTGGCTCCGGTGACGTGCCACACGACGGTGGCGGACTATCAGCGGCGGCCGCGGTTCCGGTATGAGCCGAATGTGGTCAACTTCACCGAGCAGCGGCCGTGGACGCAGGCCGTGCCGATGGGCGAGGGGTTCATCGATTACCGCGGCTTTTTGAGCGCGCTCGCCGAGGGTGGATACGTGGGCGGGGTGGCCTATGAGATGTGCTCGCCGCTGCTCGGAGGCGGCACGGTCGCAAACCTGGACCGCTATGCACGCCGTTTTCTGGAGTGGATGAATTCGCCGATCAGCAAGTAAAGAGGATCTTCCTATGGAATCGTCGAGAGTTTTCGTTTTTGATACAACCCTTCGGGACGGGGAGCAGGCGGCAGGCACGCGTCTGGGAAGAAGGGAGAAGCTGACCATCGCAAGGCAGCTTGCGCGGCTGAACGTGGACGTGATCGAGGCAGGTTACCCGAATTCGTCGCCGGAAGATTTCGAAGCGGTGCGGCTCTTGGGCGAAGAGATCGAGGGGCCGGCGATCTGCGCGCTGTCGCGCGCGGTGGCGGCGGACATCGACGCGTGCGGCAAGGCGCTTGCGAAGGCGCGGCGGCCGCGGATTCATACGGGAATCGGCGTATCGGACCATCACATCACGGGCAAGTTCGGGGACGAGAAGTATGGCCGGACGGTGGCCGAGAAGAAGGTAAAGCTGGTCCAGATGGCGGGATCAGCGGTGAAGCTGGCGCGGCAGTATGCGGACGACGTGGAGTTTTACGCAGAGGATGCCGGGCGGGCGGATCCGGCGTACCTGTTCGAGATGCTGGAGGCGGCGATCGAGGCGGGCGCGACCGTGGTGAACATCCCGGACACGACGGGGTACGCGATGCCGCAGCAATATGGGGCGCTGATCGCGTCCATCAAGCAGCACGTTCGCAACATTGAGAAGGCGACAATCAGCGTGCACTGCCACAACGACCTGGGCCTGGCGGTGGCGAACTCGCTGGCGGGCGTGTTGAATGGTGCGCGCCAGGTGGAAGGGACGATCAACGGAATCGGCGAGAGAGCCGGAAACGCGGCGTTGGAAGAAGTGGTGATGGCGCTGCGGACGAGGAGCGACTTCTTCAAGTTGCACACGGAGATCGACACGCGCGAGTTCGTTCGGACCAGCCGCCTGGTCTCGGAGATGCTGGGCATGGTGGTGCCGCCGAACAAGGCGATCGTGGGCGGGAACGCGTTTTCGCACAGTTCTGGAATTCACGTCGACGGTGTGCTGAAGAAGCGGGAGACGTACGAGATCATGTCGCCGGAGGACGTGGGGCGGACGGAGAGCAAGGTGGTTCTCACGGCGAGAACGGGGCGCGCCGGCTTGCGGGACCGCCTGGAGAAGCTGGGCTATGCGCTCTCGGCGGCGGAGCTGGACCAGACCTATCAGCGGTTCCTGCTCGTGGCGGACAAGAAGCAGGAAGTCTTCGACGAGGACCTGATTGCGATTCTGCGCGACGAACTGCATACGGAAGAGGAGAAATTCAAGCTCGAGTATTTACACTTCTACAGCGGGACGGCGGCGATCCCGACGGCGACGGTTCGCATTCGCGCTGGCGAGACGGTGAAGGAGGGAGCGGCGATCGGGGACGGACCGGTGGACGCGGCGTACAAGGCGATATCGCAGGTGACGGGTCTTTCGCCGGCGCTGGGCCGGTACGAGATTCGCGCGGTCACTGGAGGCACGGAGGCGATGGGCGAGGTGACGCTGCGGCTGGAGGCGGAGGGCCGCAGGGTGATGGGCCGCGGCGCGTCGACCGACGTGATCGAGGCGAGCGTGAAAGCTTACATCGACGGGCTGAACAAGCTGACGAGCCTGGGTGTGACAGGATAGGAAGCTGGCAGGATGAGTTACCGGGCCAAGCTGCAGCTGGCCTTCCTGACGCTCGGTCTGGCAGCGATCGCGTTCACGGGGTGGGAGGCTTCCGCCGGCGCGACGGCGGCGCTGCGGAAGGCGACTTACGACCGGCTGACGGCGGCGCGGCAGCAGCGGGTGGCGCAGGTGGAGCGCTGGTTTCAGGACCTGGGGAATCACACGCTGGCGTTGGCGACCGATGAGGCGACGATCGGCGCGCTGGAGGAGTTCACGCGAAGTTGGAGTGCGTTGCCGCCGGCCGGGGAAGAGGCGTTGCGGCGCCACTACGAGCAGGTGAAGGCTCCCGCGGATTGGTTCCCGAGGGACAGGCGGGTGATCGCGCTGCAGCATCATTTCATCGCCGCAAATCCCAATCCCGTGGGAATGAAAGACAGGCTGCTGACCGCTCCGGGGCCCTACGGGCGGGCTCATGCACGCTACCATCCGACGCTGCACCGGTATCAGAGCGCGTTCGGCTTCTACGACGTTTTGCTGATCTCGGGCGCGGAGGCGCGGGTGGTGTATTCGGTCTTCAAGGAGTTCGACCTCGGGGTCTCGCTCGATGAAGCTCCATACAGCGAGTCGGCGCTGGCGCGGATCTATCGAAAGGCGATGGCGCTCAAAGAACCGGAGGAGTTCGTCCTGCAGGACTACGACTTCTATGTGCCATCGCAATCGGCTCCAGCGGCGTTTCTGGCGGCGCCGGTGTGGCGT
>CAYWST010000341.1:0-6316 GCA_964461075.1 uncultured Solibacteraceae bacterium | reverse complement strand
CATCAGGTTGTCAAAGGGACTCTCACCCTCAAGCTGTCGAACATGCTCGGCACACGGAAAAACGGGGCGGCCGCATGGGCCGCCCTCGAAGTGGGTTGCCAGTATCAGACTGAAGAAACTCGCCGGGAATCGATCAGGCCAGGTTCGGGATCTTGATGATCTTCTTCTGGATGGCGTACTGGACGAGCTGAGCCTTGTTGTGAATATCCAGTTTGCGCATGAGGTTGAACTTATGGGCTTCCACGGTCTTTACGCTGAGGTTCAGATCGCAGGCGATCTCCTTGACGGAATTGCCTTCGGCCAGGAGCTTGAGCACTTCACGTTCACGGGTGGTGAGGGTGGCGAAGCGCGGAAGCCTGTTGGCGCTCTTGATTCGGGTCCTGAAGTCGTCAACGAGCTGGGAGAGCATTCTGGGGCTGAGGTAGCTGCCTCCGCGGCAGACGTCGCGAATGGCGCTAATAAGTTGGGAGGAAGGGCTGTCTTTGAGGACGTAGCCGTTGGCGCCGACCTCCATGCCCTCGACGAGGTAATCTTCGTCGTCGTACATGGTGAGGACCAGGACCTTGGTTTCGGGCCGGTTCTTCTTGATCTGCCTGGTGGCTTCGAAGCTGCTCAGACCGGGCATGCCGATATCCATGAGGACGAGGTCTGGACGCAGTTCCGCGGCGCGGTCGACCGCGTCGCTGCCGTTGGCCGCTTCACCGACGACTTCCATGTCAGTTTCCGAGGTAATCAGTTGCCTGATGCCCTGACGGAAGAGGGTGTGATCGTCAGCCAAAAGAATCCGAATCTTCGCCATACCTAGTCTCCCAATCTCGTACTGCGGCCGGTCCGATGAACCGCTGCCGAATGCGGCACTGTGGCCGCCGTCAGCCAGTCCGGGCCGACCGGGCCAGGAGTCGTATCCCGGGCCTGCCTGCCACGCTTCCATCGGCGCTGGCCGTTCGGCGCTTTTCTCGTCGCGACGAGGCCGTACCCGCCTGGCGGTTTCCCTGCCCCGACGGTTTCTTAGGGTCCATCGCGTAGCCGGGTGTCATGACCCGGTCCAGGGGCAGCTCAATATGGATCGCCGTGCCGTGCCTGTCTTCTCCGATTTGGCCGAAGGCCAAGTTTCCTCCGAAGCCGCCCGAAGCGCCCTCGCCAGGCGGCCGGCGGCGGCTCTTGACCACCAAAGTTCCCCCGAGAAGAGCAACCCTCTCCCTCAATCCGGAGAGGCCGAAGCAGTTGCTGCGGGCGAACGCTTCCTCCACGTCGAAGCCGACCCCGTCGTCCTCGACTTTCAATCTCAACCTTCCATCGGCGGTTTCCAAAGAAAGGTTTACAGCAGACGCCAGAGAATACTTAGCGATGTTGTTAAAGATCTCCTGGACCAGCCGGTAGACGATCTGCTCCACTTTCTTAGGCAGGTCGAGCCGGCGGGGCAAATCGATGTGCACTTGCGCCGAGTGGATTCCCCTGAAGCGGCCCACCAGTTGCCTGAGCGCCGCGGCCAAGCCCATCTGCTCGAGAATGGCCGGACTCAGAGCGGCGATCAAGCGGCGGATCTCGATGATGGTGTGTTCGGTCATCTCACGCAGCTCAGAGAGCCGCTGCTTGAGCGCCCGGTCGCCGGACGGCAGTTCCTGCTCCAGCATCTCCATCTGGAGACGGATGCAGAGCAGGCTCTGTCCGGCCTCATCATGCAGTTCGCGGCTGATTCTGCGGCGTTCGGCTTCCTCCACCTCGACCATGTGTTCGGCAAGCCTTCGGACCTGTTCTTCCCGGCGAGCCAAATCGTCCATCAGGCGCGCCTTCTCGGCGGCCATCCAGCAGCGCTCACCGGCCGCCATCAACATCTCCAGTTCTCTTGGAAGCCACTCGTACGGCTTTGGGAATGCGAATTGCATGACGCCGCGAAGATGCCCGTTGCCCTCAAGAGGAATGCTCCAGCAGGTTCGATATCGTTCACGCCACGACTCCTCCAGCACGATGCCGCTCGTCGACGGGCCGATGGCGAAACACCTCGCTTTGAGCAGACGGCGGCGGACGCTTTGGGCGATCGCCGGATCCCTGCGGTTGCCGGGCACCGGTCTCCAGTGCCGCTCCTGCTCGTCATACAGGAAGACACGGGCTTCCGAGGCGTGTGTGTACACCTGAAGTATCTCCAGGAACCGCGGCAACATCTCGTCGAGCGTCCGGGATTCGACCTCGACGCGAAACAGTTCATAGAACGTGCGGCTCTCCGCTTCACGGACCTGATAGAAGGCGTTGTTGAGCGACAGAACGGCGAGAAAGTGCAGTTGGCTCCGAACCCAGGCGAAATCCGCGTTTGAGCGCGCACCGGCGCCTGCTTCGGCGGCGTCAATCAGCTCATCGTATTCCCGGAGGGCCGAGATGACGACGCTCGGCGTGGCGCCCAGTTTGGCCAGCCGCCGGCCCCGGTACTCAACCTGTTCCAGATAGGCGCCAACGGGCAACCCCTGCGACAACAACCGGACGGCCGCTCCTGCGGTAATCTCCCGGAGCGACGCCCTTTGAGCGGCGTCGTACCGTTGCGCCCTCAGCTTCTTTTCGAACAACAGGTCGATTCGGTTGAGTTGAGGCCCGAGCGAGGCCGCCATCTTGACCAGCAGGTCCACCATCTGACGGCTCAGGCCGGCGGCAGCTTCAGCTAGGACAGCACTGGGCTCGAGAACCCTCACGAAACTCCTATCGGTCCTAAGGTGTGGCGACTTTAGCAGTTAAGGTGTTCGAATGGTGAGGGCCGGCGGCAGCCTCGGGGTCGATTTCCTCCTCACGGGTCTGCCCGCCGCTGTGGGCGTTCAGGACCGTTCCGGCCCCAAGGCTGCACTCAATAGCCTATCCACGGGGAGCGGCAACTTCCACCATGGAAAGTACTATCGGTAAGTACCGGCCAGCGGGAGCCGCCAAGCTTGAATTCCCCGAGTGCAACACGCATGATAGTCTCATGAGCCGATTAGTTTCCTTATCTCTGATGACGGGCTTGTGCTTACTGGCTTCCGGACAGGAGGGGCCGCTCACCAAGGGGGCGAAGGCGACCGAGGGGGCGGCCAAGGCAACGGCAAGCGGAACGAAGAAAGCAGCCAAGGTCACCGCCGAGGAGACTTCCAACGCGGCCAAAGCGACAGCGGATGGGACCAAGAAGGTCGCCGAAAAGACTGCTGACGTGACAACCGGCGCCGCCAAGGCGACTGCGAAGGGAACCAAGAAGGCGGCCAAGGCAACCGCCGATGGGACTGTGACGGCCGCGGAAAAGACCGCCGATGTCACCAGCGGCGCCGCCAAGGCGACCGGCAAAGGGATCACCTCCGGCTACAAGGCTGTCGCCGGCGGAGTTCAAAAGGGCGTTCAAAAAACTGGCGAGGGGTTGCAGAAGACCGGTGAGGCGATGTCCGGCTCCGGCAAAGAATCAAAAGAAAAGCCCAAGAATTAGGGTTTGGCCTGCTTCGGCTCCGGTGGTTCAAAGGGTTTTCGTGGGAAGGGGATCTCGATCCCTTCGCGCCTGAACCGCTTCAGCAGGCGGCGGCGGATCATGTCCGTGACCGCGAATTGAAGCTCGTAGCGGGTGACGTGGACTACCAGCGTCAGTTCGAGCCCGAATTCTCCGAAGCCTGGATTCAGCCG
Organism: uncultured Solibacteraceae bacterium; assembly: GCA_964461075.1. Classification (GTDB taxonomy): domain Bacteria; phylum Acidobacteriota; class Terriglobia; order Bryobacterales; family Bryobacteraceae; genus JACADU01. The sequence continues at coordinate 2,692 of CAYWST010000341.1, read as the reverse complement.
GAGCGCCGGAGCGGGCTCCTCCATCAGCCCCTCAATGCTGTGTATGCCTTTCTGCACCTCATCGAGCACGACCCTTTCCACGGTGTCGATGTCGCTCGCATAGGAGACGTGCACAGGAATCAGAACCGACATTGAGGGGTCAGGCTGGCTGAAGTTGGTAACCACCGCTTCAGACAACCTGGAATTCGGCAACACGATCAGGTTGCGCCCGAGCGTGCGAATGGTCGTAATCCGCCAGCGGATGTCCTCGACCCACCCTTCATAGCCGCCGTCGATGCGGATATAGTCTCCTTTGCGAAGATTGCCGGCCAGACTCACATAGAAGCCTGAGAACAGGTTGGCCAGGGTGTCCTTGAGGGCGAGGGAGACGGCGATGCCGCCGACGCCGAGAGCGGTGAGCGCCGGGGCGATATTCACGTCGAAGGCGTTGAGGAGACCGAATAACGCCGGGATGGAACAGACCATGGCGACCGCGGTTCGCGCCAGAGTCGTCACCTCCCGCGGATCGGGCTGGATTCGGAACCAGTAGACCAATCCCGTTATCGCGACGCGCGTCAGCGCGGTGGTCACGGCGGCCCAGATCAGCAGAGCCAACAGGCGGCCCAGCCACATTCCGGCGGCCGCCGGCAGATCCCTCTCATCGAGGTCGGCGATCGCCCAGCGAAGGGCAAGGGAGAGCACGATCAGGCGCGCGGGCCAGCGCGACCCCTCGACGATCTCCTCATCCAGCGTCGTCTTAGTTCTTGCGGCCAAACGGCGCAGAATCCTGAAGCCGGCGGCCTTGAGGGCAAACCCCACCGCCAACCCGGCGGCAAGCACTGCCAGAAACCGCCAGATCCCATGCCACTGGTACAGCAACCGGACCAGATGGTCGATCATTCTTGTTCGAGGGCCCGAGCCAGCGGCAGGCCCAGCCCGCGCAGCGCGTGGTCGACGTCATCCAGCGTCAGACGGGAGGCGTCGTAGAGAACCGTGACCCCATCGAGGTTGGGATGGAGCTTCACCGCCCGGAGCCCATACTGAGAGTGAGCATTCTGGATCGCGGCGGTGAATTCATCCTGAAAAGGTGCTGTGAAACGGTATTGGGCCTCAACCAGCGTCATTGCAGACAACAGGATAACAACTCAGGGATTGCGTAGTTTCCAAAGGATCTGGCGCAACATGCCGGTCCAGATATGAACGTCATGTTCGCGAAGCGTCAGGCGGCGGACCAGACGGTGGGTCTTATCCGAAGCGCCGGTCGTGCGGCCATAATCCGTGTGCCCCGTCAGCTGGAGCACCTGCTCCAGCAGCCCGGTGAAGCGTTCCACCTCGCCCGAGGAGGCGAGTTCAGCCGCCTCCGGCAGGCTGCGCGCCTCAGATGGAGATCGGATGAGTTCATAAAGGCAGACGGCGACGGCCTGCGCGAGGTTCATCGACTCGTGTTCCGGCCGCGTTGGAATGCGGAGAAGCCAGTGACAATGGCTCATCTCGTCGTTGGCGAGGCCGAACTTCTCGCTGCCGAACAACAACGCCACCCTGCATACGGCCAGTTGCCTTCGGATCAGCCGCCCGGCGCGTTCGAGCCGGTGCAGCGCCTGGTGCGGGGTCCGATGGCCGAGGCCGGTCGCGCCGACCACGAGGTGACTGTCCTCCACGGCCGCCGCAATCGAAGGAAACACGCGGGCCGCGGCAAGCAGGTCCTGCGCGCCGACCGCCGAGACCGCTTCCCGGAATGCGACCTCGTATGGGTTGACTAATCGCAAGTCAAAGAACCCGAAGTTGGACATCGCGCGGGCGGCCGCGCCGATATTGAGCGGGTTCCTGGTATTCAGCAAGACGACGGCCAGCCTTGAACGGCAGTCCGCCTGTGAATCTACCTGCACTGCTTCCAGAATCCCATTTTGCCCGGCTTGAAGATTCTGTGGAACCTTTCGCCGCGCGCCGTGCAATCGTCTATGTAGGCAATGATGGATTCCGAAGCCGCGCTGGTCGACCGGATGCGGCGCGGCGACGAGAACGCCTTCGAGGTTCTTTACGCGCGCCATCAACCAGCCGTGTACCGGTACGCGCTGCGGATGACGGGGTCGCGGGATCAAGCCGACGACGCCGTCCAGGAGACGTTTCTGTCGCTGCTGGCCAATCGGAGTTACGACGCCGGCAGCGGCCCCTTAAGGGCTTATTTGTACGGGACGGCGCGCCACCTGCTGTTCAGGATGTGGGGCGCCACAGGTCCCACGGACGAGTTGGAAAGAGATTATCCGGACGGCGCATTGGATCCGCTCGAGGGTCTGCAGGCGGAGGAACAGAAGGAGCGGGTCCGGCAGGCGCTGGCCGGATTGCCGCCGCACTACCGGGAGGCGGTGGTTCTCTGCGACCTGGAGGAACTGAGTTACGCGGAAGTCGCCGAAGTGTTGGGCTGCGCGGTGGGGACGGTGCGGTCGAGACTCAGCCGCGCGCGGGCGATGTTGATGGAGCGGCTTGCGGGAGAAAGGTGCAGAGCATGAACGGACAGGACCGGTTGACCGGCGCGCTCAAAGCGATTGCGGAAGAGACCGCTTCGGGCGCGGCTTCTCCAAGAGTTCGAATCGCGCTGCTCCGGGAAGTCCGCCGGCGGCGGTTTCGGAGGGATGCGCCGCGGCGGCTTGCCGCGGCGGCCGCTTTGGCGATTGGGGTTTGGCTGGGGGTTTCAACTCAGCGGGAGCGGCCGGAG
>CAYWST010000340.1:0-6383 GCA_964461075.1 uncultured Solibacteraceae bacterium | reverse complement strand
CAATTGGGCCGTGGCCTGAATCGCTTCGGCGGCGCCTTCAATGCGGACGCCGCTCAGCCTGAGCCTGAAAGAGCCCGACGACGAAGCCGTCCAAGACAAGCCTTGAAATGACAGGGAGGAGACGCCGTTGAGCGTCGCGCGGACGTTGAAGGCCGCCCAGACATCGGGCGCGGTTTCGAGCTCAAGGACGGGGCCTTCGAGTTGATCACCTGTCCGGCGGTTGGCAAGCCGCTTGGAGAAAGAGAATCCGGCCACGCCCTGGACCGGCTGGCCCGGGGAGAGGCCGGAACATTCGAGGGAGATCGCGCCGGCCGGTTCGGCCGCGCCTTCCGCGGCGATCTGCTGGGGAACGGCGGAGACGACGCACCGGCCCGCGGCGCAAGCGAGCATCGACGCCATGAGGGTGATCAGCAGGGTTCGGATCATCGGGGCCTCTCTCTTGAGGCTATCGCTCCTGGCATACTGAAGCATACGGTCTTCGCCGGGGAGGGAATGCCATGCGTGCTTTTGCGGCGCTGTTTTTGATTGGATTCGCGGGAATGGCGGCGGAGCCGCCGAAGCCGGCCTGGAACGAGTTGAAGTACAGGCTGGTGGGGCCGTTTCGCGGAGGCCGCGTGACGGCTGTCGCGGGCGTGCCAGGGCAAAGAGATGTGTATTACTTCGGCGCGACGGGCGGCGGCGTGTTCAAGACGACCGACGGCGGCGAGACGTGGATCCCCGTGACGGACAAGTTCCTGAAGACCGGGAGCGTCGGGGCGGTCTGCGTGGCGGCGTCGAATCCGAACGTGGTCTACGTGGGCATGGGCGAATCGCCGATCCGCGGCAACGTCAGCCACGGCGACGGGATCTACAAGTCGACGGATGCGGGGAAGACATGGAAGCACGTGGGCCTCGGGGATTCGCGGCACATTGCGCGCTTGAGGGTGCACCCCGCCAATCCTGACATCGCGTGGGCGGCGGTGCTCGGACACATCTTCGCGGCGCATGAAGAGCGGGGCGTGTATAAGACGGTGGACGGGGGCAGGACATGGAAGCGGGTGCTCTACAAGTCGGCGCAGGCCGGAGCGATCGATCTCGTGGTGGATCCGTCGAACCCCGACGTGCTCTATGCGGGGCTGTGGCAGGTGAAGCGCACGCCGTGGTCGCTCGAATCGGGAGGACCGGACAGCGGGATCTGGAAGTCCACCGACGGCGGCGAGACGTGGGTCGATCTCACGAAGAAAGACGGGCTGCCGAAGACGATTCTCGGCAAGATCGGGATCACGGTTTCGCCGGTGAATCCGGAGCGGGTGTGGGCGATGGTCGAGGCCGAAGATCAGGGGGGCAACGGAGGCGGCGTGTTCCGGTCAGACGACGGCGGCATGACGTGGCGGCGAATGAACACGGACCGCAACCTGCGGCAGCGGGCGTGGTATTACTCGCGAATCTACGCCGATACGCAGAGCGCGGATCGCGTGTACGTGCTGAACGTCGGATTCTGGCGATCGGACGACGGCGGGGCGACGTTCCGGACGATTCCCACTCCTCACGGCGACAACCACGATCTCTGGATCGCGCCTGAAGACAATGCGCGAATGATCGAAGGCAACGACGGCGGAGCCAACGTCAGCACCGATGCGGGGAAGCGCTGGACCGCTCAGGATCAGGCGACGGCGCAGTTCTACCGCGTGGCCCTGGATAACGATTTTCCCTACAACATCTATGGCGCGCAGCAGGACAACTCGACCATCCGCATTGCGTCGCGCACGGCCGCCGGCGGAATCACGGAGCGGCATTGGTGGGACGTGGGCGGGGGCGAATCGGGCTGGATCGCGCCGCACCCGAAGGACTCGAACATCGTGTTCGCGGGATCGTACGGCGGCTATCTGACCCGCTATGACCACCGGACCGGGCAGACGCGCGCGATCAATGTATGGCCGGACAACCCGATGGGCTACGGGGCGGAGGGGATGAAATACAGGTTCCAGTGGAACTTCCCGATTCTGTTCAGTCCGCACGATCCGAACCTGCTCTACACAGCAGGAAACCTGCTGTTTAAGAGTACGAACGAGGGCCAGAGCTGGACGCCGATCAGTCCCGATCTGACGCGCAACGACAAGTCGAAGCTGGGGCCGTCCGGCGGGCCGATCACGAAAGACAACACGGGCGTTGAATACTACGCGACGATCTTCACGGTGGCCGAATCGGCGCTGAAGGCAGGGACGATCTGGGCGGGCTCGGACGACGGGCTTGTGCATCTGACAGTGGACGGCGGCAAGACCTGGAGCAACGTCACGCCGAAGGCCCCGGAGATGCCGGAGTGGATTCAGATCAACTCGATCGAGGCCTCGCCGCATGACGCGCAGAAGGCCTACTTCGCGGCGACGATGTACAAGCACGACGATTTCCGGCCCTATCTGTACCGGACGGCGGACGGCGGGAAGAGCTGGAAGAAGATCGTGAACGGGATCGCGGGCGACGCGTTCACTCGCGTGGTGCGCGAGGATCCGCGCGTCGCCGGGTTGCTCTATGCGGGCACGGAGACCGGGATGTACGTTTCGTTCGACGACGGAGAGAACTGGCAGGCGCTGCAGTTGAACCTGCCTGTCGTGCCGATTACGGACCTGGCGCTGCATAGGGAGATGAACGATCTCGTGGTGGCGACGCAGGGCCGCAGCTTCTACGTTCTCGACGACCTGACGGTGCTGCAGAGCTATGCGGCGGCGGCCAAGCCCGCGGGCGACTTCTTCTTCGCGACCGAGCCTGCGTATCGCACGGCCGGCTTCCGCGCGCCCGCCGGCCCGGGAGACACGTTTGGCGAGAATCCGCCGGCTGGCGCGGTGTTCCATTTCATGGTGAGCGAGGAGCCGAAGGGCGAGGCGACGCTGGAGATTACCGATCTTGGATCGAAGAAGGTGGTCCGCAGGTTTTCGACCAAGCAGGAGCCGGGCGGGGAGGAAGGGCAGCAACGCGGGCGTCGCGGCGGAGGCGGGAGCATGCGCTTCGCCGTCAAACAGGGCTTCAACCGTTTCGAGTGGAACCTGCGGCATGAGGATGCGAAGTCGTTCCCCGGGCTGATCATGTGGGCGGGTTCGACGACGGGGCCGCGCGCCGCGCCGGGGAAGTACCAGGCGAGGCTGACGGTCAACGGCAAGACGCTGACCAGCGAATTCGAGGTGCGGAAGGATCCGCGGCTCAAGACGACGCAGGAGGAGTTCGACAAACAGCTTTCGCTGCTCACGCAGATCCGCGACAAGCTGACGGAGACGCACGAGGCGATCATCCGGATTCGCGAGGTGAAGAAGCAGCTTGAAGACTGGTCCGGCAAGTACAAGGAACTGGAGCCGCAGGCCAAGGAACTCAGCAAGAAGTTGACTGCGGTGGAAGAGGAGCTGTATCAGACGAAGCTGCGGTCGAGCCAGGATCCGCTGAACTATCCGATCAAGTTGAACAACAAGCTGGCGGCGCTGGCGGGCATCGTGGCGAGCGCGGACGCCGCGCCGACGGAGCAGAGCTATCAGTTACACGAAGAGCTGACATCAAAGATCAACGCACAGTTGAAGCTGATGAAGTCGGCGCTGGACACGGACCTGGCGGCGTTCAACAGGCTGGTGAAGGAGAAGGGGCTGGCGGCGGTGAAGTAGCCCCCTAGCCGACAATCATCGTCTTGTTGATCAGCGTCCCGATCTGCGGGCTCTCGATGCGGACGGTGTCGCCTTCGGCGAGCGCGGCGGCTTCGGTGACGATGATGCCGGTGCCGGTGAGCAGGATGCTGGCCGCCGGGACGGGGTTGGCGCGCAGCAGGTACTCGGTGAGTTGCTCGATTTTGCGGCCGAGTTTGGCGGTGGAGGTAGAGCCGTCGAAGAGGACCTTGTCGCCGCGCTCGATGACACAACGCATGTCGAGCGAGTAGGGATCTCCGATTTCGTCCGGCGTGACGAACCAGGGGCCAAGCGAACAACAGGCCGAGTAGACTTTCGACTGCGGGAGATAGAGCGGGTTCTCGCGTTCAATGTCCCAAGCGGAAACATCGTTGGCGAGAGTGAAGCCGAGGACGCGGCCTTTGGAGCCGAGCAGCGCGGCCAGTTCGGGTTCCGGAGCGGTGAACCTGGAGTCCGAGCGGATGCCGATGGGCTGGCCGGGGCCGACGCAAACGCGCGAAGTTCCCTTGAAGAAGATCTCGGGCCGCGGCGCGGTGAAGACGTGGCGGTAGAAGCCTTCGCGGGTGCCATGTTCGGCGTCGCGGAAGGAGGCCGACATTTCGTAGGTGCAGCCGCAGGCCCAGACTTCGCGCGGCTCCAGCGGAAGCGCGGGCTCGATGTATTCGTGCTGGCGGACCGCGTAGCGATTGGCGAGATCCGCAAGAGCGACGCCGTCGCGCTCGCCGCGGTCGATCAACTCGCGGAGAGAATACCCTGGGATGGGCCGTGAATACCCATCCTGAAAAACCGCGGCGGTCAGCCGGCCTTGCCACCACACCTGACCAATTTTCATGCTGCTTCCTACCTCGAATCAGTACTTGATGTAGACGGTCTTGTAATCGCTGAAGAACTCAACGGCGGCGGGGCCCTGTTCCTTGGGGCCGAAGCTGGAATCCTTGCTGCCGCCGAAGGGGAGCTGGTATTCCACGCCGGCGCTCGGCAGGTTTACCGTCACGAGCCCGGCCTCGATCCCGTAAATATACTCGAACATGCGCGAGAGGTTTGAGGTCTGCAGCGAAGCGCTGAGGCCGAACTGGCTGGAGTTGGCGATGGCGAGCGCGTGGTCGAAGCTCTCCGCCTTCATGATGGCGAGCACGGGCCCGAAGATCTCTTCGCGGGCGATGCGCTTGTCCTGAGTCACGCCGGCGAAGACGGTGGGCTCGACGAAGTAGCCCTGATCGAAACCCGCGCCGGTCAGGCGGCGTCCGCCGCAGAGCGGTTCGCCGCACTCCTTGCGCCCGATCTCGATGTAGTCGAGCACGGTCTGCATCTGGCCTTCGTCGACGCACGGGCCGATGTCGACGCCAGCCTGCATTCCGTCGCCGACCTTGAGTTTTCGAGTGCGCTCGACGACGGCTTCGACGAAGCGGTCGTAGATGGGCGCTTCGACGATGGCGCGCGAGGTGGCGGTGCACTTCTGGCCGGTGGAGAAGAAGGCTCCGTTGACGACGTTCTCGACGGCGGAGGCGAAGTCGGCGTCGGCGAGGACGATGGTGGGGTTCTTGCCGCCCATTTCGAGCTGGATGCGGAGATGGCGTTTGGAGGCGCGTTCGTGGAGCTTGAGGCCAACGCCGCAACTGCCGGTGAAGCTGATGGCGCGGACGGGCGGGGCGTCGACGAGAGCGTTGCCCACGGAGCTGCCCGCGCCGGCGATGTAGTTGACCACGCCTTTCGGAACGCCGGCGTCATGGCAGGCCTCGACGATGCGCCACGAGCTGAGCGGCGCCGCCGAAGCCGGCTTCAGCAATACTGTGTTGCCGCAGATGAGGGCGGGCGCGAGCTTCCAGGCCGGAATCGCGCTGGGGAAATTCCAGGGCGTGATGAGAGAAACCACACCCACGGGTTTGCGGATCGCGAACATGTGGACGCGGTCGCGCTCGCTGGGGGCCATGACGCCGGCGAGCCTCGCGCCTTCTCCGGAGAAGTAACGGAAGATGTTGATGGAGCGGCGGACCTCGCCTTTGGCCTCGGGCAGCGTCTTGCCTTCTTCGCGCGTCATTTCGGCGGAGATGTCGTTGAAGCGCGCGTCAAGCAGATCGGCGACCTTGTTGAGCAGCGCGCCGCGGGCGGGCGCGTTCATCCTGCTCCAAACCGGGAGCGCCGCTTCAGCGGCGGCGGCGGCGCGCAGGACATCGTCCGCGGAGCCGAGCGCGTGACGCGAGACGACCTCGCTCGTGTTCGCTGGATTGCGATTCTCGAACGCGGGTCCCGAAACCCATTCCCCGTTGATGTAATTACCGAAGATTTCCGGCATGAAACCCTCCCTACCTTGCGAACTTGACCTGCGGCGCGTTCTGGGCGCCGGCCGCGACCTTGAAGTACTCGTCGACGCGCTTGAAGCCGAGCAAGCCTGCGAAGAGATTGTTCGGAAACTTCCCGATGGAGGTGTTGAAAGCCTGGACGGCTTCGTTGTACTTGCGCCTCTCGACGGCGATGCGATTCTCGCTGCCGGCCAACTCGTCCTGGAGACGGAGAAAGTTCTCATTGGACTTGAGCTGCGGGTAGTTCTCCACCACGACCAAAAGGCGGGCCAAGGCGGATTCCACCTGCTGGTTGGCCGCGATCTTCTCCTGCGGAGTCCGCGCGCCGGCGAGTTGGGCCCGCGCGGTGGTGATCTGTTCGATGAACTGCTTTTCCTGGGCGGCGAGGCCCTTCAGGGTTTCCACGAGATTGGGGATCAGATCGGCGCGGGGGTGGAGGGCG
>CAYWST010000339.1:1035-6427 GCA_964461075.1 uncultured Solibacteraceae bacterium | reverse complement strand
AACGCCACCGCCACCGCCGCGATCGTCCCGGTCTGAATCACCGTGAACAGCGTCCACCCGTACAAGAACCCCGCCAGCGGTCCGAACGCTTCCCGCAGATAAACGTACTGCCCGCCCGCCTGCGGCATCGCCGCCGCCAGTTCCCCATAGCTCAACGCCGCGATCAGCGTCAGCGCCGCCGTCGCCAGCCACACCATCATCAACAACCCCGGCGAATTCACCTGCCGCCCGATGTCCGCCGCCACGATAAACACGCCGCTGCCGATCATCGACCCCATCACCAGCGTCGTCGCATCGAACAGCCCCAGCCCCTTCACCCAGGGCGTCGACGTCACTGCGCCTCGCTCGATAGCCTGAGCCATTCTTCCATCCTTTCCCGGACCGCCCCCAGCGCCCGCCCTTCCGGAATCAGACCCGAAATCACCGCCACCGAATCCGCCCCCGCCCCCCACAGCTCCGGCGCCCTCTCCAGTGTGATCCCCCCGATCGCCACCACGGGCTGCGTCGCCAGCAATCGCCACGAACGCAAGTTCTCCACGCCCACCACCGGATCCGGATTCTCCTTCGATCCCGTCCCGAAAATCGGCCCCAGCGCCACGTAATCCACCGGCTCTCCCGCCGCCAGCGCAAGCTGCGTCGCGTTGTGCGTCGAATAGCCCATGATCCCCGGCAGGGGAAGAATCTTTCGCGCCTGCACCGGCGGCAAATCGGTCTGCCCCAGGTGCGCTCCGCACCCTAACGCCGCCGCCACATCCGGCCGGTCGTTCACAATGAGCGTTGCTCTTCCCTGCTGCGCCAACCCCGCAATTCGCTCCAGCAACGCCACCGTTTCCCGGTCAAAAAAACCCTTGTGACGGAACTGGAAAAACCGCGCGCCGCCTTCCAGTAGCGCCTCGCAGAATCCAAGCGGCTCCAGCCCGTGGCGATCAAGCGTGGCCGTGTCCAGGATCGGATAGACGCGCGGCAGCATTCGGAAGTCCCCTCATGGTATCCGATTCCGCGCGCCCGGAGTCTGTCATGATACACGCAGAGGCGGATGCAGTCAGATGGGATCTGCTGACCTGTCCGGGATCTGTTGGGATTGCGGCTATCAAGCCGGCAATGCCGCCGGACCCTGTCCCCGTTGTGGACACCGCCTCCAATCGCTGCGGGAAGTCCGGATCCGCGGCTGCGTTCTCGCCGCCCTCGGCGCTCTGTTGCTCGCTTCCATGATCGCGTTGATGATCGTGACATCCCGCATCATGCTCCGCTCCGGCCAACCCGGCGCGACGGCCCATTTCGAAGGCGGCGCAGCGGGCGCGGCGGCCGTCTTCGTGACACTGAGTCTCATCGGCCTTTTCGGCCTCGCCTCATTGGGGAGCGGCCTCTGGCTATTGAAATATGGTAAGCGCAACAAGGTCATGCTCAAATTCGCATTCGGACTTTGGGCCGCATTCGTCCTCATCGGCCTCGCCGTCGATTTCCTCGATTGAGGCCTGATCGCCCGTCCGCCAGCCGACACGCCCGTCCCGAATTCGGACACCTCGGCCCCCCGTCAACCCTCTAAACCCTTACAATTCCTCCGGCACAGGAATTGCCACCACCCTCGCAAGATGAAAGCGATCCATCTGGCGCTCCGGACGCTCGCCCGTACCCCCGTCCTCAGTCTCGTCGTCATCCTCTCCCTTGGACTCGGCATCGGCGCGAATACCGCCATCTTCTCCATCCTCAACCAGGTCCTGCTCCGTAACCTCGACGTTCGCAAGCCCCACGAACTCGCTGTCGTCACCACGCCCCCCGACCTCAAATGGGGCCGCAACTCCACCGACAACGCCGGCGGCCAGGAAGCCATCTTCAGCTACCCCATGTTCCGCGCCCTCGAGCGCAATCCCGCCGGCCTCAAAGCCATCGCCGCACACCGCATGATCGGCGCCAACCTCGCCTTCAATGGCAAGAGCTCCACCGGCTCCCTGACCGTCGTCTCCGGCCGCTACTTCGACCTCCTGGGCGTCCAGCCCCTTCTCGGCCGCCTCATCTCCACCAACGACGACTCCGGCGCCGGCGAGCCCGTCGCCGTCCTTAGCTACGGCTACTGGAAAGACCGCCTCGCCGCCCGCGCCGACATCCTCAACCAGCCCCTTCGCGTCAATGGAAACACCTTCACCATCGTCGGCGTCGCACCCCAGGGCTTCCGCGGCACCGTCTTCGGCAGCGCCCCCGACATCTATGTCCCCCTCGCCCTCAAGCCCAAGCTCACCCCCGGCTCGGACGGCCGCGACGACTGGGAAGACTATTGGCTCTACCTCCTGGCCCGCGTCGACGAGAAAACGCCCCGCTCCGTCGCTCAGGAAAAACTCAACGCCGTCTACGCCCCCCTCATCGCCGAACAGGCCAAGTCCGGCAAAGCCGGTGATAAGAAATATCGCGAACGCCTGGCCGCTTCCCGCCTCGAACTCAAGGAAGGCGGCAAGGGCTTCAGCACCGAACGTGAGGAAATGCGAACTCCCATCTGGATCCTCATCTGCTGCACCGGCCTCGTCCTCCTCATCGCCGCCGCCAACGCCGCCAACCTCCTGCTCGCCCGCGCCGCCCAGCGCGCCCGCGAGCTCGCCATCCGCACCGCTCTCGGCGCCAGCCGCATCCGGATCATGCGCCAGCTCCTCATCGAGGCCCTCCTCCTCAGCCTCGCCGGCGGAGCCGTCGGCCTCATCTTCGGCGTCTGGACCCTCGACTTCCTCATCGGTTACATCAACGATGGCCCGGCAAACCCCGATGCCCACGTCTCTTCTTCTCTCGACGCCCTCACCCTTTCTATGACCTTCGCCGTCTCCCTTCTCACCGGACTCCTCTTCGGCCTCTACCCCGCCTGGGCCGCCTCCCGCAATTCGCTCGCCGCCGCCATGAAGGAAGACTCCGGCAACGCCTCCTCGAGCGTCGGCGGCGTCCGGGTCCGCCGCGCGCTCGTCTGCATTCAGGTCGCCCTCTCCATGATCCTTCTCATCCCTATGGGCCTCCTGCTCAAGAGCCTCGTCAACCTCACCCGCACCGACCTCGGCATGAGAACCGAAAATACCCTCCAGTTCGGCGTCTCCCCTCAACTCAATGGCTACTCCTTCGACCAGTGCCGCAACTTCTTTGAGCGCACTGAGCGCGAACTCGCCGCCATCCCCGGCGTCGCTTCCGTCACCGCCTCCATGGTCCCCCTCATCGCAGGCAGCAACTGGAGCAACAGCCTCCGCGTCGAGGGCTATCCCGACGGCCCCAACGCCGAAAACCACTCCATGTTCAACGCCGTCGGTCCCGGCTTCTTCGGCAAACTCGGCATCCCACTCATCCGGGGCAGGGAAATCACCTCAAACGACACCGCCGCCTCCCCCAAAGTCGCCGTCGTCAACGAAAGATTCGCCGAGCACTTTTTCGGCAAGGGCAACCCCGTCGGCCGCCGCTTCTCCTTGGGCGGAGCCAAAACCTATGACATCGAAATCGTTGGCGTCGTCCGCAACACGCAATACTCGAGCATCAAACAGAAGCCGCCCCGACTCTACTATCTGCCCTACTCGCAAGCTGAGAAAGTCGGCTCCGTCTGGTTCTACGTCCGCTCCAACCTCGGCGCCGAATACATCACCCGGCAGGTCCGCCGCGTCATGACCGGCCTCGACCCCGATCTCCCCCTCGAAGACCTGCGCACCTTCGAAGCCCAGATCGCGAACAATCTCCGCGGCGACCGCGTCGTCGTCCAATTGACCGCCGCCTTCGCCTTCCTCGCCACCTTGCTTGCGACCCTCGGCCTCTACGGCGTCGTCAGCTACGGCGTTACGCGCCGCCGCCGCGAAATCGGCATCCGCATCGCCCTCGGCGCCGGCGCCGGACGCATCCGCAAACTCGTTTTCTCCGAAATGGGCTGGATCGTCGGCATCGGCGCCGTCCTCGGCGTCCCCTCCGCCCTCGCACTCGCCCGCCTCATCGAGTCTGAACTCCACGGCGTCAAGTCCAGCGACGCCTCCGTCGTCGTCTTCGCCGTCGCCACCGTCGTCCTTTCGGCCGCCCTCGCCGCATGGCTCCCCTCGCGCCGCGCCTCCAAAACCAATCCCATCGATGTACTGAGGTACGAATGAGCAACCTGAAACTCGCCTTCCGCGTGATGGCGCGCACCCCCGTGCTCAGCGCCGTCGTCATGCTCTCGCTGGGTCTCGGCATCGGAGCAAACACCGCGATCTTTTCTTTGCTCCACCAGGCGCTCCTGCGCGCCCTCCCCGTCTCCAGGCCCCATGAGCTGATGATCCTCACCACGCCTGGCATTGGCCGCGCCGGCATGAAGGCCGTCGGCGAAAGCGGTGGCGACGACGCCGTCTTCAGCTACCCCATGATGCGGGGCCTCGAAAGCGATCCACGAGGCTTCTCGGGTATCGCCGGCTTCCGCACCTTCCCCGCCAATATGGCGCTCGGCGGGCAAACTGTCAGCGGCGAAGCCTGCCTTGTCTCCGGCCGCTTCTTCGAACTCCTCGGCGTCAAAGCCGAAATCGGCCGCCTCATCGAACCCGCCGACGACCGGGGCGCCGGCGAACCCGCCGTCGTTCTCAGCCACGACTATTGGACCTCCCGCCTCGCTGCGCGCCGCGATGTTCTCAATCAAGCCATCCGCGTCAACGGCAAACTCTTCACCGTCGTCGGCGTCGCTCAGCGCGGCTTTCGCGGCGTCACTCTCGGCGAGTCCCCCCACCTTTTCCTCCCGATCACCTTCAAGCCCGTCATGACTCCCGGCTGGGATGCCCGCGATAAGTGGGATACCTACTGGGTCTATCTCCTCGGACGCCGCCGCGCCGGATTGACCACGGGCCGCGCCGAGTCCGAACTCAACGCCGTCTATGCCGCGCTGCTCGAAGAACAGGTCCGCGTCGCGGAACAGAATCGTCCTGAAGACTATCGGGCCCAATTGCTCAAGTCCCGCTTGAGGCTCGCTGAAGGCGCCGCCGGAGCCAGCCAGTTGCGCGACGGCCTGAAAACCCCGCTCTCCCTCCTCATGGTCTGCGCCCTGCTCGTGCTCCTCATCGCCGCCGCCAACGCCGCCAACCTCATGCTCGCCCGCGCCGCACAGCGCCGCCGCGAAATGGCCATCCGCGCCGCGCTCGGAGCCGGCCGATGGGTCATCGTCAAACAGGTCCTCGTCGAAGCCCTTTTGCTCTCTCTCGGCGGCGCCGTCTGCGGCGTCCTCCTCGGAGCCTGGACCCTCGACGCGCTCGTCGCGATGCTCTCCTCCACCCAGCGCGTCGGTGAATCCATCGACGGCCGCCTCGAGCCCGCCATGCTCGCCTTCTCCGTTCTCGTCGCCCTCGCCTCCGGCCTCCTGTTCGGCGTCTATCCCGCCTTCGCCGCCGCCCTGTGCATGGCGCACGGTGGCTTTCGCCATGTGCTG
>CAYWST010000339.1:0-1025 GCA_964461075.1 uncultured Solibacteraceae bacterium | reverse complement strand
CCGCCCCCGGGGGGGGCGAAGCCGATTCCATGAAGGAAGCCGCCTGGGGCTCCTCGTCCGCCATCGGCGGCGCGCGTGTCCGCCGTGTCCTCGTCGGCGCGCAGGTCGCCCTCTCCATGACCCTCCTCATCCCCATGGGCCTCTTCCTGAAGACGCTCGTCGAACTCACCGGCGTCGACATCGGCGTCAACCGCCACCGCCTCGTCACCTTCGAAATCGCCCCCGAATTGAACGGCTATTCACCCGCACAGTCCCGCGCCCTTTTCCGCAAGCTCGAAGACGCCTTCCAGCGCATGCCCGGTTCTCTGGGCGTCACCGCCGCAGTCATGCCGATGATCCGCGGTATGTCCTGGGGCAACCGCGTCTCCACCGAAGGCTTCGATGACTCCCGCCGCGCCGACGCCCAGGCCTTTGTCAACGCCGTCTCCCCCGGCTACTTCTCCAAAATGGGCGTCCCCCTTCTCGCCGGCCGCGAATTCGAGGGACGCGATTCCGCTCCCGGCGTCTCCTCCGCCGTCGTCAATGAGTCCTTCGCCAGACACTTCTTCCACGGAAAGAACCCCCTCGGCCGCTCCTTCTCCGTCCAGCAGCGCGACGGCCGTAAACAACTCCAGGTCGTCGGCGTCGTCCGCGATACGAAATACGCAGAAATTCGGGAAACATCCCGCCGCATTTTCTACCTGCCCAGGGAAAAAGCCGAAATCGACGGTTCCCTCGTCTTCTACTTGCGCTCCGCCCTCCCCGTCGAAACTACTTTCCGGCAGATCCGGTCCATCGTGCGCGAGCATGACCCGGATCTGCCTGTCGATTCCCTTCGCACCATGGATGAAGAAGTCGCCCGCAGCACGGGCGGCGAACGCATGATCGTTCAGCTATCCGCCGCCTTTGCCGTCCTCGCCACCCTCCTCGCCATGCTTGGTCTATACGGCGTCGTCAGCAACTCCGTCACCCGCCGCACCCGCGAAATTGGAATCCGCCTCGCTCTCGGCGCGCAAAAAGGCCGCATTGGCGCCATGGTCTTCTGC
>CAYWST010000338.1:0-6432 GCA_964461075.1 uncultured Solibacteraceae bacterium | reverse complement strand
AAGGCATGGAGAGGCGCGGCGCAGCGGGGACACGGACCGCTGGGGTCCGAGCGGTGGCCTTCAGATTTCCGCGATCAGATGATCGCGGCCCCATTGAAGCGTGGGTGGCCGCTGCATTTGGGAGGAACTTGCAGGCATGATGAGCGGCGTGTACCGTTGGTTGGCGGGGGGGCGCCGCTGAAAGGATTCGGCGTGAACTGAGAGGGGGACGAGTTGGCTCAGGCCGGCGCCGGGGAGGTCCAGCGGTTCAGGCGCAGACATCTGGCGGGGGTGTTTGGGGGGGGAATGAAGGCGGCATGGCCGCGAGGCTGGGCTTGATGGTCAAACGGCTGACTGGGGCGGCAGGTGCGGGGGGGCGAAATTGTGGCAGGCACCATTTCCGGTGCGCGGCTCGGGGGAGCCGCGCCACAATTGGACGAGGGGCGGTCAGGCGCGGAGGCCGGCGAGGACGCCGCGCATATGGGCGAAGCTTTTGATCATGCCCGGCATGGGGTTGTCGGCGTTGATTTCGTATTCGAGGTGGACGACGCCGGCGTAATTCATCTTGATGAGTTCCTTGAAGATGGCGGCGATGGGCATGTTGCCGTCGCCGACGTCGACCTGGGAGTCCTTGCCCATGAGGTCGCGGAGGTCCTTGATATGGACGTCGATGAGGCGGGCGCCGCACTCGCGGATCGTTTCGACGATATCGCGGCCGGTGCGGGTGGTATGGCCGACGTCGACGCAGACGCCCATGCGGGGGTCCATGTTCCTGATGAGCTTGAGGGCGTCCTGGGGGGCGGGGAAGTGCTTATCTTCGGGGCCGTGATTGTGGATGGCGACCTTGATGTCATATTCCTTGACGAACTTCTCGATGGTGGCGAGGGATTTCGCGGAGGGTGCGGCGACGATCATGGGGATGCCGGCGGCCTTGCAGTAATCGAAGTTGAATTTGATCTCGGCGGGATCGTCGTTGACCATGGTGATGGTGCCGCCGCCGGTGATTTTCAAGCCGGCCTTTTCGAATTCGGCGCGGCCGCGGGCCCACTCTTTGGGATCGTCCTTGATTTTGAGGTGGAACTCCTTGATGGAGATGCACTGGGCGCCGAGTTCCCTGGTGTACTTGATGGCGAGGGCGCGCTGGAAGAGGCGGAAGGAGTAGCTGGCGACGCCGAGGGTCAACTGGGGGGTCCCCGGGGACATGGCGAGGGCCGAAGCGGAGGGAAGGGAGGCGGCGGCGGCCGCGGCGGGGGCGGCGCGGAAGAAATCTCTACGGCTGGATTCGGAGAACATGTTCAGAGTTTACTAGATTGACTCGAGTTCTTCTTCGAGCATCTGTTTCCGGTGGAGGCCGGCGTAATAGCCGTTGTGGGCGAGCAGTTCGGCGTGGTCGCCCTGTTCGACAAGGCGGCCGTGGTCGAGGACGTAGATGCGGTCGGCGTCGCGGACGGTGGAGACGCGGTGGGAGATGAGGATGGTGGTGCGGCCGTGGCGGAAGCGGCGGAGTTCGGAGAGGATGTTTTCTTCGGTGAGGGTATCGACGGCGGAGAGGGCGTCGTCGAGGATGAGGAGTTCGGGATTGCGGAGGAGGGCGCGGGCGATGGCGGTGCGTTGTTTCTGGCCGCCGGAGAGGGTGACGCCGCGTTCGCCGACTTCGGTGTCGAGGCCATTGGGGAAGTTCCGGATATCGGGGGCGAGGCCGGCCATGGCGGCGGCCTGTTCGACCTGGGCGCGGGTGGCGTGCTCGACGCCGAGGGCGATGTTTTCGGCGAGGGTGGCGGAGAAGAGGAAGGTTTCCTGGGGGACGAAGCCGAGGCGGCGGCGGATGGCCTGGGGGTCGGCGAGGCGGAGGTCGACGCCATTGAGGAGGACGGCGCCGGAGGCGGGATCGTAGAGGCGGGCGATGAGGCTGACCAGGAGAGTCTTGCCGCTGCCGGTGCGGCCGACGACGGCGACGGTGGCACCGGCGGGGATGTCGAGGGAGACGGCGTCGAGGACGCGGCGGCCGTCGAATTCGAGGGAGACGTTGTCGAAGCGGACGGCGAGGCCCTGGCCGCCGATTTGGGCGGGCTGCGGGGGGGCGGCGATGGAGGGGCGCTGGGCCATGAATTCCATGATGCGTTTCATCGAAGCGCTGCCGCGTTCGACGAGGTTGACGACCCAGCCGAAGGCGATCATGGGCCAGACGAGCATGCCCATGTAGGTGTTGAACATGACGAAGGAGCCGAGGGAGATTTCACCGGCGAGCATTTTGCGGCCTCCGATCCAAAGGACGAGCAGGAAGGTGAGGCCGATGAGGGCTTCAAGCAGGGGCATGAAGAGGCCGGAGAGGCGGGCGAGGCGGAGGTTCTGGGCGATGAAGTTTTCGTTGAGAGCGGCGAACTGCGCGAGTTCGGCTTCCTCGCGGACGTAGGCGCGGACGACGCGGGCTCCTGAAAGATTTTCCTGAACGCGGCTGCTGATTTCCGAAAATATGGACTGAATTTTCTCGAAACGGTCGTGAATCCGGCGGCCGAAGACGATGACGACGACGGAGACGAGGGGAGCGGGGAGGAGGGCCCAGAGGGTGAGGCGCCAATCGGCGGCGAGCATGATGGCGAGGGCGAGGAGGAAGGTGAGGGAGGTTTCGGCGAGGTACATGACGGCGGGGCCGAGCATCATGCGGACGGCGTTGAGGTCGTTGGTGGCGCGGGCCATGATATCGCCGGTGCGGAAGCGGGCGAAGAAGTCCCAACTGAGGGAGACGAGGCGGCGGAAGAGGTCGTTGCGGAGGTCGTATTCGACGTCGCGGGAGATGCCGACGAGGATGACGCGCATGCGGTACTGGAAGAGGCCCTTGGCGAAGGAGAGGGCGAGGAGGGCGGCGCAGGCGAGGTAGAGATGGGAGAGGGGTTCGCCGTTGGTGAGCGCGTCGACGCCGCGCTTCATGGCGAGGGGGATGAGGGCTCCGAGGGCGTCCTTGACGACGAGGGCGGCTCCGCCGAGGAGGAGGCCGCGGCGGTATTTCCTGAGGTAGGGCCAAGCGGGGCGGAAGGCCTGAAGCATTTAGATTCCGAGCGGCTCCGTGAGGTTTTTGACCCACTCGAGGAAGATGGACTTACGGCCTTCGCGGGATTCGTACCAGCGTTCGAGGGGGAAGAAGGGGTGATCGGCTCCGGTGAAGTGGAGCTCGACGCCGGGGACGGATTTGCGGAAGATGCGTTCGGCGCGGCGGAGGTGGGAGCGGACGCTGACGACGAGGCATTTTTTGACGCCGCGGCGGCGGAGTTCGGCGGCGACGGCGCGGGCTTCCTCGGCGGTGGAGGTGGCTTTCATTTCGAGGCACTGGAAGGAGGAGGCGGGGAAGCCGCGGGTGACGGCGAAGGCGGAGGCGAGGTCGCACTCGCGGGCTCCGTAGTTGAGGCCGAGGGGGCTATCGAGGATGGCGACGGGGGCGTAACCGGCGCGGACGAGCTGGGCGGCGAGCAGGACGCGTTCGCCGGTCCAGCCGCCGGCGAGGACGACGATGACGTCGGCGTGGACGGGGGGCGAGCCGGTATCGAGGTAGGCTCCGAGAGCGCCGAGCCAGTGGGTGCGGAAGGTCCAGGCGGCCAGGAGGGCGGCGAGAAGGGCGAGCCCTGCCCACTTGAGGGCGGACATTTTCATGGGGGGTTACTTATCGGCGTCGAAGCGGCCGGCGCTTCTGAGCTGGTGGTAGAGGCGTTCGACCTCGGCCTCGTCGTCGGCGGTGAGGAGGCGGTAGCGGGGGCCGGGGAGGGGTTTGTTCCCGGCCTCCTCATCGGGGGGCGGGCCGAAGATCTGGCGCCAGGGCACGCCGTTGATGAGGGCCATGGAAGCGTTCTGCTGGATGGAGCGGAGGAGGCGGTTGGAGTTCGAGCGTTCGCCGGGGTAGACGAGGCGGATTTTGTTCCGGGAAACGAGGGTGAGGTCGATGACCATGGGGGAGATCCAGCCGGTCTGATCGACGCGGCGGATGTCGATCCAGCGGATGGAGGTCTTGCCGAAGGTCAAGCCGGATTCGGTGACTTCGATGGGGGGACGGAGGGCGAGAAAGAGCACGACGGCTCCGGAGGCGAGAAAGAACGCGGCGGGGATGGCGGCGGGCCACCATTTGACCGCGAGCCAGGCGCAGAACACCGCGAGGCCGAGAGCGACGGCGGCGGAGCTGAGATATGAGCGGGCTGGGGAGAAACGCATGAAGAAACCCCTCTTCAGCGTAGCATTCCGCGGGGCGGGGTCAATCGGATGGGGGCCTGTGGCGGCGAAGGAGGATCCACCCGATGCGGCAGTAGTCGAGGCCGCTGAAAGCAGTCATGGTGGCGGAGGCGGCGAGGAGGTGGGGATAGAGGTGACGGAACCAGTGGAGGGAGAAGGCGGGTTCCATGACGAGGCCGCCGGCGAGGAGGAGTTGGAGGGCGGTGCTGAGCTTGCCCCAGAGGGTGGGTTTCAGGCTGTCGGCGATGCCGGAGCGGAGGGCGTAGAGGGAGAAGGAGAGGATGAGGAGGTCGCGGGAGAGGGCGAGGGCGAGCATCCAGAGGGGGAGGCGGCCGTTGGCGGCGAGGGCGATGAAGACGGTGGCGGCGAGGAGTTTATCGGCGATGGGGTCGAGTTTGGCTCCGAGATTGGACTGCCAATGGAGGCGGCGGGCGAGAAAGCCGTCGGCGGCGTCGGAGATGCCGGCGAAGAAGAGGAGGGGGAGAGCGAGAGGGTAGTTTTCGCGGGCGATTTCGAAGCCGATCCAGGGGGTGAAGGCGATGCGGAGGAGGGTGAGGAGGTTGGGGACGGTGGCCCAGGCGGGTTTCGGGCGGGACATCAGACGGCGGCGGAGTGGGCCATGGCGGTCAATTCATCCCAAGTGCGGATCTCGTAAAGAGAGGCGTCGGACATGATTTTGGCGACCAGGGCGACATGGAGGGCGTGTCCGGCTCGTTCGGCGATGACGCGGCCGATGAGGGGGCGGCCGAGGAGGGCGAGGTCGCCGATGAGATCGAGGGCCTTGTGGCGGCAGGGTTCGTCGGGGAAGCGGAGGCCGCCGGGGTTGAGGACGCCATTGGCGGTGAAGCAGACGGCGTTGTCGAGGGTGGCGCCGCGGATGAGGCCCATGTTGCGCATCTGGCCGAGTTCGCGTTCGAAGCCGAAGGTGCGGGCGGGGGCGAGTTCGGCGGCGTAGTTTTCGGGGGTGACTTCGAGATCGAGCGATTGGCGGCCGACGTGGGGGTGGGGGAAGTAGATGGCGCAGGAGAGGCGGAAGCGGGAATCGGGGACGATGGTGATGCGTTTGCCGGCGGCCTCGCAGGTGACTTCATGGCGGACGACGAGGTAGCGGCGGCGGCGTTTGGAGGTGCGGACGCCGGCGCTGCGGAGGAGGTCGACGAAGGGGAGGCCGCTGCCGTCGAGGATGGGGACTTCGAGGTTATCGATTTCGATGAAGGCGTTATCGACGCCCATGCTGTAGAGGGTGCTGAGGAGGTGTTCGGTGGTGGAGATGAGCACGCCCTGGCGCATGAGGCTGGTGGCGTAGCTGACGCGCTCGACATTGCGCCAACTGGCGGCGATTTCGAAGTTGTTGAGGTCGGTGCGGCGGAAGACGATGCCGGTGGCTGGGGGCGCGGGGAGGATTCGGATGGTGACTTTGACGCCGTGATGGAGACCGACGCCTGAGACCTCGACGGCGCGGGCCACGGTGGATTCAAACCGCAAACAAGCCTCCAGCGAACTGCACTGTTGTCAAGTTTAGCAAACACGTTCTGGGATTGTAAGTACTTTTATTTGATCTGGTTATCGATTTCCGCGTGTGGCCGAAAAGACACACTTAGGGGCTGATTTGTGGTTTATGGGACACGTTGGCGGCATCTTGCGTGATGGCGAATAAAAGGCGTATAAAGAAAGCGGGGGATCGGCATGCGTACGATTGTTCACTGGGACGCCGACCGATTTTTCGCCTCCATCGAGCAGGCGGCGGACCGGCGGCTGCGGGAGCGTCCGATTGCGGTGGGGGCGCCGCATCGGGGGGCGATCCTGTCGGCATCGGGGGAAGCGCGGCGGTTGGGGGTGCGGCCGGGATGGCCGACGGCGCGGGCGCGGCGGGCGATTCCCGACCTGGTGATCATTCCGCCGCACTACGATCTGTACGAGCGGTTTTTTGACCAGATCCTGTCGCTTTGTCATGAGACGTCGCCGCTGGTGGAGACGGCGTCGGTGGGGGCGGCATGGCTGGATCTGACTGGTGCGGAGCGGTTGCTGCATCAGACGCCGGAGGCGGCGGTGGCGGAATTCCGGAAGACGGTGCGGCAGTGGCTGAGGGTCTCGATTTCGGCGGGGATTGCGACGAACAAGCTGGCGGCGCGGATCGCGGCGCGGTTGCGGAAGCCTGGGGCGCAGATGACGGTGCCGGCGGGGCGGGAGGGGGAGTTTCTGGCGCCGCTTCCGCTGCGGGCGCTTCCGGGGCTGGAG
>CAYWST010000337.1:0-6433 GCA_964461075.1 uncultured Solibacteraceae bacterium | reverse complement strand
AACTCAATCGCGCCGGCGCGATTGAGTTCCAATCGCGTTCACGACGGCGAACCGGCAGGCTGACTCCGCTTCGCCGGCGTATCACCACCCTCGTCCGGCCACGATTCGAGATGATCGGCGTCGTGCCGGTCGATCCGCCTTGCCGGTCAAGAAGACGAGTTGGTCCCAGAACTTGCATTGTGCCCGCTTTCAAACCCATTCTCCGCTTGAAAGCCGCTTTCTGTCCTCGGCGATTCGGCCTCGGCGGTCCATCCCTGAGCGCGCAGTAGTCTCAGATCCGCCGCGTTCCCATCTGCGTCTGTCATCGCTCAGGGCAAGGGCGCAACGGAAAGAAATCCGTCCGCGAGCCCTGCGCGCTTCGCCTGAAACGGGTCGGCCGTGGGGAAATCATCCGAACTGGTCATGCCGGCCAGCCGCACCATCCCGTCGGGCCCGATTGCAATGCCCGAAATCTCATCCGCTCCGCTCCCACCAAGCCATGTGGCCTGAACAACACTGCCTGTCTCCAGGTCGAGCACTGTCCAGACTCCCTCGCTGCCGCCGCCCAGAAAGCTGCCGCCGATGGGGACACCACCGGCCGTCTCCCGGTTCACGCGGCTGGAGCCCGCCAGATGCAGCCTGCCCAGAGCATCCAGCGCCATCGCACTGCTGTCCAATCCAATCAACCGCAACTCGGCCAGGCGCCCATTGGCTTCCAGCACCGCAAGGAAATCCTGACCGTACGGATTCGACGGCGCCTGGATAGGTTCGGCCGATACTGGCAGATCCGTGGAAAACGTTCGACCCAGGACCAGAATCCGGCCGCTCGAATCCTGTTGCGCCGAGACGGGCGAGGAACCGCCCGATCCAGTCAGAAGCATGGAGAATTCAATCGCTCGATCCTTCAGGTCCAGCTTGGCGGCGAAGCCGTTTTGCAAAGCGTCCGCGCCGGCCCAGAGATTGCCCTCCGGATCGAATTGCAGCGCGCGGACGCTTCCGTTGGTCAAGCCGGCGGAGATCAGCGTCCACGACTCGCCGGCGTCTTGCGATCGATACACTCCATCGCCTGCGATAAAAAGTGTTGTCGGGGAACGCGGATCAATGGCCAGGTCCCGTAATACACGCGGCTCGAAGCCGGTCACAACGTCCGTCCATGAGGAGCCTCCATCGGTGCTGCGGACGAGCCAGGGGTGTTCCGCGGTGGGCCGGGATGCGCGAGTGCCGTATAGCACGCCCGGCGATTGCGGCGAGGCGAAAATACGTGAGAAGTTGTCGCCAATTCGCTCAAACCGCGCGCCACCGTCCTGCGAGCGATGCAGTGAGTTGGCGGAAATCGCCCAAATCGTCGTGTTCTCTCCCCTGGCCTCGATCGCGATGGACTCAACGGGACCAAAGGAAACGTGCGGCGCGCGCGCTCCCGCCAGCGACACGTATCGCAGTTCCGATGACGTTGCCACATAGAATCCGCCCTCGATCTTCGGATCCGCGACCGCCTGCCGGACGCCGTTGAGAATGGCTGGCTGCCACTGCTGGCCTCCGTTGCTGGAGCAGTAAAGCTGCAGCGATGAGGTGACCGTACATAGATACTTCGAGTTCCTCGGATGCGCAACGACAGTCCCGGCCAGGGACGGCAACCGGCGCCAAGTCCCGCCTCCATCCTCGCTCACTTGCGCCCCCGCGCCGGTCCCGAGGTAGATCCGGTCCGCCGTCTCGCCGAAATTGATGGAAACGACTCCGCCTATTGAGCTTCCGCCCACGGGCGACCACGTCTGGTCAACAGGATCGAACCGGAACAGCATTCTGCGTGGGTCTTCGGACTGAATGGGCCCCTTCAGCGGGAAGTCCGCCGAAGCCGTGGAGCCGATGAGAACCAGATCTCCCGACTCATCCACCAGTGTGGCGCTGGGAACTGTCGGGCCGGAGCCGCCAAACAGCGTCGAGAAGCGAAGCTGCGCTCCATCCGCGCTCAGCACCGCGCAGAATCCCGCCTGTTCATTCGGTCGCTCGGACTGGCTCTGGATCGCGTCTTCGGTGAGCGGAAGATCGCGGGCGCGTCCCGCGCCGCAGGCGATCACGTTGCGCTCCGCGTCAAATGCGGCCGTGGTCGCATGCGGCGAGCCCATATTCCCGAAGTAGGTTGAAAACACGTTCCGCCCTTCGGAATCGACCTTCATCACGAATGCCCCGCCGCCGTTGACCGTGGTTTGAAAGCTCCCGGGTGTCGTTTCAAAACCGCGCCCCCCCGCCGCCGCGCCTGCCAGGTACGAGTTACCCTCCGGATCTACTGCCATCGCTCCAAGGCGAGCCTCGACGGTCTTCGCGAAGACAAGCCGGCCGGAGGGATCCAGCTTGAGGAGGAACGTGCGCTGCCCGGACGACCAGCCAGGCTGGTCTGTCGTGAATGGAAAACCAACGGATGTGGTGCTTCCGGCCACGTACGTGTTGCCGCTCCTGTCGGCCGCCACCTTCAAGCCGCTTTCGCTTCCAACCCCGCCCAGGTAAGTCGAGTACGTCCAGGGGGACTGCGCACGCAAAACGCGAGCGCACACGAGTGTCGCTAATAACGTCGCACTTATCTGGATTCTCGTTTTCATAATGCTTCAACCCTCGGTCGCGTCATTTCCTTCTGCGTCCGTACAATATTTTCGCATTCGACGTGATAATATCCCACCGGCCTGTGGCAAAAGCCGCTCTGCCTCCTTCAGTTTCCGGAAAGCTTGGCCGAACGCCTCCGCAAACGGGCAGCCCTCGGCCATCGACACCCGGACCTTATGCGCCGTCATCCAATTCCGGGCCCCGATTTTGAGCGGCTTCACCCGGATCCTCTGGCGCTGCGCTTTCGCCGTCTGGATCCCAGCCTGCCCCAGGCGCCGCAGCGACTGTATCAGGCAGTAGGCGATCGAGGAGAAGAACAGATGATCCGCCTGGAATTCGAGAAATTCGAACCCGAGGACCTCGCGTGATCCTCGACGCGGATGCCCTTTCTGCATTCCTTGAAAACACACCGGAGGCCGTCGAAATTGTCGCCGAGGCCCGGGAGGTTGCGCTCACCGTCCTCGTCGCCGAGGAGTTCGCTTTCGGCAGCGCCCGGTCTCGCCGCCGCGAGGCGCACGAAAGGGCCCTGCGGAGAATGTTGGACCGCTGCACAGTCCTGAATGTTGAAGTTGTGACCGCGCGGCGCGATGCGGCCACCCGGCTGGAACTCAATCGCGCCGGCGCGATTGAGTTCCAATCGCGTTCACGACGGCGAACCGGTAGGGTAACTCCTCTTCGTAGGTTCATCACCACCCTCGTCCGGCCACGACTCGAACTGATCGGCATCATGCAGGTCGATCCGCCTCCCGCAGGCACGCTTGTTGCGAACGAGATCCGCCTTGCCAATGAAGAAGACGATTTGGCCCCCGAATTCGGATTCGGTGCGGTTCGGCCAGGCCTCAGCGAATCGGACGCCTTCGATCGACATCAGCACGTCGACTCGCACCGGAGGGGCGCCCAACTGATAGAAGAAGCCCTCGCAGGCGAAGTTCGCGGGAATGAGCCCGGCCAGCGGCGCGCCGAACCGGGCAAGCGCGCCGAAAACCTGACCGGCGTTCTCCTCGGTCGCCTCGACTCAGATGGCGAGGTCTTTAGTGTGGAGCGGCTCGTTGTAGAGCATCGCCGCGTGCCCGCCGGCAACAAGCTACCTAACGCCCGAGTCGTTGAAAAGCTTCAACAGATCTTTGAAGTCTGGGCTCATCTGCTGGACCGGAACGGCGGGCATGGACTTCCACCACCATTTGCCAGGCGGCTTCGAAAATGGCGGCTGGACCCTGACGCTGCCAAAAGGCGATGTCAAAGGAGCGGTCCATCTCGGTGAGCTTGCCGTAGCGCTCCATGACGCCGGGTTGTTGACGGCTGGCTTCGGAAGGGTGATCCACGCGTGCCCCTACATCTCAGTGTACGGTTGCCTGGGGACGGAGAGAGAATCCGAGATCAGGCATTCCCCCGAACATGGAAAAGACAATCCGGCTCTACACCAGCCACAAGGAAATGAAGGCCGGCGACTACCGCTATTGGCAGAGCCGCCCGGTCCACGAACGCATAGACGCCGGCTCAATGCTGACAACTCTCGCCGATTGGCTGAAGACCGGCAAGCTCGATCAACCGAGACTCCAGGGACCCCTCGCCTGTCTCCCGCGCCTCAAGCCACGACCGCGCAAGATCGGCCGCGCACTCGCGGAGGACGCTCAGCCGCGATGGCATCCATCGGGGATGTGCTCATAGGAAACAGGAAGCTCACATTTCGTCGAGGGCGCGGAGGATGCCGAGGTTCTTCCTCGCGATTCCAGCCGAGGTTGTCTGACTCGGAGACCTTTCACCTGGAGGCTGTACCTCCCTCGCGACCGCGATGCTGCAGCAGGGAAACCCCGGTCACCGCCCTCCGGACTTCCCCTATCTCCCTTTCCCAAAAACCACTTACAGCTTCCCCCACCCCCCGGAATTTGGCCCCGCCCTCCCAATAATGGTTTGAAAGGAGCAGTTCCCCTCATGGCCTCTGCCGCTCAGATCCAAGCCAACCGCGCCAACGCCCTCGCCTCCACCGGTCCCCGCACCCCGGAAGGCAAAGCCGCCTCCTCCCGCAACGCCGTCCGCCACGGCCTCTATGCCTCCCTCGACTCCCTCGCCCCCGCCGAGCGCGAGCACTTCGATCAAATCTATTCCCACTTCTCCGCCCGCTACCCTAGCCCCGAATCCGAGCAGACCCTCCACGACCTCGCCTTCGCCTGGTTCCGCCGCGAACGCGTCCGCCGCATGGAAGCCGCCTGGATCGCCGCCCAGATCGCCCACTTCGCCAGCCTCTTCCCCGATGCCACCCATGACCGGATCCTCGCCCAGCTCCTCATCAGCGACGGCAAACAGGACAACTTCATCTCCCGCCTCCACCGCTGGGACCGTAGCCTCACCCGCGACATCGACCGCGCCCTCAACTCTTTGAATCAGCATCACAAAACCGCTTCCGCCGAAGCCGAAAACGAAATCGTCGAAACGAAGCCAAACGCCCCCGCCCAAGCCTCTCGCAACGCCCCTTGCCCCTGCGGTTCCGGCCTCAAATACAAACGCTGCTGCCTGCCCGTCCACCAACAGGCAGTCTCCGCCGCGAAAATCACCCCCATGCCCCGCCCCGAACCCACGGCCGCCGGGCCCGCGCTACCATAGATTGCAGAAGCTCTTGCCAGTCCGGAGGGCGAAGTCTGCCTCTCGCACTCTCCCTGTTTGCCGGGGCCTACTCGAAGTGTTACCCTAAACAATTGAAAATGCGTACAATCGACCTCATTCAGCGCAAACGCAATGGCGAGGAACTCGCTGTTGAGGAGATCGCTTGGCTCGTGGAATCCTACACGCGCGGAGAGATCCCCGACTACCAGATGGCCGCGTTCCTCATGGCCGTCTATTTCCAGAACATGACGGACCACGAAGTCGGAGCCATGGTCGAAGCGATGATCGCCTCCGGCGAGCGCCTCGACCTCAGCATGATCGAAGGTCCCAAGGTCGATAAGCACTCCACCGGCGGCGTCGGCGACAAGACCAGCCTGATCGCCGGCCCCTTGGCCGCGGCGGCTGGCGTCAAGGTGCCCATGATCTCCGGCCGCGCCCTCGGCCACACCGGCGGCACCCTCGACAAACTCGAATCCATCCCCGGCTTCCGCACCGATCTCACCGCAGACGAATTCCGCAAGCAGCTCTCCGAAGTCGGCTTCGCCGTCATCGGCCAGAGCGACACCGTC
The DNA here is from genome assembly GCA_964461075.1 of uncultured Solibacteraceae bacterium. Classification (GTDB taxonomy): domain Bacteria; phylum Acidobacteriota; class Terriglobia; order Bryobacterales; family Bryobacteraceae; genus JACADU01. The sequence continues at coordinate 689 of CAYWST010000337.1, read as the reverse complement.
ACCCCGGCCGACGGCAAGCTCTACGCTCTCCGCGATGCCACGGCGACCGTCGAATCCACCGCCCTCATCGCCGCCTCCATCATGAGCAAGAAGCTCGCCCTCACGCTCGACGGCCTCGTGCTCGACGTCAAAGTCGGTACCGGAGCCTTCATGAAGCGGCAGGTCGACGCCCGCAAGCTCGCCCAGATGATGACCACCATCGCCCGCCGCGCCGACCTCCGCGCCCAGGCCCTCATCACCGATATGAGCCAGCCGCTCGGCTTCGCCATCGGCAACGCGCTCGAGATCATGGAAGTGTCGCAGACCCTGCAGAACGCCGGCCCCAGCGATCTCACCCGGATCTCGCTCGAGCTCGCCGCGCGCATGATCCATCTCGGCAAGCTCACCACCACCATCGAAGAGGCCCGCGAAGTCGCCCAAAAGAAACTCCTCGACGGCTCGGGCTATCAGAAGCTCAAGCAGATGATCCAGGCCCAGGGCGGCAACCCGCAGGTGCTCGACCGCTTCGAACTCCTGCCCAACGCCACCGGAGCCATGGAGATCACCAGCCCCCGCGGCGGCTTCATCTCCGCCATCGACGCCGAAGAGATCGGCCTCGCCTCCGGCATGATCGGCGCCGGCCGCGACGCCAAGGAGGACTCCATCGACGCCGCCGTCGGCGTTGTCCTCGAAGTCAAAGTGGGCCAGAA
>CAYWST010000336.1:0-6451 GCA_964461075.1 uncultured Solibacteraceae bacterium | reverse complement strand
CTCTACTCGACTGCGCCCGATCTGACCCGCTTTTACACGATGCTGCTCAACCGCGGCACGCTGGACGGCAAGCGGATTCTCTCGCCCGCCTCGGTGCGGGCGATGTCCACGCTCCACACGGGCAGCCTGAAGGCGGGCCACGATCCCGGGGTCGGATTCGGGCTCACGGTCGCGGTGACAAACGCGCCGGAAGGAACGCTCGCCGGACATTCGCTCGGAACTTTCGGCCACGGTGGCGCGTTCGGCACCTATGCCTGGGTCGACCCGGCGAAACAACTGGCCGGGGTGTTCATGATCGCCCATGCGGGCGGAGATCGTAAAGACGTGCGCGACGCATTCACCACCATGGCCGCCGCCGCGCTCACCGCGGATATCCAATGAGCCCCAGTGACCCGGCCCGGCTCTACATCCTCATCCAGACCATCGCCGCGGAGCAGATGGAATCAACGGCGCAATTGCTCAAACAGCACGGGTTGACGTCGCCCCAGTACAACGTCCTGCGCATTCTGCGCGGGGCGGGCGCGCCGCTGAAGTGCACCGAAATCGGCAAACGCATGTGGACGCGCGATTCCGATGTCACCCGCTTGCTCGATCGCCTGGAAAGCCGCGGCTTGGCCGCCCGCTGCCGGTCGACCGAAGACCGCCGGGCGCTCGAAATCGGGATTACCGAGGCTGGGCTCAGCCTTCTCAAAAAGCTCGACGGACCCGTCAAGCTCCTTCATCAGCGGCAGTTTGCGGCGCTCGCCGCGCAGGATCGGGCGACGCTTGGCGGTTTGCTCGACAAGCTCAGTGAATCCTGAGACGTGAAGCCTGCATCTGATAGATGTTCAGACAATAATCGTTATCACGATAATCATGGAGGACACTTCAGATGATCGAGGTTCGCAATGCTGAGGAGCGCGGCAGGACACGCATCAGTTGGCTGGACGGGCGCCACACGTTCTCGTTCAACCGGTATTACGACCCGAAGTGGATGGGCTTCCGGAGCCTTCGGGTGATCAACGACGATCTGATCGCCGGCGGCGGCAAGTTCGGGACGCACCCGCACGAGGATATGGAGATTCTCACGTGGGTGCTCGACGGGAAGGTGGTGCACGAGGACTCGACGGGCGGCCGGGGCGAGATCGGGCCTGGGGATTTGCAGAAGATGACCGCCGGGACGGGCGTGTATCACAGCGAGGCGAACGGTTCGGCGACGGACACGCTGCGGCTGCTGCAGATCTGGATCGAGCCGGCGCGGATGGGGTTGAAGCCTTATTACCAGCAGGCGCATTTCCCGATCGAGCAGCGGCAAAACACGCTGAAGCTTGTGGCGGCGCGGGACGGCCGCGGAGGGGCGTTGCCGATTCATCAGGACGCCGATCTCTACATCGGCAACCTCGAAGACGGCAAGGTCGCGCGGCACGAGTTCGCGGCCGGACGTCACGGCTGGGTGCAGGTGGCGCGGGGCTCGGTGCGCGTGAACGGCTTCGAACTCAAGGAGGGCGACGGCGCGGCGATCAGCGAGGAGGCCGCGGTGGCGCTGAAGGCGATGACGCCGGCGGAGGTGCTGCTCTTCGACCTGGCTTGAGGACTACAGCCCCCTAAGAAAAGCAAGAAGATCGGACTTCTCACGGGCTTTGAGATTGAGTCCGAAGGGATGCCCTGGAATTGTCCGTTTGGCGATTCCGGGGCCTTTCCATCCGCCGGGAACGTGATCGGCGCGAAGCCGCCGCGGGTCGAACATCTCTTCGAGGCTGGCGACGGAACCATCATGCAGCAGCCTGGGCCGGTACCAGACGCCGCGCAGGCTGGGGATTTTGTAGAAGCCTGTTCCCTTGCGGGTTTTCATGGCGAGGCCGGCATCGGTGCCCACGCTGATACGGACGATGTCTTCCTGGCAGGGGTGGTCTTCAGGTGGCTTGTAGCCCAGCGCGACGGTCAGCTTGCCGCTCGTGTAGTTGGGCGGCGCATGGCAGTTGATGCAGCCTTCGCGGTGAAAGATCTTCTCTCCGGCCGCGCGTTGGGCGGGCGGCGCGGGCTGGGGATTCTTCGCCGGCTCGGGCGACATGAGGTAGACGCCGATGGCGAAGAGGACCTCGTCTGCAACGCGGTAGCGTACTTTCCTTTGCGCGTCCGTAAGGAAGCGGTGCTCGCCGAAGTCCATCGAATCCGCGGTCTGGATGAGCGCGGCGTAGCGAGCGACGTCCTCGGGACCTCGAAGGCGGTGCGTCCCCGTGGCGTCGATGAAGCGGCTGTATCGCAGGATGTGCAGGTCCGGGATTTTGGTCTGATACCAGGGGCTGCCGTTGAAGCGGGCGAAGACGGCGGTGTCGCCGGAGTTGAGCAGACCGCTTACCTCATCGCGGCTCATCTGTTTCATCCTTTCGACGCGCGGATCGGGCGCCCATGGGGTGGTGAAGGTACGCCAGTTTGCGACCTGGAAGGTGTCTCCAGGGAAGACCCGTTCGAAAAGCTCGAACAGGAGAAGCGTACCCTTGGGCCCAATGTCGTCGATTCCCGGCGGAAAGGGGTTGCCCGGACCCGCCTGCTGGAAGCCGCCGTTGGCTTCGACCCTGACATGGCAGCCGATGCAGGAGCTGCTCGAGAGTTCGACTCCATTGGGGGTGACCACCCACATTCGATCGAGCACATACCCTCCGGCGGTGAGGTGAACACCCTTGAAGTTCGCGGGATCGCGAGCCATGGCGATGTGTTTGGGATCGCCGGATCGGAAGAAGGCGTCGTCGAGTTCGCGGAAAGCGCGCTCGCCGGCACGAATCAGATCCTCCCGGGTGCGGAGTGATGCGGGTTCGACAAGCGGTTTCGGCTTCTGACGCTGAAGCCACTCCCAATAGCCCTTGGGTTCGCGGCTCGGGTGGTAGACGGGATAGGTCTGATAGTTGTCGACGGGAGCGGCGTGGTACTCGCGCTCGCTGAAGTGTCCGGGGCGGACGCCGAGCGCGGCGATGGGCGCGGCCCAATCCTTGAGCGCCACGTCAGTCCAGATTCTGGGGACAGTGGTTTGTCCGAGGGCTCCGGCAGCCAGTAACACAAACAGAGAGCAGCCCCTCATGAACATGAGGGGGAGAATAGCACAGATTCCGGGTTGAATCAGGTCTGGACCCTTTTCTGGACCGCCTTGATCTTCTTAAGCAGTTCGGCGGTTTCCTTTGTCGGCTTCACCTTGCCGAGGACCTTCTCCGCCTCGTTGCAAAGCGTGATCACGACGCGGTTGGGCTGGTTCAGCTTCTTGGGACCGAACATTTCGGCGGTTTCGTAGAGGGTGAAAGCCAACGCGGGCAAGAAGGTCGCCTGCGGCACTTTGGCCTGGCCGCCGACGAAAGCCTCCTTCGCTTTTTCCGGCTTGGTCCGGAAGCCGACGGTATTGGCGGCGCTGACCAGGACCCACCTCGCCACGACGTTGGACTCGACAAGCTGGATCTCGGCGGCGGGGATCATCGTGCCAGCCTCAATGCGCTTGTATTGAGGCGGGTCGGCGTCGGCCGCTTTAGGCAGGTCGAAGGCCAGCACGACGTCGCCTTCTGGCAGTTTCGCGGTGAACTTGGCGGCGGCCTCGGCGTACTGGATGCCGGTGGAGGACGCCTTGGAGCGGTACTCGCTGACAAGCCGGTAGAAGGGGGCGCTGTTGCCACGGGTCCTCTTGGCGCCGGAGGCGTATTTTTCGGCGAGTTCGAGGTATGCGTGGGTCAGGCCGTGAGTGAGGACAAGAGCCATGGGCGCGGCCTCGGCTCGGTGGGGGTTGTCCTTCTGGCTGAGTTCGGCGAGCAGGTTCGCGGCCTTGACGTAATCGCCCTGGCTGTAAGCTGTTCGCGCGGTGGCCCAATTGAACTCGGGCGTGCCCGGTTTGGGTGGTTGCGGTTTGCTGCTGTCGGTTGCGCATCCGGCGGTCCAGAGAAGAAGAACCGCTGAGAGACCGGCGAGCGGGATCTTGCGGTGATTGAGATAGGCGCCCATACTGCCTCCTGGCCCCGGGGACGCTTTGCAGGGAATCAGGTCCCCTTCGCCGGAGATAGTATATGCACGGTACCGGACAAAATCCATCGTGTAGAATCCGGAGTCAGGGGAGGGCTCTTATGGGCGTCGATCTTTCGCGGCGGCGTTTCATCGCCGCTGCGCCGGCGGCCGCGGCGCTGAAGCCGGCCAAACCGGCGCTGCTGGGGGGGCCGAAAGCGCGGGCCGCGCCCTTCATGGGATGGCCCGTGGCAGGCGTTGATGAGGAGCGGGCGCTCGTGGCGGCGCTCAAGAGCGGCAAGTGGTTCCGGGGCGGCGGCAAGAACGTCACGCGATTCGAGGAGGCCTACGCAAAGCTCACGGGCTCGCCCTTCTGCCTGGCTACGGCCAACGGGACTTCGGCGCTGATTGTCTCGCTGAATGTGCTCGGCGTCGAACCCGGCGACGAGGTGATCATTCCTCCCTATACGTTTGTCGCGACCGTGAACGCGGTTCTGCGGCAGTGGGCGCTGCCGGTCTTTGCCGATACGGATCCGGAGACGTTCCAGATGGATCACCGGAAGGCGGAGGCGGCGTTCACCGAGCGGACCAGGGCCATCATGCCGGTCCACCTGGGCGGGGCCGTTTGCGATCTCGACGCGCTCGTTCCGATGGCGCGCAAGCACAAGGCCGCGCTGATCGAGGACGCCTGCCAGGCGCACCTGGCTGAGTGGAGAGGGAAAAAGGCGGGCACGTACGGGGACGCCGGCTGCTTCAGTTTTCAGGAGTCGAAGAACCTGTCGTCCGGCGAGGGCGGCGCGATTCTGTTCAGGAGCGAAGAGCTCATGGAGCGCGCACACGCTTTCCACAACAACGGCGGCGGGCGCGGGCGCAGCGGCATCATGGCGCAGTATGCGATCTCCGGAGCGAACTTCAGGCTCACCGAGTTTCAGGCGGCGCTGCTGCTCGCGCGGATGGAGCGGCTCGCGAAGGAATCGAAGACGAGATCGGAGAACGCCGCCTATCTCAGCTCGATGCTCGAAAAGATCCCCGGCATTCATCCGGTGAAGATGCATGCGGGCTGCACAAACAACGCCTGGCACCTGTACATGTTCCGCTATGACCCGCAGGCGTTCGCGGGTCTGTCGAGAGACGGCTTCATCAAGGCGATGAATGCGGAAGGCGTTCCCTCCTCGCGCGGCTACACCCCGCTGAACAAGCAGCCCTTCATCGCTCAGACGATCCAGAGCAGGCCGTATCAGAAGCTCTATCCGGCCAAGGCGCTCAAGGAGTGGGCGGAGCGGAACGAGTGTCCCGCCAACGACAGGCTGTGTTCGGAAGCGGTGTGGTTCACGCAGAACATGCTGCTGGGGCCGCGTTCGGACATGGACCAGATCGTGGAAGCGGTGACGAAGGTCCAGGCGTACGCGGGGGAGTTGGCGAAGGCCTGAATTCACTGTGTGCGGATGTTGGTGAGGCCTGCGAGGAACGCCAGTAGTTTTGGCGTGGCCCGAAAGCTGGTGGCCTTGAGACTGGCGGCAACTTCGGGACCATCAACCAAGCCTTTGCGAACCGCGCGCTCAAGAACCCCAATGGTCCCAACCACACGGAGTCCGTGCGCCCTCGCCGCCTCTCTTCCTTTCGCCTCGTCGATGAGAACGAATTCTGCCCTCATCCTCAGGCCGAGTAGAATGGCATCCCGCTCACCCGGATCCAAGTGCCCGAGCGCGGAAGTAACGTTCGTCTCGATCTCGACAACCTTCAGCCAGTCCGGCCGCACGCTCAGAAGGCGCTGCACTTCCGCGGGAGCGGCCGGGTCGCTGAGTTCCTGAAACACAGACGCCGGAATGACGATCTCACCGAACAGCTCGTGCAGCAGGCCCACGTGGCCGATCAGGGTGAGATAGTTAATCGGAGAGGTATCGGAAACAACGATCATGCGCCCAACGCGGAGTCGAGTTTGGCGCGATCTTGGGTGAGATCGGACTCGGTGTAAAGCAGGTAGGCCTGCTTCTCCTTCAAGAAAGTCTCGGTCTCCCAGAAGTTGAGTCCGAGGAGGCGCCCAACCTGCCCTCGGCTCAAGGCGCCGCTTCGATAACCTTCAAGCGCTACAGCTTCCAGTGCACGCCGGGGCATGTCCCCCCAAGAGGAGCTGAGTTGCCTTGCGATATCTTCGGGAAGTTCGATGGCGACGTTCATTTTGTCCTGTAGTTCATTATCTCCCCTTGTCCAACCTGGCGTCTTGATATCTTGATTTCGGCGGGCACAGGCGCACGCGGGCGAGCTGGCGAAGGCCTGATTCGGAAACGCCAGAGAACCTCCGGAGTCCCATCGGAGGAGACAGTTCCAAGCGCTCGCGAGAAAGGAGTGGCGAGCACGGAACCCTGCCCACGGTTCAACACAGACGGGTTGAGGTATTCCGTGCGGCAACAATGACCAATCCGAAAGTTCAAACGTGGGTGGTGGCTGGCAAAGCTCGCGTCTTGAATCGAGTATCCAGCATTTTCGGCCAGTTATT
>CAYWST010000335.1:0-6518 GCA_964461075.1 uncultured Solibacteraceae bacterium | reverse complement strand
TTTCTGAGCATCCCCTCGAAGAAGCCGCGAGACCAGGCGAGGTCGCCGCTGCTGGGCCCCGCGGCGATGTACTTGAGCGGCACTCCGTATCGCGGCACCCACCCGAGGAACTTGCGGTATTCGACCGAGTACTCAGATCCGGTAAAGTTGCCGCCGCAACCCCAGCTCTCGTTTCCGATGCCCCAGTACTCGACGTTGAAGGGCTCGCCGCCGCGAAGCCGCGCCAGCGTTGTCGAGCCCGCGGGCGAGTTGCAGTACTCGACCCATTCGTAGAACTCGCGCGCGGTTCCGCTGCGCAGGTTCACGGCGAAATAGGGCTTGCCGCCGGCCAGTTGGCAGAAGCGGGCGAATTCGTTGGTGCCGAAGGTATTCGGGTCGAACTTCGCCGGGCCGCCGGTTTGTTTGGCCAGGAAGCCGTTATCGGCCCAGAAATTCGTGCGGACGGGCCGCTCGGCGCGAGGGCCGACTCCGTCCCGCCAGTTGTAGCTGTCGGCGAAACAGCCGCCGGGCCAGCGGAAGACGGGGGCGTTGATCGCTTTGAGATCGTCGACCAGCGACTTGCGGATGCCGTCGACGTTGGGAATCTTCGAGCCTTCTCCAACCCAGATGCCGTCATAGACCACGCCGCCCAGATGCTCGACAAAGTGTCCGTGCAGCATGGGCGAGATGACGCCGATCTTCTCCTGGGGGAGGATGGTGATCTCCACCTCGGCGGCGGAGGCGGAGCGGGGCGCCAGGAGCCCTGCAGCGGCGCCGAGAGCAAACTGCCTGCGGTTCATGGAACTCTTTGTATCAGATATGATGGCCTTCACCAAGATGCAGGAGGGTATCATGTCTACTTCCCGTCGCGGTTTTCTCGCCGCCCCCCTGATTCTGCAGGGCGCTCAGCCGGCGCCGAGCGACAGGATCCGGATCGGGCTCATCGGCGCCGGAGGCCGTTCGCGCGATCTGCAGATGGAGTTGCGCAGGAGCGGCGAGAACGTGCAGGTCGCCGCCGTTTGCGACGTCTGGAAGACCAACCGCGAAGCGACCGCCGCACGCATGGAAAAGGAGTATGGCGCCGCGCCATTCACCTGCACGAAGTATCAGGATCTGCTCGCGCGCAAGGACATCGACGCGGTGCTCATCGCCACGCCTGATTTCACGCATCCCCGGATTCTCATGGACGCCGTCGCCGCGGGCAAGGACGCCTACGTGGAGAAGCCTTTTGCGGTCGAGTTCGACGAGGGCAAGGCCGCGTATCTGGCGGTGAAAAACTCCAACCGCATCGTTCAAGTGGGTACGCAGCGGCGCTCCGACCCCGGCTTGATGGGCGCGGCCAAGGCGATTCAGGCCGGCGCGATCGGCAAGGTGACGCGCATCGAAACGCACGTCAACTTCCAGGAGCCTCGCTGGCGCAGAGACCACCACATGATCAAGGCCGACGAGATCGACTGGGAGGCCTTTTCGTTCAACGGGCGCGTCAAAGGCGGCTTCGACGCGCGGAAGTTCCGCGAGTGGCAACTGTTCCGTGAAACAACCAACGGCATCGCGGGCCTGTGGATGTGCCACTTCATCGACCTCGTCCCGTGGTTCCTCCAGGATCCGTATCCAAAATCGGCGGTCACGCAGGGCGGGGTCTACTTGTGGAAGGACGGGCGGCAGACCTCGGATGTCTTCCACTCGTTGATCGAGTACAACGATTGCCTGGTGAGTTTCGAGATGAGCCTCACCAACGCCTCGGGCAACCGCAACGTCTGGTACGGCACGCTGGGAACCCTGGACGGCGACAAGCTCATCATGACGCCGGAGGGCTCGCGCGACCCCAACCGCCTGACTGAAGCGAAGCCGGTGGAAAAGGTGCAGACCGATTCCCACATGGCGAATTTCCTGAAGTGCGTCAGAACGCGGCAGCAGCCGCGCGCCGGCGTCCAGGCCGGCTTCTCGCATGCGGTCCCGGTTTGCATGGCCGCAGTGGCCCTGGAACAGGGCAGGCGCGTCACGTTCAACCGGGAGAAACTGGAACTGGCATGAGCAACGTCAAGACCATCGAGGTCTTTCCGGTCCGCTACCCGGTCACCGGCTACTTCCGCTTTTTTCCGAAGCCTGAGCGGCCCGCCGTGTTTGTCAAAGTGACTCTTGAAAACGGCGTCACCGGCTGGGGCCAATCCGTGCCCGTTCATACGTGGAGCTATGAAACTGTCGAAAGCGCCACGCACACGCTGCGCCACTATTTGGCTCCGGCCTTGATCGGCGCGAACCCGCGCGATCTCGAAAGCGTCCACTGGACGATGAACAAGGTGATCTCCCCCTCGTTTTCGACCGGGATGCCCATCGCGAAGGCCGGCATCGATCTCGCCTTCCATGACGCCTGGGGCAGGCTCATCAAGCGGAACGTCTCCGAGATCTGGGGCAGGAAGCCGCTCGACAAGATCACGCTCTCCTGGACGGTGAACACCCGCACGCTCGACGAAGTGGAAACGTCCGTGAACGAGGGCCGCGCGCGCGGCTATCGCCACTTCAACATCAAGGTGGCCCCGGACCCCAAGTTCGACGTGGAACTCGCGCGCCGCGTGCGGAGAATGGCGCCGGAGGGCTGGCTCTGGGCTGATGCGAATGGCGGTTACGACACAGCCACTGCGCTGGACGTCACGCCGAAGCTCAAAGACGCAGGAGTGAATGTGCTGGAGCAACCCGTTCCATCGAACCGGCTATCCGGTTTTCAGGCCGTGCGCAAGCTGCGGGCGTTGCCCGTTCTATTGGACGAAGGCGTCGTCTCGCTGACGGACCTCGAAGAGTTTCACAAACTGGAGCTGCTGGACGGCGTGGCGATGAAACCGGCGCGCACGGCTGGGCTGTACGAGGCTCGCCGGCAGTGCGATTACCTGGAACGCAACAAACTGATGTTCCTGGGCTCGGGGCTGACCGATCCCGATATTTCCCTGGCCGCCTCGCTCATCCTCTACGGCGCATACGGGCTGAAGTATCCCGCTGCGTTGAACGGGCTGCAATTCCTCACCGATTCCTTCCTCGCCGAACCGTTCAGGCTCGAAGACGGCGCGTTGCGGGTGCCGGCCGGCCCCGGGCTCGGTGTGACGGTCGACGAAGAGAAGGTCCGCAAAGCCAGCATGGAGTTCGAAAAGTGATCCATCTTCTACTCCCCTACTTTCTCCTGGCCGCCGCATCCTCTCTGGAATGGCGGGATCTCGGCGACGGCCGTCTCGCTCTGTTCGAGAACGGGAAACAGGCGTTCGTCTACAACTACGGCCCCCAACTCTCCAACGGCGCTCCGGAAGACCGCCGCCGCTGCTGCTACATCTATCCGGCAGCCACGCCGGCGGGCGTCGTACCGGTGGACGATTTCCCCAAGGATCACTGGCACCATCACGGCATTTTCTGGGGATGGCCGGCGGTCGACGCCGGAGGAAAACGGTACGACTTCTGGATGGACCGCGCGGGGGCCCAGCACAAATTCGAGAAGTTTCTCGGCCGCGGCGTGTCCTCAACCGAGGCCTGGGTGAGGGTCCGGAACGCCTGGCATACGCCGGAGCGACGGATTGTCGAGGAATTGGTCTCAATCCGTGCGTTTCCAACGAATGGAAATGCACGCGAATTCGAAGTGGAAATCACTCTGACGGCGCAGGATCAGCCGGTGACACTCCGCGGTTCTCAGGAAAAGGGCAAGTCGTATGGCGGATTCTCCGCCCGTTTCGCCGCCCGGCAGGGGACGGTGATTCGCGCCGATGGAGACCAAATTTCAAGGGATGAAGACTTGGTCCAGCACAATAACGCCGAGATGGAAGCCCTGTACGGCGGCAGGCGCGCCCTGCTCCGGATCGCGGCCTTGAGCGGGGCGCCTCATCAATGGTGTCTGCGTAATTACGGGTTTGTCGGCGCGTCGTTTCCAGGCAGGTTCGGGGAGCGGGACGGGCACGTCCTGGAGCCGGGTAACCCATTGACACTGAAATACCTTGTTACGCTTTCTGACCTACCATAAGCGCAACATCGCCGGCAACGTTAATATATTGAATCTGTGCCCTGTTTGTGCACATCATAGAAAGCTATTGGAGGTTCCCGTGGGGACTGTATCGCTCTTAAGACTTGTGGCGTTCACTGCCATTCTCGCCGCCGGCGTAACTGCTGACACCGTGAGCATGAAGAATGGCGACCGCATTACCGGCAGCATCCTGAATTCGGACGATAAGACCATCACGGTGAAAACGGCTTATGCGGGGGAAGTGAAAATCGAGCGATCGGAGATTGCAGCGCTGTCGTCGGATGCTGAACTCAATGTCACTCGCTCCGATCAGAAGACGGTGAAGACAAAACTGAGCCAGGCGGAACCTACGGCGTTTGTGGCCGTGCGCGACGACGCAGCGCAGAAGGCTTGGGAGCGCGAGCAGGAACGCCTGACCAATCCGCGCCTGAACGACTTCTGGTCGGGGTTCGTGACGTTGTCGCTGGCCAATGCGAGCGGAAACGCGAGGACGACCACCATCGCCACGGCGGCGTCGGCCACCCGGCAGGCCGGCAAGAACAAAATGGGGCTCTACTTCAATCAGGTCTATGCGACGCAGAGCACCACCGAACCTCGCGGGCAGACCGCCAATCGTATTTCCGGCGGCTACCGGATCGACCGAGATTTCAGCCCGAAGCTGTTCGTCTTCGGGACCACTGACTTCGACTATGACAAGTTCCTTTCGCTCGACCTCCGGTCCGTACTCGGCGGCGGTCTCGGCTACCACGCCTGGAAGAGCAAGAACGGCTACTTCGATGTCGGAGGCGGCGGAGTTTGGAACCGTGAAAAGTTCGCCGATGGCCTTCTTCGGAATTCGGGGGAGGTCCTCGCCTATGAGGAGTTTGGCTATGTCGCCTTCAAACGGCTCAAACTGACGGAGAAGGTTAGCATTTACCCGAACCTCACCGAAACGGGCGAGTATCGCATGAACGCGGACCTAAACGCTTCCCTGCCTATTTTCAAATGGCTGGAGTGGAACTTCGGCGTGAACAACCGGTACTTGACGAATCCTCCCACGGGCCGGAAGAGCAACGACATTCTGACAACCACCGGCATCAGGCTGTCATTCGACCAGACGGCCAGATAGCGCCGTGAAACCCGGGCCGCCGTAGGGTACCCTACGAATTTGGGGTCGCGCTCCTTTGAAACATTTCCTCTTGTTTCTGTTTCTAGGCGTGGTGGCTCGTGCAGCCTCCGTTCCCGCAGGCACGCTGCTGGAGGTGCGTTTGCGCTCCGCCCTGGACAGCAGGACGGCGAAAGCGGGAGATCCCATCGTCGCCGATGTGATCGCACCCATCGTCCTCGATGGAGAGATCGTGGTCCCGCTCCACTCCGCATTGAGGGGCCGGGTGGACAGCATCGCCGCCATCGGAAAGGGAGTCCGCCGCCAGCGGGCCGTGATCGGGGTGCGCTTTGAGAGCGTCGAGTTCCCCGATGGCTCGACAAGGCCGATCCCGGTCAGACTGAAAGCGGTGGATAACGCGCGCGAGACGGTCGACGCCGGCGGCCGGATTCTCGGCATCAAGCCGCGTTCCCCGATGGGCCACAGACTGGCGGGGATCACGCGGAATATCTTCATCTGGGATCCGCTTCTCCAAGTCGTGCTGGCGGCGTCCACGATGGCGACGATTCGCTTTCCGGAGGCGGAGATCCATCTCCCTGCGGGCAGCGAGTTTTGGGTCGAGTTGACCGAACCGGTTGAGTTGAACGGAGTGTGGACTGGCAGCATGCCGGCGATCGCTTCCACCGCGGAGGAGCGGGAGCAATTGGCGGCGCTCGTCAGATCGATGTCGCTCCGGACAACCAAGGCCGGTTCATCCAAGCCGGCGGACATGGTGAACGTGCTGCTTCTCGGCGACGAAATCTGGATCCGGCGAGCGCTGGCGCGCGCCGGTTGGCTGGAAGCAGACCCGTTATCCAAGGCGACCGGCTGGAAGACGTTCCGGTCCGTCGCAGAATCTCTGCCGTATCCCACGGCGCCGATGAGCGCGCAACTGCTCGACGAACGGCCGCCGCGAGGCGAGTTTTCCAAGGCCCTGAACAGCGCGTCCAAACGCCATCACGTTCGCTTCTTCGACGAGGCGGCGCAGTGGCGAGGTCTGCGTCTCCACCCGGCCAGCGCCACGCAGGATGTAGCGACAACCTTCTCTTTCTCCCGCATGCGCATCATCCACGCCATCGACCGCGCCATCGACAACGAGCGCGCAAAATTCGTGAACGACATGATCCAGACAGGATGCGTGGACGCGGCCGAATTGATCGAGCGGCCTTGGGCGCCCAGGCGGACCGTCAACGGCAGCGGTGAGACGGTGCACACGGATGGGGCGATTGCGGTCGTCGAGATGAACGCCTGCAGAGAGGCGGAAGCGCGTCCCTCCACGAATCTGACAGCCGCCGAATCCCCCGCGCCGAAGTTGAACCCGGTCGCGAAAGGGTTCCGGGAGTTCATGCTCACCGTCGGCCCGGATTTGACGGAGAATAATCCGGGCAAACAGGCCTATGAGGGGGTGAGGTTCCTTTT
>CAYWST010000334.1:0-6523 GCA_964461075.1 uncultured Solibacteraceae bacterium | reverse complement strand
GCTTTGGGATGAGTTGCTCGAATCGCTCGGCGCTTACATGCTCTATGCCCGCGACAAATATGGCGTGGAGCCCGATCTCTTCTCGTTCAACGAGCCTGACCTCGGCGTCCGCATCCTCTTCAGCGATGAGGAGCATCGCGACGCCGTCCGCCGCATCGGCGCGCATTTCGCATCGCTCGGCCTCAAGACCAGAATGCTGCTTGGCGACGTCGCCAATCCGCGCGGCACGCATCAGTACGTGCTCAAAGCCGCGTCGGATCCCGAAGCCATGCGATACGTGGGAGCGATCTCGTTCCATTCCTGGGGCGGCGCTTCGCAGCAGCAGTACGAAGCATGGGCCAATCTCGCCGATGATCTCGGCCTGCCGCTGCTGGTGGCGGAACTCGGAACCGACCCCTCTGGATGGCAGGGCCGAAGTTACGACTCCTACTGGTACGGGATCGAAGAGCTTCGTCTGTACCAGGAACTGCTGCTCCACGCCCGCCCTCGCGGAACCATGTATTGGGAGTTCACCGGCGATTATTCGCTCGTGCAAACCAGCGGCGGGGAGATCGTGCCCACCGGACGATTCTGGCTCACCAAACATCTGACGAACCTGACGCCCCCTGGCGCCGAAGTTCTTGCCGTTGCTTCCGATCATCCCAAGGTGTTGCTCTCCGCCTTCCACAAGGACGGAGCCTTTACGGTTCATGTCGCAAACCTTTCGTCCGCAAGACTGGCAAAGCTCACCGGCCTGCCCGCTCACGTCGCCGCGTGGAAGGCCGTGATGACCACCGAGTCGGAAGGCTTCAAGGATCTGCCCGGCGTGGCGGCCGAAGACGGCGGCGCCGTTCTGGATCTGCCCGCGCGCAGCCTGCTGACTCTCGTCTATCGCCCGTAACGCGCTGCAGGGCTTCTGAGGTATCCTCGAACTCAGCTGTCTGGGATTCCGGAGGTATCTTTTCCAATGAGGAACACCACTCTGTCCGGCGCTGCGTTCAAAAGCGAACTGCGCGAGGGCAAGCCCAAGATGGGCCTTTTTCTCAATGCTCACAGCCCGACCGTAGCTGAGCAACTCGCCTGCAGCGGCTACGATTGGCTCCTCGTCGACACGCAGCACGGGCCGATGAACCGTGAGTCGCTCTCTTACATGCTCGCGGCCATTAGCAACGGCGGGGCGACATCCATGGTTCGAGTTGGAGGATACGACGACCGCCAGGGGATTCAACAGGCTCTCGACCTCGGCGCCGGCGGCGTCCTTGTGCCTTACATCAACACGGCCGAAGAGGCGCGGCAGGCCGTGAGCTGCGCCCGCTATCCCACGGCAGGGACGCGATCGGTTTACTTCCCGCAGCGCGGCACGAATCAGGCCGGGCTGCTCGGCTACGTGGGTAACGCCAACGCGAACGTCATTGTCGCGCTGCAGGTGGAAACGGCGAGCTGCATCGAGAACATCGCCGGGATCGCCGCCGTCCCGGGCGTCGACATCCTCTTCCTCGGTCAGAACGACCTTTGCATGTCGATGGGGCTTTACGAAAAGTACGAGTTCCCTCACATGTACACATCGCCGGAGCTGCAGGCGGCCACGGACAAGCTCGTCGCTGAAGCGCGCAAGAACAACGTCATCCTCGGGCTCTTCCTGTTCGGTACGTCCCGCGTCGGCGAGTTTCTGGAAAAAGGTTTCACGTTCATCAGCATCGGCAACGACCTGCACCACGTGCTGACGCAGAGCGGCGCCTACGTCAAGGACCTCGAGGGCATCGCCAAGGAAAAGGGCAAGTCATGGGCCCGGCGGCCCTCGGCGCTGCTGTAGCCTCGACCGCCGGACCCTTAGAGGCTGCTATGGCCTTGTGCGGAACTTGTTGTACCGCTTGATGGCCTTCGAGCAGATTCGGGCTCGCCTTTTGGACTCCTGCTCGGAGGTTTCGCGCGATAGCTTGAAGTAGTTTTCGAGCCTGTCGGCGTCGATTTCTCCTTCGTCGACGGCTTGCCGCACGGCGCATCCGGGTTCGCCCTGATGCCGGCAGTCGCGGAACCGGCACCCCGCGGCCCTCCCGGAAATGTCGCCGAAGACCTCATCGACGGCGTCGCCGGCGGCCCAGGCCTCCACCTCGCGCAATCCCGGAGTATCGATCAGCAGCCAACCCGAAGGAAGTCTGAAGACCTCCCGCGCTGTGGTGGTATGGCGGCCGCGGCCGTCGGAGATGCGGGTCTCTCCGGTCCGCTGCCTGTCGCCGCCCAGCAGAGCGTTGACCAGGGTTGACTTGCCGGCGCCCGAACTGCCCAGCAGCACCGCGGTCTCTCCCGGGGAGACGAGCGCGTCGAGCGTTTCCAGGCCTTGGCCCGCTATCGCGGAGACGGCGGCCACTCGCGCGCCGCTCCGGGCTCGCGCCTGCTCCGTCCGTTGTTCCGCCTCCGCCGGGCCGAGAAGATCGACCTTGGTGAGGACCACGGCGGCGCGCGTCTTGCAGGCGGCGGCCAGTAGCAGGTAACGCTCCAGACGCCGCAGATTGAAGTCGCTGTCGAGGCCTTGAACGATGAGAACCACATCGACGTTGGCCGCGATCGGCTGCGGGGCGACCCCTTTGCCCGCGCCTTTGCGGGCGATGACACCGCGCCGGGGCAAAGCGCCCAGGATATGGCCCGAGACCGGGTCCCAATTTACCCAGTCGCCGGGCAGGAGCGGCTCAAGACTCAGAGTTTCGACCTCACCCTGGGTGCTGTCGAGAAGAATATGAGGACCCACGGCGCGAAGCACGCGGGCGCGTTCGAATCCTGACATTGTGGGAGTTTCCTGTTCGAGTTGCGCGGCGGGGAATAGGCGCACCTGCGGCACGCGCGGAAAGGCGCGGCCGGCGATCGGACAGGTTCAGGCAAGGACCGTCAAAGGCAAATCTCAGGTTAGCACTTCAGAGGCGGGAACAAGTTGCAGATTGTGGCGTCTGAAAAAGAGAGCGCTGACGATGCAATGGACTGAGCTGAAACCACGGCGTTGGGCGCGGCCGGGCGGCAAAAGAGCCTGGACGGTCCCGCTCGCTCTGGCCGCTTTCGCAGGTCTGCTCGGAACGCTTCCGCCCTGGCGCGCCAGCCTCTGGTCCGAGGTTCTCAATCGCCTCCCTGCGGGCTTCAACGAGGACCATGTGATCGTTTCCCGGGCGTACCGGTCCAGTATCCTCCTCGGCATCGGGCCCGAAGCGATCGAAGTGGCCAGAAAAGGTTCCACACGCCTGCATGACTTCCGGATGTTTGAAGAGCAACACATCCTCGCCCGCCTGAAGCCCGGCTCTAGCATTTGGGACGCGCAGAAGGAATTGAGAAGGGCGTTCGGCGACGCCACCGTGCGGGTCTATCCTATCCGGCGCATCGTGATGGGTGATACTCACATGCTCGTCGTCATCTGGCTCACCGGGTGGGCGGTAATGGCGGCGAGGGCGCTTGTCAGCGGCCGCAAGCAGCCGAAATGGTGGCGATATCGCGCCTATCAGTTCTCAACTCTTGTTGGAATCGGCGCCGTTCTCATCCTCCTGTTCGCCAATGTCAACGAGGCGTTCGGCTCCGTCCGCCAAAGTTCACTTTCGCCCTGGTGGTTCTGGCTTTGGAGCTTCGCCTACGTTTTGATGAGCGGCGGCCTCCTCTGGCTTTGGCGGTATGACACCCGCACCCGCTGCCGCGTCTGCGCCCAGGCGCTGCGCCTGCCGCTGGAACTCGGCGAAGAGGGCTCGATGGTGCTCGACACCCCGCGCATCGAACTCGTCTGCTTCGAGGGTCACGGGGCTCTCACGATAGACCGCTGGCACGATGACTGGCGCGGTTATCGCGACATGTGGGAGGCGTTCTCCCAGCCGTCTCAATAATCAGCTGGCGCGCTCGATTGTGGTAGCGAACCTGCCGTCGCGCTCCTCGCAGCGGACTCTGAATCCCTGCCCCTCGAACGTCGCAATCAGCGGCGTGGGCCTGAAGGAACTGCGAATCACAATCGAGTCGCCCTCGCCCATCTGCGAACTGAGCGACTGCACCTTGCCCAACGGATGCTCACCCGTTTTCAGCATCTCGTCGGCGTCGAACTCATGCACCCTGCCCGAGGGCTGCCCGTGTCCATTCGCGTTCCACTCGAGCAGCCGCCGTTCGCCGGTGAGCCCCCGGATTTCCGTCACGTCCTGCGTCACCTCGAGCGTGCCCAGATAGCGCTTCTCCTCGTCGCGCACCGCGAAATACCGGATGTGCACGAACCGGCCGTGGAACTCGATCCAGAACTCGGCCACGTCCTTCGCGCCGGAGCGAAAACTCGACACGATCTGATCCACGACGTCGACGCTCTTCGGCGGATGGCAATGCTGCACCTTCCGGCCCAGGATGGCCCGGCTCCGCGCGAAGACCCTCGACGGGCCTTCGGAAAAAAACCGCACGCGGTCGTCCTCGTCGACGAAGGTGATGTCCACCGGCAGGGCGGCAAACAATGAAGTCAACTGCTCTATCGTCAGATTACCGGTGGGCAATTGCACCGCCTGCGATGCGGGCAGCGAAACTCCTTCCGGCAGGACCGGCTCCGGCGGCCGGTATCCGGTTCTTGGCTCCACCAGGCACCAGCCATACCGCGGTGAGGCGTGCCAGATCTCGGCCCACTCGTCTTCGGTCAGCGTGCTGAGGGCCATCGGCAGGAGGATGTTCTCCTCCTTGTAAATCATCTCGTTGACCGCCGCCGCCGCCGCTGCCGCCGCTCCGGCAACCGCCTCGATGCCCCGGTTCAATGCTTGGCCAAGCTCTTTGAGCTTCTCCCGGACCTCGTCGTCTTTGGCCCACATCACCTTTGACGGACCGGTGATGCCGTGCCTCTCCAGGCAGGAGAACAGCGCGTTCTCCTTGCGCTGGTAGTGCTTCTCGATGTCCATCAAGTCGTTGTAGGCCGCCCGGCACCCCAGCAGGTTCCCCGCTTCCGCCTCGCGCGTCAATCGCGCAGCGGCTTCACGCAGCGAGGCGTTTTCGCGCCGGAATGTGTCCACCGGATGCCCCGGCGGAACCGCCTGCGGCTGTAGTTGGACCAGCACGTCGCGCGTCACCTGCGAGTGCAGGTCGCACATCGACTTGATCTCCTCCACCGGCATGCCCTCGGCCATAAGCTGCTGCTCCATGACCACGATTTCGCCGTAATCGGTCTCCTGTACGATCCGCTTGAGCTCGGCCCGGACTTCGTCCGGCGCGGCCCCCCGATGAAGTTTCGTGATGATGGTCTTCAACGCCGCGATACGGCGGCTTCGGTTGTCGATCAGTTCGCTCATGGCGACCCCAAGGTAAACCGGCTCCGGCGCCTGTTTCGATGACTTGAGTCACAATGCTGCGGCAACGCACTCCATCCCCGCCTTGTGATACTTCTATGGGTGATATGTTCAATTCCACGATGCTTTCGCGCCGCTCTCTGCTGGCGCTGGCCGCTGCCGCTCCCGCGCTCAAGGCGGCCAGGTTTAAGAAGATCCCCATCGGCCTGGAACTGTACTCCTGCCGCGGCGAGATGAAGAAGGACGACGTCGCCGTCGTCAAAGCTGTCGGCAAGATGGGCTATGAGGGCGTTGAATTCTATGGGCCCTATCTCGATTGGACCGTCGAGAAGGCCAAAGAAATGCGCAAAGTGCTCGACGACTCGGGCCTCAAATGCTTCTCCACCCACAACGGCCGGGTCGCTTTCGAGGACAAGATCGGCCATGCCATCGAGCTCAACACCATCCTCGGCTCCAGGTTCGTCGTCATGGCCAGTGCTGGAAAAGTCAATGGTCTGGATGGCTGGAAGGGCGTCGCTGAAACCCTCAATCAGGCGAACGAAAAGATGAGAAAAGCCAAGCTCGCGCCCGGCTTCCACAATCACCAGGTGGAGTTCCGCCCGCTTGATGGAACCAGGCCGCTCGAACTTCTCGCCAGGAAC
Source organism: uncultured Solibacteraceae bacterium (assembly GCA_964461075.1). Classification (GTDB taxonomy): domain Bacteria; phylum Acidobacteriota; class Terriglobia; order Bryobacterales; family Bryobacteraceae; genus JACADU01. The sequence continues at coordinate 630 of CAYWST010000334.1, read as the reverse complement.
ACCGTCAAGGACGTCGTCCTCCAGCTCGACGTCGGTACCTGTGTGGAGACCGAAAACGACCCCGTAGCCTGGATCAACTCCAACGCCGGCCGGATCAAGTCCATCCACTGCAAAGACTTTTCCAAGGACCCGTCAAAGAAATACCGCGTGCTCTTCGGCGAAGGCGACGCCCCGTGGAAAGAGATCTTCGCCGCCGCCGAGTCCAAGGGCGGAGTCCAGCACTATCTCATCGAGCAGGAAGGCTCGGCGATGTCTGAGATGGAGACCGTCGCCAAGTGCCTCGAACTGATCAAGCAGATGCGGGCGTAGAACTTACTCGCAGCTCAACTCGCGAATCCTCGGGCCCTTGAACCAGACCTCCTCGCCGTGGTGCTGAAGCCCGGCCGTGGAAGGCCGCTCGAGTCCGACCTGTCGCCATTCCGATTCCGCGTAGATCCGTCGCCAGCCGGCGCGGAAGAACCTCTCCCGCGCCCGCGCGTGCGCGATGGAGTCGAGATCGACGGCGGCCACTTGGCGGCCGTTGAGCCAATGTTCGACCCGGTTGCCGCAGACCGCCACGCGCGCCTGATTCCACTCTCCCGCCTTGCGGGAGGAGTCCTCCGTCGCCGGGCTCAGCCCGTAGAGCGCGCC
>CAYWST010000333.1:0-6525 GCA_964461075.1 uncultured Solibacteraceae bacterium | reverse complement strand
GCTAACGTCCCGGCGGGAGCACGCGCCCGCCCTTGTCGTCCACCGCCACGCCGAACGCCTTCGTCAGCGCGCTGTAGAGGTCCTGTGTAGAACCCACCTCATAGAGTTTCAGCCCCGGACAGATGATGAGATACTTCTCGTCGGGATCGCCGATGCGAACGGCCTCGACTTTTCCGCTGACCGGATTGAGCCACTGCGAATTCATCTGCGAACCGTGCTGGTTGTACTCCTTGGCCAGCCGTGTGAACGCGTTCATCAGGGACTGGTTGGTCGCGCTGTCGTTATCGGCCATCGTCCTGGACCATTGCGGATCGGGGATCCAGCGGCCGCCCTGGTAGATCAGGATGGCCTGATTGTCGACGTCCGAGATGAAGAAGTTCCCGTTGACCTGGATCTGGGCGCCAAAGACGTCATCCGGCGGCTTCGCGCCGGCGCTGGTTTTTAATGTAATTCCTTGCTCTTTTTCAAGTTTTTGACAATAATCCCAGAACTCCTGGATGGCCTGTTGCTCGCTTTTTCCCGCCTCGCGCCCCTTGGCGACAATGGCTTCTTTGCTTGGCGTCACGACCGTTCCGGCGAAGGGCCCGCTCTTGGCGTTTTTCCATTTGAGCCACATCGGCTTCGGCCGCGCCCTGGGGTGGTTGAGGAACCTGAGCGACTGGGGATTGCCGGCGCGGGTCACGATCACCCGCGGCGGCGTCACGGCGTTGCACATCTCCATGTACCCGTCCACCACCTGGCGCGGCAGCCCGAGCTTCTGCTGCGCTTCAACCGAGCCCTTGAGAGGAGAGACTCCCTGGCAGCGCTCCACCTTCGCGATGGTGGCGGCAAAGCGGTTCGCCGCCGTTTCCTTCCCCGATTGCCGCAGCATCTGTTCGTAGTTGTGCGCTTCCTGCGCCACTTCGGGGCTGTCCATCAGCGCCTTGGCGTTCTTGCTCGAGAAGAACTGCCGGATCTTGCCGGCCAGTTTCCCGAGCGCCTCGCCGGCCAGTTGCATTCCGAGGTCGGCCATCAGCTTGGCGAGCATGTCGGCGTAGGCGCGGGCCGCCTTGTCGAGATCGTCCTCCTGAATGTGCGGCTTCTTCGCCGTATCGTAAACCAGCGTGAGTTTTTCCTTGTAGAAGGAGAGGTCGGTTAGAGTGCAGACAAGTCCGAGGCCGCGGAGGAAGACAATGATGGCGGCGGCGAGTTTGGCCCAGGGCGAAACCGCCGCGACCGCGGCCAGCGCCATGATGGCGGCCATCATCGCCACGCCCTGCAGCGTCAGCAGGGCCTTCATCTCCTGCGAGGCCGCGCCCTGGACGTGATACTTCAGCGCGCGCCAGCCGATGTACTCCAGGCGGTCGTTGAGGTTCATGTCCGACGGCGACCAGATGCGGTGCCACCAGGTCCACCAGCGGGGCTGCCCCCCGAACTGCAGGCCGAAACCGGTTTGGGCGACACCGGTCATCTTCAGCACCGCGGGCCTGTCGAAGAAGAGGAGCGCGGGGTCGAGTCCTCCATAGAAGTAGCTGTTGAGGTTGACCGCCACGACGTTGCCGGAAAACGTCAGCGGAAGGTCCGTCTCCGGCATTCTGGGATTCCAGGTTCCGGAGGCGGCCCCGAACAGTTTGCGGAACTGCTCCTTGTTGCTGATCGCCTCCCAGGCTCCACTCCCATGCAGTTTGAGCCTGGCTTTCGGCTGCCCCGCGAATGGCCGCCCATTGGGGTTCGAGTTCATCGGAAGCAGCTCGCTGACGGAAACCAGTTTCAGGCAGACATCCACGAATACCGTCGCCATCGATTACGCCCTCATTGGGTCGATCATATCAGGGGCGGTCAGCGATGGCCACGTGTGTCGCCCGGCCTGAGCAATCGCTGGGAACCGGTCTTCCGAATTCAACGAACAAGGAAGTCCGGAGGCCGGCTCCACTGGGAAGGGCGGCCTCCGGGAGGCTGTGCGGGCTTAGAAGTCGGCGCGGAGGCCGAACTGGATCTGGCGGCGGTCGTCGCTGACGCCGGTGATCTGCCCGAACAGGGGGCTGGCCGGGCTGGTGTTGATGCCGCTGAAGCGGTGGCGGTTGAACATGTTGAGGAACTCGGCCCGGAACTGAACGCGGACGCGCTCGACGGGGAAGAAGTTCTTCTGAAGGCTCGCGTCGTCGCTGTATCTGGCGAAGTCCCGCAGGCTGTCGTGGCGGCGGCTGGCGTTGCCGCGGACATAACGAGGCGGGTCCTTCACGAGCGTGGTGTTGATGTAGCGATGGCCGGTGTAGCCGCCGGTTGAGATGTTGCTCATGTCGAACTTCGATTGATCGAAACTCGCATTCTTGAGCGACAGGCCATTGGGGTTGTCGATGATGGCCCGATTGGTGGCGAAGTTGGCGTTCGGGGTGCCGGTGGCGCCGAAGCCGAGCGGCATGCCCGAGGCGTAGTTGCCGATGTATTGCAGCGTCCAGCCGCCGACGATGAAGTCCAGGGCCTTGGGCATGTCGCCGCCGATCGCTTTCTTGCGCCCGAACGGCAGGTCATAGGAGGCGCCAATCTTGACGACGTGCCGCTGATCGAAATCGGAGATCGATTTCTCTAGCGCCATGTTGTTGTAGTCGAGCGGACGGCCGCCGTTCATGCCCCAACTGTCGCCGAAGACGGAGCCCATGTTGTCCAGGGTCTTGGACCAGGTGTAGTTGGCGAGCCACTGGAGGCCTTGGCCGTAGCGCTTGTTGAGCTGAATCTGCAGCGCCTGGTAGTTGCTGAAGCCCAGGGGCGAGTTCCAGCTATAGAGGTCGCTCCAATAGATCACCGTGGGGTAAGGCGTGAGGGTCTGCCAGGTGGGAATCCACTCGCCCTTGGTTCCGTACGGATAACGCGCTCCGAGCGCCTTTGCCGCGGCGGGAATGGAGGCGTCGTCGTTGATCCAGACGCCGAGCGTATCGCCGAGCGCGAGGGCGGCGGTCGGGATCTGGTTCATTTTGCGGAGCTCGTTGGCCTGAAGAGCGGTGCTCTTGGTGCCGATGTAGCCGGCGTCGAAGACCATCCGGCCAGGCAGCTCGCGCTGGATGTTGAAGTTCCACTGCTGGGTGTAGCCGACTCGGCCGCCGTCGGGATCCCAACTGACGGGCCCCCAGATGTAATAGGCGAGGGAGGGATCGAGCGTAGCGCGGGTGATGGTTCCGTTGTAGCCGTTGTCCCAGTTGCCCGCCGGGCTATCGGGCGCGGCGGGGTTCTGGTTGTTGTTGGCGGTGAAGCCGGCCTTGTTGCCCCAGGGCACGCCGGACCAGCCATTGGGAATGCGCGGGCTGTAGTAGAGGCCGTATCCGCCGCGGAGGGTCATCTTATCCGTCGCCTGGTAAGCAAAGCCGAAGCGCGGGCCCCAGGTGCTGTTGAGGCTGTTCGGATAGAACATCCGTTTGCCATTGCGGCCCGTTCCCTGGCCGGCGAATTCAACGGCGCCGGGGATCTTGTAGTTGGGGTCGATGATGCTGGGGTTGAAGTTGTGGAGGCGGTCGTACTTTTCGGTGCCCTGGGTCTGGTAGTCCCAGCGCATGCCGGCGTTGATGGTAAGGCGGCGGCTCACCTTCCAGTCGTCCTGAATGAACCAGGAGTACATGGGGAACTGAGAGCCGACCGGCACGTCGACAACGACGCTGGCGCTTGAGAACTCGCCAAGCAGCATGCTGGCGAAGCCATGGCCGGTCTGATTGAAGCCTTGAGCGCCGGTGATACTCGCGCCGAAGTTGAACTGGCCGGGGCCGGCGTTGTTGCGGGCGTTCAGACCGTTCCAGCGCCAGTCGAAGCCGAACTTAATGGAGTGGTTGCCCCTGAGCCAAGTCAAGGTATCGGTGAACTGGTAGGCGGTGCCGGCCAAGACGTCGTTGGCCTGATAGCCGAGCGTGGGGAAGCCGACGCGATCGCCGGTCAATCCGCCGATTTGCGGGTAATTGGAGTTCTGATTAATCCCCTTGATGCCGAGGATTTGCGCGCCGGGCTCGCCGACATGTTTGGAGGTGCTGGGATTGAGCTGGCGGCCGAAGGCGCCGACCACATGATTGAGCATAGTGGGCGAGAGCGTCCAGTCATGAGCCATGCGGATGTAGTGGGAGGAGACCCACTGGAGGCGGGCTCGGGAGAGAGGTCCGCCGTTGGGGTCGTTGAAGTCCCAGACGCCGCCCTGGTCGAGGAGCGTACGCGGCCGGTCAACCCAGGTAAAGGAGCCGCTCAACCGCTGGTTCGAATTGATCTGGTAATCGGACTTCGTGGAGAACTGAGTCTGATTGAAGCCCGCCTGGTTGGAGACCGGGAAGAAGGCGTTATTGAGAAGCTGATACTGCCCGTCGGGTCCTTTGACCTGAGGCATGTAGTGCTTCTTCATGATGGCCGAGAGGTTTCTGGCGACCGTTGAGATACGAGCCTGAGGAATGATGTTGTTCGGGAACATGTCGCGGACGAGCTTGCCGCCGACGGTGCGGGACGATTTGGGGTCGAAGATCGCGCCGCGATAGACGGGGTTACCGGCGCCGTCGGTTCCGAGCAACTGATTGGTGAGGTAGTTCGACATGTTGCCGTCGTACCACTCGGGCAGCGGGACGGTGACGGTCGGGCTGCCGCCTCCGGCGAAGCTCTCGTTGTACTTTTCGTAGGCGGTGTACCAGAACCACTTGTCCTTGCCGTTGAGGACCTTGGGGATGTAGACGGGGCCGCCGGCGCTGAAGGCGTAGTTATCGCGGCGGTCGCGGCGGGGTCCGCACTGGCTGGCCTGGCCCTGACCGCAATAGAAGTTGCGGGCGAAGGTGTTGGCGTCGGCCCATTCGTTGTGGATCTGGCCCATGGCGGAGCCATGGAGCTGATTCGTGCCGGACTTCATGACGAAGTTGAAGACGCCGCCGGCGGTGCGGGAGAACTCGGCGCTCATGCCGCTGGTCTGGACTTTGAATTCCTCCAGCGCTTCCATCGAAGGGCTGGATTCGCCCATGTGGCCGCTGATGTAAATGGAGGCGGAGGCGCCATCGAGGACGACCTCCTTGGAGAAGGACGGCGCGCCATTGATACGGCTCTCCCAGTTGTTGCCGCCGACGCCAGGAGTGAGCTTGTAGGCGAAGTTCTCGGCGTACCGGCCGCCGGAGAATCCGAGAGGCAGATCGACGACGGTCTTGTTCGTCATCAGCGTGCCCACTTCGGGAGTGTCAGTCGTGAGCAGCGGCGCTTCACCAGTGACAGTCACCGATTCCGATGTCTGGCCGACTTCGAGGGCAAGGTCGACGCGGGCTACGTCCTGCACGGCAAGCCGGATGCCATCGCGGACGGCGGCTTTGAATCCGGCGACTTCGACGCGTACGCGGTACATGCCGGACTGCAGGTTTGGCATGCGATAGTTGCCGGCTTCGTTGGTGACGGTATTGACGGTGACGTTGGTTTCCGTGTTCGTGATAGCCACCTTGGCGTTGGGGACAACGGCGCCGGTGGCGTCGGTCACGGTTCCGACGAACGTGCCTCGGTCCTGTTGAGCAAAAGCTGCAAGCGCAAACAGCGACAGGATGATCGCGCCTCGAGAGGTGAATTTAGTCATAGGCTTCCTCATTGCGGCCAGTCAGGAGGCTGGACGCCCCAAATGCATTCCAGTAGCATCATGCAACCGGTTTCACCCAGAGTCAAGGCTTACTTGGATGTTTTTCTCTCGTTTAGGGGCGATTCGGGCTACACTCGTGCCGGAGGGATTTCCATGAGAGGACTGTTTGGGCTGCTGCCCTTCCTGTTATGCGCGCCCGGCGTGGCCGGACAGGCGCCGCCGCGGGCTGTGAGCCGGCTGATTTGGGTTGTCCGGGATTTGGACAAGAGTGTTGAGGGATGGACCAAAACCGGGACGCCGGTCGCGGTGGCGAACCGGCGGGCGACCGTCGAATTTGCCAACGTCACAGCCGAGCTGATCCAGCCGAGGGCGGGTGACGGCCCGCTGGCGGAGTTCGCAAAGCGCAAAGGGCAGGGGGTCTATTCGCTTGTTTACGGCCTTGAGAGCGAGGCGGCGGTGGAGGCAGAGAGGAAGAAGCTGGCGGCAGCGGGCGTGGCTTCCTTGTTTGAACTTACGGTCCGCGACGAGGCGGGAGAGCCGGCGCGTTGCTGGTTGTTCGACACGCGGCAGGAGGGGAAGTACGTATTGGGATTGATGGTCGATCCCGGGGCCGCGACTCGGATGCGGGACAAGGGGCTGCGAGTGACTCAATACGCCTTCGTGGCGCGGGATCTCGAGCGGGTTTCGGCATATTGGGAGCGGCTGGGCTTTCCGGCCATGACATACAGCAAGCCGGAGACGAGCGAACTGATTTATCGGGGGAGGCCGGGGGCGTTTTCGATGCGGCTGGGCTGGCAGCGGCACACGCCGACGCCGTTCGAGTGGATTCAGGCGCTCGCCGGTCCGTCAACCTATCACGAGCACCTGGACAAGCAGGGGGAAGGATTCCATCATCTGGCGTTCAACGTGGATGACATGGACGCGGCGATCCGGCAGTGAGAGTCGTGGGGCTATCCGCTTTCGATGGGCGGGGCCTGGGG
>CAYWST010000332.1:0-6560 GCA_964461075.1 uncultured Solibacteraceae bacterium | reverse complement strand
GCGACGATAGTCGTTTTGGGAAACTGCAGGCGCACTTGAGATCCCGAAGTTGTATCAGCAACCTGGGCCGGCTCACTCGCCTTCATCGACGCATCACCGGCGGGCTTGTCGATAGGTCCGATAGCGAAGTCGACCACCTTGCCGCCCTTGACTTCTATCTCCTCCTCCAACTCCACAACCGCCTCCACAGATCGGAGGCGTTCCACCGAAAGACTGGGCTGGGTTCGGCCCTTCAGCCGGCTATTGCGGATCCTCATCTCACAAGATGCCGGTTCTCTTCTCAGCGGCCACTCAGCGGTCGGCATATCACCCAAGATACGCTGACCAACTACTCTCCGGCGGATGAAAGATGGAGGAGTTGAAGAAGTGTGAAGGCGCGCTGAGTTGTCTCCCTTAACCTCCATTGGGCGCGGGGTGAACCTCGCAGGCCGGTTGGGACGGGGGCAAGGGCGGCGAGGCTTCGCAGAATTCGCGGAGGCGGCGCTGGAATTCGCGCAAGGGGCTGGCGGATTGGGTTTGTTTTGCCACTTTTTGTTTTGGCGCGTTTTCGGCCGGTTCGGGGCGGCGGGCGCGGCACTCCCAGAACATTTTGAGGGCGCGCTCGAACTGGCGGCGGAGGGCGGCTTCCTGCCGCTGGAGGTAATTGAGGGCTTTGGTGGAATCGGCGGCGAGGCGGAGGGCCTCGGCCTGGGCGGCTTCGTCGTCGATGGAAGGGTCGGCGGAGAGGCGGAGACGGATTAGGTCGGCTTCGATGAGGCGAAGGCGTCTGAGGCGCCACTGGGCGTTGACCATTTCGTTGACGAAGTAGTCTTCGGTGGGGGATTTAGGCTGGTGTTCGGCGTGGAAAGCGTCGCGGAGGATTTCGAACTCCTTGGGGTCCTCGTAGAAGAGGAGGGCGGTTTGAGCGAAGGCGGCGCTGGAGTTGGCGCGCGCGGCGACGCGTTCGGCGTCGAGCCGGGGCTCGGGTTTGGTGTTAGCGACTTCGTGAAGTTTTCGAGTGAGATCGGGGTTGTAGGATTTGGACATTTGATCGTGACCTCCTTAATTCCAGAGTAAGGAGGAGGGACCAAATTCTCCGTATCGAAAGGCCGGACATGGCGCGTGTATGTCGTTCAGGGCGAGGATGATGCGGAATATTCCGAATCATTGTGACTTCTTCTCAACGTTTGGCCTTCCGGCGGCGTATATCGATCAGGTGACCACGGAAGCCGCCCGCCGGTTCGAGCAGATCATGCGCGAGCACGAGCGGATGGGGCTTCGCGTCGCCTTGCGTATGACCGGAAGTATGGAACTCGCTCAGGACGCCGCGCAGGAGACCTTTCTGCGGCTGTGGCGCCATCGGGAGACCGTTGACCCCGAGGCCGGGGTCAAGACCTGGCTCTACAGGACGGTGACCAACGTCACGATCGACCAGAATCGGCGCCACAGGCCGCAGGAGGAGTTGGACTTCGACCCTCCCGCCGCGGCGCGCCACGCGGAGCAACTCGAATCCGCTCAACTCGTGGCCAAGGCGCTGGCCCGGACCACGGAATCAGAACGGGCGGCCATCGTCCTTCTCGAGATCGAGGGCCTGGAAACCGCGGAGGTGGCCGAACTCCTCGGCGTCTCTGAGATCACCGTCCGCAGCCACAAGTCAAACGGGAAAGCCAGGATGCGCGCATGGCTGGAAAGGAGTTCGAATGCCCTGGACCGACGATGATCTCACGCGGGCGCTGGGCGAGCTTCGCGAGGCGCCGCTGCCGGCGGAGGCGCTCGCCGTGGTTCGCGCCGGTCCCTGTCGCTGCTGTTCTCGCGCTCATGCTGTTGCCGAAGTCCGCCGACATTCCTCCGCCGCCCGTTCTGGATCGCGCTCCGGGGCCGGCGCCCTTTATGCATCAGAGACCGGCCGCCCGGCCGGCTCTAAAACCTCCAAGATTCATTCCAACGGCGCAGAACGGCCTGGTCCGCCTGGCCTCGACGCGCAAAGACATCGTCATTTACTGGGACCTCACCCCTCAAGGAGAAGCTCAATGAAACTGCTTGCCTCAATCGTTCTGCTGGCTTCCGGCGCATTTGCGCAGAACTACATCCAAAAGGTTGTGGAACTGAAGCACATCGACCCGGAGACGGTCGTCCGACTGATGTACGTCAACCCTCCGGTGAAGGACGGCTACGTCGCGCAGCTCCGGGCCAACGAGGAGCTAGGCATTGTTACGGTGTACGGGCTGCCCGACGATGTGGAGCAGATCGCGGCCAACATCGCGGGGCTGGACAAACCGCGGCCGGGCTCGGCGGCCAATCGCAACATCGACTTCCGGCTCTATGCCCTGGTCGCCGCGAACTCCGCCGCCTATGGATTTGAGATCCCCAAGGAAATCGAACCTGTCGCTGCCGAACTCCGCTCCGCGTTGGGATTCAAGGAGATCAAGCTCCTCGATACTGCCATCTACAGAATGAGACAGAACGAGCGCAGCGAATCCCGCGGCTCCTTGCCCTGTCAAAGCGCCGAAGGAGAGGTCGGGGGCCGCCGCTGCACCTACCGCGCCACAGTCCGGGCCGGCAGCCTGCGCGGACCCAAACCGACTCTCACTGTCGACGCCCTTTTTTTCGAGGCGATCTTCACCGACGCCGGGGGTGAGCGGGCCGTTGTCGTGAACACCTCGTTCGACATCGCCGACAGCCAGAAAGTCGTCATCGGCAAGTCCAATATCGACGGCGCGGACCGCTCGCTCATTCTGGTCGTCACCGCTCGGGCCGTCGACTGAGATAAATTGGTCGCTTCATGCGAAGCGTTCCCCTTGTCGCTCATCGGCAGCTCGAATTAGTCGAATCTCCCATGCCAGACGGCCCGCGCGCGGGTGAGGTTCTCATCCGCATGCGGGCCGTCGGCCTTTGCGGCTCCGACCTCCATTGGTGGGGCGAAGGCCGCATTCATTCGAAACCGGCCAAATACCCCCAGATCCTCGGCCACGAGCCGGCCGGGGAGATTGTGGAGGTGGGCCCGGGAGTGAGCGACTGGAAGGTGGGCGATCGGGTCTCGGTCGAGCCCTCTCTGACCTGCGGCCACTGTGCTCTTTGCCTCGCGGGGCGGCATAACCTCTGCGTCAAGTCGCGGTTTATGGGCGGGCCGGACGCCTACGGCTTCCTGCGCGACTACATCACGGCGCCGGTCCATAACCTCGACCCCATTCCGCACAACCTCTCCTTCCGCGAGGCAACGCTGATGGAGCCGACCGCCGTGTGGGTCCATGTCTTCGAACTGGCTCCGGTGCGGATGGGCGACACGGTCGTGGTCCTTGGTGCAGGCTCTATCGGTTCCATCGGGATCGCGATGGCGCGGGCGGCAGGCGCATCGATGATCCTTGCGGCCGACCGTGTGCCGCACCGCGTCGAATTGGCGAAGGCGATGGGCGCCGACGCCGCGATCAACCTCGCACAGGAAGACTTCTATGACGCGGTGATGACGTGGACCAAGGGCCGCGGGGCGGACATCGTATTCGACGCCGCGGGCGCTCCCGAGACAATCAACCTTGGGATTCGCTGCGCCCGCGCCGGGGCGCGATTCGTCCTCATCGGCATCCCCGTGCCGCTCGAGTTCAACGTCGATCTGCACACCGCGATGGACAAGGAACTCAACCTCCAGATCATGAAGCGCTCCAACCACAAGGGGCGCGCCGCCGCCGAGTTGCTCTCCTCCGGGGCTATTCCAACCGGGCTCATCACGCACGCCCTGCCTCTCGCCAAGGCGCAGGAGGGCTTCGAGATGGCCCACGACTATCGCGACGGCGTCGGCAAGCTCCTGTTCGATTGCGACCTTTAGAAAGTTCACGTCATGCCCAGCAACTACCTCGCCTTCGACCTCGGCGCAGAAAGCGGCCGCGCCATCCTCGGCACGCTCGAAAACGGCCGGCTCGCGCTCTCCGAACTCCATCGCTTTCTGAACGAGCCCGTCCGCCTGCCGGAGGGGCTCTATTGGGACATCTTCCGCCTGTTCCACAACATTCGTGAAGGGTTGCGGATCGCAGGCCGTGAACGGGCACTGAAGCTCGATGGCATTGCCGTCGACACGTGGGGCGTCGATTTCGGCCTGGTCGATCAGAACGGGGAACTGGTTCTGACGCCGCATCACTACCGGGATGCGCGGCTGAACGGCATCATGGAGCGCACGTTCGCGGTTGTCCCCGAGAAGGAGATGTTCGCCGAAACCGGACTGCAGTTCATGCAGTTCAATTCGCTCTTCCAGCTTTACGCGGCGCGGCTTGCGGGCTCGCCCGCGGTTGACGCCGCGTCGCGCCTGCTCTTCGTGCCGGACCTGCTCTCCTACTGGCTCTCGGGGGTGCAGAAGAACGAGCTCACCATTGTTTCGACCTCGCAGATGTACAACCCGGCGACGCGGACGTGGTCGACCAAGGTCTTCGAGAAGCTCGGCCTGCCCACGCGGATCCTGGGCGAAATCGTTCAGCCCGGGACGAAGCTCGGCGCGCTGCTGCCGGAACTCCAGGATGTGTCCGCGTTGGGGCCGGTCCCGGTGTTTGCGTCGGCCAGCCACGACACGGCATCGGCCGTGGCCGCGGTGCCTGCCACTGAAGATAAGCCATGGTGCTATATCTCTTCGGGCACGTGGAGCTTGATGGGCGTCGAACTGCCCGAGCCGATCATGACCGAGAGGGCGCGCGAGCTGACGCTCACCAACGAAGTCGGCGCGGAAGGCCGGATTCGCCTGCTCAAGAACATCGCGGGGCTTTGGCTCGTGCAGGAGTGCCGCCGGGCGTGGATGCTCGAAGGCAGCGAGTACAGCTACGCCCAACTGGCACAGATGGCCGCCGAAGCTCCGGCTTTCACCGCACTCACGGTTCCGGACGCTTTCCTCGAACCGGGCCACATGCCCGAGCGGCTCGCTGAATTCTGTACGCGCACCGGTCAGCCTGCGCCCGCACAGCCGGGCGGCATGGTGAGGATGATCCTGGAGAGTCTCGCGCTGCGCTACCGTCAGGTGCTCGAAAGTCTTGAAGCTCTCACCGGCCAGCGGATCGAGGTGATCCACATCGTCGGCGGCGGCAGCCAGAACAGGCTGCTCAACCGGTTCGTCGCCGAGGCCACCGGCCGCACAGTCGTCGCCGGCCCGACGGAAGCCACCGCGGCGGGCAACATCCTCGTGCAAGCGATCGGCGCGGGCAACATCGAGTCGCTCGAAGCCGCCCGCGCCGTGGTTCGCGCATCGTTCGATTTGGATACGATTCAGGCGGAACGGAGCGCGGCTTGGGACGCCGCCTACGAGCGCTACCTGAACCTATCGCTTGCGGTCTGACCTTTTTCAGCGGCGCTTCGCCAGGACGAGGGCCGCGAGGCCGATGCCCATCGCCGCGAACGTCGCAGGCTCGGGGACTTCCTGCGGACCACCGGTCTTTTCGAGCCACACATCGTCAATCAATCCCCCGAGCGTGTTGTCCGTTCCGACGGCGGCCAATGTGATGTTGTAGATGCCGGGATTGGCGATTCCGAAAGACGCTACGATCTGCGTCCAGTCATTGGTGGGCGGACGAGCGCCGTTCGCATAGAGCGCCGCTACTTCGTCGCTCGCCGCCGGCGTCACGCCCGTCCCTACGAAGACCTTGATCCCGTTATCCCCCTCGCTTCTGGTCCGCGGAATATACCAGTAGCTCATCTCATACGTTCCCGAACTCAGGAAAAGCGACTGGGACATACCGGAATTGGTGCCGATACCCTGTGACCTGTGGCTGTCCAGTTCGATGTATCGATTCGCGGAGTGAGCGTTGACGACCACGCCGCTGTACTGCACCTCAATCCCCGCAGGGGCGCACGGGCTGCAATTCACGCCACCGATGAAGTTCGGCGTGGTGGTCCAACCTGGGATGGAACTGTACACATCCCATTGCCCCGCGCCCAGAGCGTTCAGGGCCTTCGAGTTGATCAGCCCAACGTTCGAATTCGTGGATTCGAAATCTCCATTGATCAATAGGTTTGCAGCGGGCGCAGTCACACCAAGAAGCAGCGCCATGAGCAAACCGGACAACATACTACTCATTCAAGTCCTCCGGGGCAGGTGGAACAAACGAACACTGCCTCCTTTATGGGAACAAGCGCTTCTGTTTGTCCAAAGAGACCAAGGTAATGGAAGGCCCCGGGTTTAGTACTAGGCACGCAGTTCTAATCTGTTCTGGGGAATAATCCTGACGACTCAGTGCGCTACGCGCCACACGCTTCCAGGCGTACCTTTCCAGCGCAAGCGTGGCGTGCCGGAACGCCCCGGCCTGGAGTTGGCTCAACCTCCACGCGCTGAAAATGGCCGCACCTCACGCATTCCTGTCCCAGGGGAGGGAAAATAAACTTTATATTAAGGTCTGCTACTCGCAACTTTTCCAATTGTCATTTCATCGTAAGTAGGCTTAAACACGATCATGCGAAGCTACTGCAGGTCCCGGCTGGAAGCCGCTTCCGGGCGACGGGCGCCTCCCCCTGTCGCGAACAGATTAGGTTTGCCGGGCGCTCTTCCTTGCGGGATCATTCGACATTCGCTCTGATCCGGGAACGCGGCGGGGGGCGCAGGCTGGCATTTTAGC
>CAYWST010000331.1:0-6581 GCA_964461075.1 uncultured Solibacteraceae bacterium | reverse complement strand
GGGCGGGCCCATCACGACCACCATTCAGGCGCCCGCCGGCCATCCGGTGGTCGAGAGAATCGAAGTTTATTATCCGGCGCCGGAGCGAAAGTTCGATCCAAATTTCGGGATCGACACCGAGACCTACGCCAAGTCGGCGAACTTCTACGTGAAGCTGTTTTTGAAGGCGGACGCCCCCACGGGACCGCAGAGCGTGGAAGTGCAGACGCGGTACCAGCTTTGCACGGAGAAGGAGTGCCTGCCGCCCAAGCGCGTCACCGTCAGCGCGAATCTGGAGATTGCGCCTGGCGCGCCGGCGCCGCCGGCGACACCGCCGCAAGGACTGGCTTTATTGAAACCTGTGGCGGATAAGCCGGCGAAGCCCTCGACTTCCTCGACCCCGCCACAGGCGCAGGGGCTTGGGGCGTTTCTGCTGGTCGCCTTCGGTTTCGGGCTCGCCTCGATCTTCACGCCTTGCGTCTTCCCGATGATCCCGATCACGATGAGCTACTTCCTGAACCAGGAAAGCGGCAGCCGGGCTCAGGCGGTCACGCAGGCGCTCGTGTTCTGCCTTGGCATCATCGTGCTGTTCACGGCGATCGGGTTCGGGTTGACGGCGGCGTTAGGGCCGTTCGCGGTGGTGCAGCTTGGGTCGAATCCGTATGTCAATGCCGGCATCTGCATCATCTTCTTCGTGTTCGGCTTGAGCCTTCTTGGGGCGTTCGAGATCACGCTCCCCTCCGGCTTGCTGACGCGATTGAACGCGGCGTCCGGTCAGGGCGGCTACATCGGGACTCTGCTGATGGGGCTGACCTTCTGCTTGGCTTCGTTTGCTTGCGTGGGACCGTTCATGGGCACGCTGCTGGCGGCTTCGGTCGGGGGAGACAAGTTGCAGCCCGTTCTGGGCATGCTGGCATTTTCCGCAGCGTTGTCCAGCCCGTTTTTCGTGCTTGCGCTTTTCCCCAGCATGCTCAAAAAGTTACCGCGCAGCGGCGGGTGGATGTCGCGCGTCAAGGTGGTGCTGGGCTTCATCGTGCTGGCGGTGATGCTCAAGTATCTAAGCACGGTGGACCAGGTGCTGCATTGGGATCTGCTGACGAGGGAGCGGTTCCTGGCGTTGTGGGTGATTCTCTTCGCGCTTCCGGGGTTCTATCTACTTGGATTCCTTCGGCTTGAGGGCATCAAGAGAGACGAGGAACTCGGCGTCGGCCGGCTGATTGTGGCGATCCTGTTCCTTGGGTTTGCGCTTGGGCTCGTCCCTGGGATGTTCGGGGGCAGGCTCGGCGAAATCGAGGCGTTCATCCCGGCGCCGGTCGAAGGCGCTGCGGGGCTTGGGGGCGCTTCCGCGCCCGCGGCCTCAAAGTGGATCAAGAACGATTTCCCGGCCGCTCTCTCACTGGCCAGGGCGGAGAACAAGCGCGTGTTGGTCTCCTTCACCGGCTACGCCTGTACCAATTGCAAATGGATGAAATCGAATATGTTCACGCGCCCGTCTGTGGCGGGCGAGTTGGGGCGGTTTGTGTTGGTGGAGCTTTACACCGACGGCACAGACGCCGCCAGCGAGGCGAACCAGAAGCTCCAGGAGAAGCTATTTCAGACAGTGGCGATTCCTTATTACGCCATCTTCGATGGCGAGGAGAAGGTCCAGGCGACGCTGGGGGGCCTGACCAAGGATGAGAAGCAGTTTCTGGATTTCCTGAAGAGCGGCGGCTAGTCGCTGGATTGTGTCGCCCAGCGCGCGACGACGAGATCCGCCACCATTTCCTCGGTCTCTTTGTCGACTGCGTCGCGCCATTGCCGCAGCTTGGTTTCCTTGAGCTTTTCCAAAGCCTCCACACCACGGCGGGCTTCGAGCACGGCTTCGCGCTGCATTGCGACGCGCTGCGCCGCCTGGCGCTCGTCGGCGTTGAGGCGCTCGCCCTCACGCAGGCACCATTGCCTGAATTCGTCCGCCGCCTGCATTCCCTCGGGGCTCGGCTCCGGCAGCTCGCGGACGGCGTGCAGGACCAACTCCTCCTCGCGCAGCATCGCGAGGCGTTTGAGGCGCAGCGATTCCTGCTCCGCCTGATACTGGCCGAGCCGAACGACCTCGGCTTCGAGCTGCTTCTGTTTCCACATCCGCAGCTTTTCAAGTGGAAAATTGAACTTCTTCATTTCGAGACTTCGTCTGTCAAGCCGGCAGAAGTTGAATCAGCCGGCGGACCGTCTCCTCCATCTGATTTGTTTCATTGGGCCCTTGCCGGAGGAAGCCTTTGATAGCCTCCTCGATTTGGAGCGCCTGATCGAGCTTGGGATTCGCACCGGAGGTGTATGCGCCGATGCGAAGGAGGTCCTCGGAGGACTGAAGAACGGCGAGCGTCTCCCGCAGCCGCCGCGCGGCCTCGGCATGTTCAGGTGAATTGAGCCGCGAGGCCAGACGGGAAACGGACTGGAGAACGTCAATAGCCGGGTAGTGCCCTGCGTGTCCAAGCTGCCTGGAAAGGACGATGTGGCCGTCCAGGATGCCGCGGACGGCGTCAGCGATGGGTTCGTTCAGATCGTCGCCTTCCACCAGGACGGTGAAAAAGGCGGTGATTGAGCCATTTCGAAAGGAACCCGCCCGTTCGAAGACCCTGGGCAGCATCTGGAAGACGCTTGGGGTATAACCCTTCTGGGAGGGCGGTTCGCCGGCCGCGAGTCCGATTTCCCGCTGCGCCATAGCCAGGCGGGTCACCGAATCGGCGACCAGCAGGACGTTCCTGCCCTGATCTCGAAAGAACTCGGCGACGGCGAGGGCGACGAAACAAGCCCGCACTCTGAGGGGCGAGGGCCGGTCGGATGTCGCCACGACCATGACGGTCTTCCGCATACCCTCGGGACCGAGTTCATGCTCGATGAAGTCGCGCACCTCGCGGTTGCGCTCGCCGATGAGGGCGACAACCCCCACGTCGGCGTCGTGGTTTTTGACCATCGAGGCGAGCAGCGTGCTCTTGCCCACGCCGGAACCGCCGAAGATGCCGATACGCTGGCCGCGGCCGCAGGTGAGCAGGGCGTCTATGGTCCGGATGCCGGTGGAGAGGGGTTTTTGGATCGGTTCGCGATCCAGCGGACCCGGGGGAGCGGCAAACAGGTCATACCAGGCCTCGGCATGAATCGGAGGCCCGCCATCCATGGGTTGGCCGAACCCGTCGATCACGCGCCCCAGCAACTGGGCTCCGACACCGAGCCGGGCGTTGCGGCGGCGCGCCACGACGACATCGCCGTCCTCGAGACCCGACACTTCTTCCAGCGGCATGGAGAGCACCCGCCCGTCGCGAAAGCCGACCACCTGCGTGCGGATCCTGCCTCCGCGCCGCGTCAAAATCTCACAAAAGTCCCCGACGGCCACGGCCGGGCCCGTCGATTCCACCATCAATCCGGCGACGCGGTTGACGCGGCCTTGCAGCCTGCAGGTCTCGGCTTGCGAGATCGCCTCGAGGTATCGCGCGGGATTCATCGGCCGCCTCCCTCCCCGGCCGCTTCCAGTAAGCCACGGCTGATCTCCTCGAACTGCGTCTCGAGCGAGGCGTCCACTTCCCCGCGTACCGTCTCCACGATAAGGCCCCCAGGCTCCAGCGACGCGTCGGCAAGGACGCGAACTCCTTCGGGAAGGCCGAGTTGCGGAAGCGCATCGGCCAGATGCCGGGCCATGGCGGGGGTTGTCCGGACGGTCCGGACCTCCCGCGAAGAGACCGTCTCGAGAGCGGCCTTGACCAGGCCTAAGGCCACATCGGGATCGATCCGCACTTCGCGGCGGAGAATCTTCCTGGCGATGGCCAGCGCGATCTGAACCACTTCGCGTTCAGCCTCCGCCCGGAGCCTGGCTTTCTCGGAGAGGGCATTGCGAACGGCCTGCGCCATCTGCTTTGCGGCCTCTTCCACTTCCTTTCTGCAGGCCATTCGGGCGGCTGCTTCGCCCTCGCGGTATCCTTCGCGCCTTGCGGCCGCCAATTCGTCCTCGACCCGGCGCTGCAGTTCATCGTTCGCGGTCTTCAGTCCGCGCGGCGCCTCCTCGACGTGCAAGGCGCCGGAGTCGACCTTCTCCGTGCTCCACGTGCTCCAGGCGTGGGATTGAGTCGCCACGCCGCTGACGCCGCGAAGGATCTTTGAGCTCACCGCCGGCCTCCGCTAGACGACATACTGCTCACCCACCGTGCCCTTGAGGCTGATGACTCCTTCGGCCTCGAGCTGGCGGACCACTGCGATGATCTGCTGCTGCGCAGCCTCCACCTCCTTGATCTTCACCGGGCCGAGCGCATCCATATCCTCGCGCAGCATCTCCGCGCCGCGTTGCGACATGCACTGCAGGAAGTGGTTCTTCAACTGGTCGCTGGTTCCCTTGAGCGCCGTCGTGAGGATCTTCCTGTCGACGCGCCCGAGGATCTCCTTCACGCCGTTCTGATCGATCAACAGGATGTCCTCGAAGACGAACATCAGGTGGCGGATCGTCTCCGTCAGGTTCGGATCCTGCAATTCGATGGTGTCGAGGATTTCCTTGCTGGAGGCGGAGTCGAGCCGGTTGAAGAGTTCAGCGACCGCCCGCACGCCGCCGTAGCTCTCCCGGCTCAGCTCTCCCAGCGCTTTCAGCTTCAGGCCGATGATGTGGGCGATTTTGGCGATGATCTCAGGAGAGATCTGATCGAGATTCGCCATCCGCAATGCGACGTCGGCGCGGATGTCGGCAGGCAGGGAGAGCAGAAGTCCGGCGGCCTGGGACGAGTTCAGGTGGCTGAGAATCAGGGCGATCGTCTGCGGGTGCTCACTGTGGATGAACTTGGCCAACTGCTGCGGGTCGGCCTTCTGCAGGGCGTCGAAGTTCGCCGCTTCATGTCCGAGCATTTTTACCAGACGGTCGATGATGCGCTTGGCCGTCTCGGGGCCGAACGCGTTGATGAGCATCTTCCTCGCGTAGTCGATGCCGCCTTTCAGGACATAGTCCTGCGCCATCGACATCTGGTAAAACTCCTCGAGGATGACCTCCGTATCCTCGGATTCGATCATCGGGAGTCTCGCCAATTCACGGCCAATCACCGCGACTTCATCTTCGTCCAGGTGCTTGAGGATCTCGGCGCCAAGACCTTCGCCGAGCATGAGCAGAAGGACAGCGGCTTTCTGAACGCCGGAGTGCTTGCTCACCCGGACCGTTTCCTTGTCGGCCGGCAGGTTCGTGATCACCGGGACGTTCCTCGTCTCAAGGCGTTTCTCCTATCGCGACTTCTCGTTCAACCAGGTGCGAACGAGTTGCGCCATCCTCGCGGGGTCCTTCTTCGTGTCTTCGGCGATGACCTTCTTGAGCACCTCCGATTTCTTCGTGTTCGGCGGAAGCCTGAGCGCGGCCAGCGCCTCCTGCTCGGCGCGCTCGCGATTGGCTTCGTTGGCGGCGATCATCGCCTGGGCCTTTTCCTCAAACTGCTGCTGGACTTCGCCCGGCGTGAGCTGCTCCCGGGGCGGAGCTTCCGGGAGGGTCTGCTGGCTCACGAGTGTTCTTCCACGTCCACGCATTTTTTTGAACAGGAGGAATGCGATGGTCAGAAACACGATCAGCAGCGAGACCGCTGCGCCGAGCCAGACGGGCATGGGCGCGGTCTTCATCAACGGTTCGAGCCACTTTGGAAGCGCGAAGCCCGGAGGTCCGGCCGGCCTTGCCGTTTCGGGACCAGCGGGGCTCGCCATCAGTGTCGCCTCGAAGGGCAACGTCTCAACAAGCACCTGGTCCCCGCGATCCTGCTGAAAGCCGATCACCCCCGCGACGACGTCTTTGACCACTTTCAGGCGTTCCGGACTCGGCGGTTCCAACACCTTGCGCGCTTTCGCCCCTTCTCCCTCCCAATGAAATCCCTGATCGACGAGGATCGCCACCGAGAGCCGGCGCAGAGTTCCGCGAGGCAGATCGATCCGCTTGACGGTCCGGCTGGCGTGGTAGGTGACGTTTTCCGTTTTACGGGAGACGCCTCCGGCAGTGGCTGCCGTGCGCGGCGCCGGCCGGGGCAAATTGCTCGCCGTCCCTGGGACGCCGCCACCCCCGCCTTGCATTCCCGAGACGTCTTCCGTCTTCTGGGAGGTGGAGACCACGCTGCCGTTGGGGTCGTAGATCTCCTCGCTCTCCTCACCGGAGGTGAAATCGCAATCGGCGCTGACCCCGGCGCGGTACTTCTCGCTTCCGAGCAGCGGATCGAGCGTGGCCCTGATCTTGGCAAGGTAGTCCCGCTCCACCGCCTGACGGTAGTCCAGCATGGCGCTGGAGCCGCCGGCGGCGTCATCAGGATCCGATCGCGGTTTGGAGAGCAACGACCCGTTCATGTCCAACACGGAGACCGCCGCGGCCTCCAGTCCTTCGACCGCGCTGGCCGCCAGGTGCTGCACCGCCTGAACACTTCCTGGCGCGAGTTTTCTCCCGGGGCGGAGCTTGACCATCACGCTGGCTTTGGCGGGCTCACGGCGATCCAGGTAGATTGAGTCTTTGGCGAAGGTCACGTGAACGCGGGCCCGCTCCACTTCGGCCAGAGCCATGACACTCCGTTCCAGCTCACCTTCAATCGCTCTCCGGTAGTTGATGTGCTCGGCTAACTCGCTCGTTCCCAGAT
>CAYWST010000330.1:0-6636 GCA_964461075.1 uncultured Solibacteraceae bacterium | reverse complement strand
CATCGAAGTGAAACTCAACCCGCCCCAACCGCAGTTCAGCGCGCACCAGTAGCGCGAATCTGCTTCAAACGGAAGCCCGGGAGATCATTTGCCGAACGACAAAGGCGTTCGCGCCGAAGCCCTGACCTGCTTCACCAGCGACAGGAACTCCGCTCTCCGGCCGTCTTCGTCCTTTCCGAGCGAAGAAGACGCCAACTCAACCGCGTTGTCGTACGTAGCCGAGCCCTTATACTCCGAATCGCGAAGCAGCAGGCCGAATTCGGCGACTGCGAGAGCGAACCGGAAATCCGCCGAAGCGGCGCCCGGCGTCGCTTTCAGCACGCGGGCGAGTTCGCGGCTCTGGCTGCCTTCGGGCTCCTTGTAGCGCAGCTTCAGCGTGAGCAGTTCGTCCTTTCCGGCGTTGGCCGCGGGCCGGGCGGTCTGATACTTCAGCGGGTCCACATCGCCGCCCGTCTCCTTCGACCCCGCCGGAATGATCTCGTACAGCGCCGTCACCGAGTGCCCCGCCCCGAGATCGCCGGCGTCTTTCTTGTCGTTCTTGAAGTCCTCCGCGCGCAGCCGGCGGTTTTCGTAGCCGATCAGCCTGTATGACTTCACGTGCGCGGGGTTGAACTCCACCTGCAGTTTGACGTCCTTGGCCACGGTCAGCAGCGTCGCGCCCATCTGTTCCACCAGCGCGCGCCGCGCCTCCAAAATCGAGTCGATATACGCGTAATTGCCGTTCCCATGACGGGCAAGCATCTCGAGTTTCGCGTCCTTCAGATTGCCGTAGCCGAAGCCGAGCGCGGTCAGGAAGACGCCCGAGTCGCGCTCCCGCTCGATAAGTTCTTTCAACTCGCCATCGCTTGTCGTGCCGACGTTGAAATCGCCGTCGGTGGCGAGGATCACGCGATTCACCGCGCCCTTCTCGTACATCGCGCGCGCGGTCTGGTAGGCGAGCCGGATGCCCGCCGCGCCGGCGGTGGAGCCGCCCGCCTGCAGCCGTTCCAAAGCGTCGAGGATCTTGCCCTGATCGGCCCCCGAGGTCGGTTCGAGCACCACGCCCGCGGCGCCGGCATAGACGACGATCGCCACCTTGTCCTTCGGCCGAAGCTGCTCGGCCAGCAGCGCCAGCGAACGCTTGAGCAGGGGCAGCTTGTTCGGCGGCATCATCGAGCCCGACACGTCGACCAGAAAAGTCAATCGCGCCGCCGGCAGATTGGCCGCCGCCACCGGAGCGGTGCGCAGCCCGATGTGGACCACCTGACGGCCCTTAGCCCATGGACAGGCCGCCAGCTCGAGCGTCGTCGAGAACGGCTGGTCCGCCGGCGGCGCCGGATAGTCGTAGGTGAAGAAGTTGAGCATCTCTTCGATGCGCACGGCGTCCTTCGGCGGCATCTTCCCTTCCCTCAGGAACCGGCGGATGTTGGTGTAGGAGGCGGTGTCGACATCGGCCGAGAAGGTCGAAAGCGGAGAGGTCCGGACGTCGCGGAATCCCTCTTCATCGACAACGCCGTACTCCTCGGTGTGGAACGGTGGTGGAGGCGCCGAGGGATAGACCCCGCCAATCACCCCGCCGGCGACGCCGCCCATGGACATCTTCCTCGCGTCCGACTGGGACGCAACGTGGATCTCCTCCTTCACTGAACCGGTATCCAGCGTGAAATCCCGCGCCAGGCGCTGCTGCGGCCCAAGTTGAATTCTTTGGGTGAGCAGCCGGAAGCCGCTGCGCTGCACGGTCACTTCGTACTCCCCGGCGGCGAGCCTCTCGAACAGGTAGCGTCCTTCGCCCGACGTCGTACGAGTCAGCGCGGGCCCGGAGGGCAGCCGTTTCAATGTCACCGTCGCCGCGGCGACCGGCGCCCCCGAAGCGTCGCGGACGACGCCCTCCATCCGTGCTAACCCCGCGTCGCCGGATTGTGAAGCCGCAAACAACGCCAGGCACGCAGCCGCCAGCGCAATCATCGCCACGACAAAACGCATAGGGCCCTCCGAAATCCGAATTCGCCCGTTTGGACGCCTTCGGAGTTCACCCGGTTCCCAGCCTGCGGTCTCTGTTTACCTGCGGAACGCGATCGCGTCGATCTCCACCCGCACGTCCCTGGGCAGCCGCGCCACTTCCACCGTGGCCCGCGCCGGCGGATTCGACGGGAAATAGCCTCCGTAGATCTCGTTCACCTTGGCGAAATCCCCGAGATCCTTCACGTAGATCGTCGTCTTGAGAACGGTGTCGAGTCCGGCCCCCGCGGCCTCCAGCACGGCCTTGAGGTTTTCGAGCACGCGCACGGTCTGCTCTTCAATCCCGCCTTCCACCAGCGCGCCCGTCGCCGGGTCGAGCGGAATCTGCCCGCTCAGAAACACAAGCTCGTTCCAGACCACCGCCTGCGAGTACGGCCCGATCGCCTTCGGGGCGGAGTCCGTGTGAATGATCTCTTTCATGCCTCTACTATGAACGATCGCGCATGCCCCGTCACGCCCAGTCCGGCCGCTCCCGCCTCTCCAGCGTCGCCACCTTCCGGTACTCCATCGCCTTCTCCGCCGTCATCGAAGGATTGCGGAAGTTCGAACCCATCAGCCCGGTGAGCGCGGGAAAGACTTCGGTGTTCCGGATGAACCCTTCAAACATCTTCGCCCCCGGCCCTAACGCCGTCACCAGAACATAATCCGACGTGTGCGACGTCGACATCCAGCAGACGCCCGTGTGGTTGCCCACCACCGCTCCAAGCACGCCGTCGAACTTGTCCAGATCGCGATTCAGCATCATGTTCTTCCCGCCCCCCACGGCGCGGCGGATCAACTCCACCTCGTCCTTGGCCGGAGTAATCGCGAAGTACTTCTGCAGCGCCTCCACAACGCGCTCCGCCGGCGGCGTCGGCTTCGGAGCCAGTTCCGGGTTGGCGTGCATCGAGTATTCGCTCTTGGTCCCTATTCGGCCGGCGATCCCCGAGAACGACGAGTTGATCTTCAGCAAACGGTCGAAATAGGCGTTGGTATCACGGTACTCCTTGCCGCAGCCGCGCAGCCCGGGGTTCGAGTTGCCATGGTCGCTCGTGATCACCACCAGCGTGTTCGGGTCCTTCTCGGCGAACTTGAGCACCACCTCGATGGCGTCGTCGAAGGCGATCTGATCCCAGAGCAGACCCGCCGCGTCGTTGGCGTGCGCCGCATGATCGACGCGCGCCCCCTCCACCTGAAGGAGGAATCCGCCTTTGTTCTTTGAAAGCCGATCGAGCGCCGCCCCGGTCATCTCGGCCAGCGTCGGCACGCCTTCCTGTAACTCCGGGCTTTGGCGCTGATCGAGCGTGTACGGCACATGGCTGTCGCTGAACAGGCCGAGCAGACGCTGCGACTTCGCCTTCAGCATCGCGTCGCGGGTTTCCACCACCTCGTAGCCCTTGGCCGTGAACTTCGGCCGCCAATCCGTCTTATCGGGCCGTCGTGCGTCGAAGAACTTCTTCCCGCCGCCCAGGATGACGTCCACCTTGTCCAGGTACTGTTCTCCGATCAGGTGCTCGTCGTCCCGCCGCCGCGACACGGCCGCGAATCCCGCCGGCGTGGCATGCGTGACCGTCGCCGTTGTCACCAGGCCCACCAGCCGCTTCCGCTCCCGCGCCACGTCGGCGATCGGCGTGAGCTTCGTCCCGTCCGGCAGCATGTTTACCCAGGCGTTGAAGATCCGCGCACCAGACCCCCACGAACTCGAGGCCGAAGACGAATCCGTCACGATCGAATCCAGCGACGCCATGTCCATCGAGCCGCGCACAATGTCCGGCCGGTCCACCAGCGCCTGCCACACCAGGCCCTTCCCCCGCGCCCGCAGCGAGAAATGCTCCGCCATCGGCAGCACGCTCGGGCTCATCCCGTCCGCTACCATCCAAATGATGTTGCGCGCCTCCTTCTCCTTGCCCTGCGCCGCTTGCAAGGCCTCCACGCCCCCCGCCACGCCCGCCAGGGCGCTCGCCCGAAGAAAGAACCCTCGTCGATCCATGCTGTTCAACTCACCCGCCTTTCCTGATGAGCTTTCGATTGCAATAATTCAGTCACAATCCGCACGGGAAGATCCGGCTGATCCAGGTGAACCCAGTGTCCGCTGGAAGTGGCCATCACGTGGATCCCGTGAATGCTGCCTGCCGCGATCGCTCGGTGTTTTTCTACCACGTGCTCCGGTGTGGTCCCCGCGGAGACCACACCCGTTGGAATGTTCATGCTCGCTTCCGGATTCAATGGCTCCGCGCAATACTCTGGGATTCTACCGAGATACTCCGCCAACGTCAAAAAAGCCCGGGGCCGGCTCCAATGCGCCGCAACAACGTGCCAAGCGTCGGCGGGCAGTTTTCGAACTTCGCCGGCAAGCCGGGTGGTTACCGCGCTGCCCCGCCCGCTCGAAACCCTGGCGAGGAACTTGGGGACCGTCTGATCTCCGGCCAGCAGCGCGTCCAGCGCCAGCCGAACGACCCCGAACCTCGCCAGCATGGCGCCGCGACGCGCCAGCATCGCCCCCCTCCGGATGCGAGCGGCGTTTTCCGGGCTGACCGGATGATACTCGCAAGGCTCAAGCGGGTCCAGAAGAACCATAGCTCGAAGATCTTCCGGGTACTTCTTCGAGTAGTGCCTTAGCATCAACCCGCCGAATGAATGTCCGGCCATGATCAGCGGCCGCGGCGCGCCGCTCGCCAGAACCGCCTCGCGCAGTTCCTCGATCAGGTTCTCCATCGTCCGCGGCGTCCCGGAAGCGTCGCTCCACCCGTAGCCCGCACGGTCCATGGCCACCACCCGGTATCCGGCGTCCAGAAAGGCCCTCTCGACCCGCCGCCATCCCACCGACGAAGCGGCCAGCCCCGCCTCCAGCCACACGCACTCGCCGGAGCCCGAGTCCGCCAGGTGAATTCGTGCTCCCGAAGCCAGCGTCACGAATCTGCCTGGGGGAGGAAAGCGCCTCCGCGCGCGCAGGGTTCCAAACCACTGATAAGCCAGCCCCGCCAGAGGAGTCGTCAGCAGGCAGATCAGCGCCCAGAACCAGAATGGCACTACTTAACCTTCGTGCTTGCCGGCAAGGATGAGGGCCGCCGGCGTTGAGCCGATTTTGAAGTGCAACACCTGATCGTTCTCGGCAGCGTGGATGCCGGTTTCGGCCCCCGCCTCATCCTTCCACACGCTGAGCACCAGCGGATGAGGCGTGCCCGAAGCCTTCAGGCTCAACGCGACAAGCTGCTCATACTGCGGCTTGGCGTCCGGGCCAGGGTCGGACGCAATCGGCGCAAGCAGCAGAAAGTCCCGCTGCGGGGCGACTCCCTGATGGTCCCCATTCAACGGGAACAGGCTATACCGCATCGAATAGACCCCGGGCTTGATGGTCTGCCCGCGGCGGTCCGAGTGGCGGGCGGCAAAGCGGACCACGCCAAACAGCGCACCCTGCGGCGTGCCTGCGAAGCTCGCGCTCTCCTCCGTCGCGGCGCCAGAAGGAACCGCCTGCACGAACCACATCTCGCACAACACGCTACCGTCTTCCTTAAGGACCTTCAGCCCTTCTTTTGAAAGACTTGCAGCCAATGCTCCGGCTTCCGCCGGAGGCCCTCCCGCGGGCTCCACCTTCATCTGCGCAGAGAGACTCCACGCCGCCAGCGCCATCGCGCACACACTTGGAATGAATCGGATTCTCATTGCTTCTATTTGATGCGCCAACCGCGGCGCGAGAATCTACTGCTTGATCTTGCCCAACAGAACTTTGTCCAACTCCTCATCCGTCCAGTTCGCCGGCTTCGCTTTGCGGTGCAGCGCCCAGCGCTCCACATGCTCCAGCGTACCGCCCCCCGGCACCTTGGTCAGCGGACCCATGGTCTCGATCTCCAGGAACTCGCCGTTCGTAAAGGTCTGATAGGACGTGCCGAAATCGGGATGCCGCTCCATTGGCCCCGGTTCGTACTGCTTGACGAAAACGTCCTCGCCCAGAAAGTACGCGCCCCAGGTCTTCGGATTGTAATGGCCGACCTTCTGCGGGCTCTTGATCGCCGGGTCGCCCCGCAGAATCAGGTACTTCTTCAGAAACTTCCACCGCGAATCGCTGAAGTCGGTGAACGCCCACATCACCAGCGGATTGGTCGGCGCGAGCATCTCCGGATGCGTCCCCCTCGGCGGGAATCCGGTGACGGCAACCCCGCCCGGCGTGAGCATCGTCAGCGCCCAGGCGGCAAACTCCAGCGGCATGACACCCGTGTTCTTGAGCCGGTGCACCAGCGTCACGCCCGTGCCCGTTGCGTCCATCCGGATCTCGATCTGCTTCTCGATGCCGGTCTCCTTCTCAACCGGCTGCGTCGCCACCACGATCGAGCCCTTCACCTCCACCCGCACCGGCCCGTTATCCGGCGGATAGGTGTAGTTCACGTCCTCCGGTCCCACCCAGATCCGGTGCCCGCCGCGCGGAACCCACTTCGGCTCTCCGCTCTTGCCCATCGTGGCCTTCTCTTCCCACATGAAGTTCTGGCCGCCCGGAAAGGCGTATCGCATCACTCTCGGACCGATATCCGAGGTTAGGATGATCTCCACCTCTCCGTTGGTGATTCTGTAACAGTTCGCCCAGCCCTGCCAGGCGGTTTTCTCGATTTTGACTTGCGCAGACATGACAGACATGAGTTGTCCTGTGAGGATGATTGCGCCCAG
>CAYWST010000329.1:6387-6646 GCA_964461075.1 uncultured Solibacteraceae bacterium | reverse complement strand
ACGTTCGGGTGGTCAAGGCTGGCGAGGACCTGGCGCTCCTGGAAAAAGCGCTGCATGACGCCGCGGGAGGCGAGTTCGGGCTTGACGACCTTCACGGCGACTTTCCGCTGGAACCCCTCTTCGATCTGGACGCCCGCATACACGGCGCCCATGCCGCCTTGCGCGAGCAGACCCTCGATGACCAGATTGGGAATTTGCGGGGCGCCCGGATGCTGCGCCGGGCGCGTATCGGTTATTGCTGGGCTTTTATGATGCAACC
>CAYWST010000329.1:0-6377 GCA_964461075.1 uncultured Solibacteraceae bacterium | reverse complement strand
GCGCGGAACCGCGCCCGGATCCCCGGTGGCGATCGTGGCTTGGGGATCGCCGGTGACTACCGTCGCGTCCGGGTCCGCCAGCATCGTCTCCACCAGCGAGGACCCACTAGCCGGCGCGCCGGTCGCCTCACTCAACCGTGTCAGAAGAACTTCTCGGACCGCCGGGCTCGCAGCCGTTTCAGACAGAACAAACCGCTCACGCTGGTCTGGAGGCAGCCTGAGCGCGTGGCCGAGGAGTTCGTCTGTCTTGCGGAGGAGTTCGCTGTCCAAAGTCCCAGTTATCCCGCCGTGATCTTCAGGGATCACAGCATCTTCTCATGGTATATGAGGAACACGATCTGATCGTTACGTTCTGGGACGTTATTCTGCGGCGCGGTGGGGGCCTCTATCCTACGGTCTAGAGGTGTCAGGCGAGGCGGCGGCGGAAACCGAACCTCGATAGTCGCTGATCCTGAACCCGATGGACTCCTTGCATCCATTTCCAAATCGGACCCGGCGAGAATGTATGGCGGCGGATCGATATTGCACCCAAATAGATATGCCGCTCGAAGGTGTGATCCGGATCGGTGCGGTTGATGTCGCTGTGGAACCCGAAGTCGTTATACATGAAGATGCCATCCAGACACCCGGCGGTGAGATTCTTGTGGTTGGCAAGCGTGCCCCTATTCACGCAAGGCGCAGCAAAAAGGACTCGCGTCAAGAGCTTGCCTGTCTTGACGGGGCCCGCATTGCTGCTTCGACCCTATCTTGCGATGGCTCTTGCGGGGCGGAGGCCGACATAAGCCGGACGGGGCGGCTGGCTTTCCAGGATATCCGCCGGCCGGTCCGCTGACCCTCCCATCGCCTTGCCTTGCCCGTCCTTGCTGATAACCCACTCCGCGACGTTGCCGCCCAGATCGTAGACCGGGTCGTCCCCCGTGCCCGGGAATGAGCCCACCGGCTTGAGCAGTTTGTCCGGCGCGAGCGAATCGAGCAGCGAGGCGAGCCGGTTCGAATCGTCCAGATTCAGCGAGTACCCCGCCCACAGATCGAGCGTGTTTTCCGTCCGGCTCGCCTTGAGCAGCGAGCCCGCCTCTTCTTCCGTCGGCAGCCGCCAGGTCTGCCCCGTCTTCTTGCTCAGCCATTCGCAGTAGGCCTTGGCCCTCTCGAAGGTCACCCCATTGGCAGGGTAGTTCCCCGTCCCCGCGGGATATTGATAGGAGGCGTCGAACGCCTTGTACTGCTCCCGCGTGACCTCAAAGCGCGCGAGCGCGAAGTCGCCCTGCTCCACGGTTTCCGGGATTTCGCTGAACCTGGCCGATCTGAGAACCGCCGCCAGCGGCGAGGCCGGTTTCAACGCTTCGTTGGTGTCGGACGTGGTGCCGAACAGGTACTTGTCGAACCATGCGAGCTCCTCATCGAGTTTGCGGCGCTGATGCACATACTTGCGCGGCCCGTGGCCTTCTCCGGGAAATAACACGAACTTCGCGCCCGCCCTCCCGTAATGCTGCAGAGCCCGGAAGTGCTGCCAGCCCTGCTCCGTCGGCACCTGCTTGTCTTCCGTACCGAAGAAGATGATGGTCGGCGTTGTCACCTTGCCCATTCGGAACAGTGGCGATTTCCTGATGTACAGATCGGGATCGTCCATCGGCGTCTTGCCCAGGTAATACTGCTCAAAGCTGTCGCCGAACGCGCAGTTGCCCCAGTCCGAAATCCAGTTGACGTCTCCCGCGCCCGCCCCCGCCGCCTTATACCGCGTGGTCCTTGTCGTGAGCTCGATTGTGATAATGGAGCCGTTCGACCATCCCAGGACGCCCAGCTTCTCCGGATCCACCAGGCCTTGAGCGATCAGCGAGTCGACGCCCTTCTCCACGTCGATCCACTCCAGGTCATTATACTTGCCGCCCCCGATGGACTCGCTCCACTTCAGACCGTAGTTCGACGAGCCGTGGTAATTCGGCTTGAGCACGAACGCGCCCCGCTGCGCCATCAGTTGATGCGGGTAGCCCCAGCTCTCCCGGAACGCATCGGCGTCGTGGCCGTGCGGGCCGCCGTGGATCATCACCACCAGCGGACGCTTCTCCCCCTGCTTGTAGTCGTGCGGAAAGTACAGAATCCCCTCGACTGTTTCATCAAGCGCGCCCTTCCACGTCACCAGCTCCGTCTTCGCGATCGTCTTTTTCTTGAAGCCGCCGTTGAGCTCGACGAACGGTTTCGCCGCTTCGAGCTTCGCCCCGTTGAGCCCGGCCAGTTGCCACGACGCCGGCGTGGAGGCGTTCGTGTATGTGTAGATGACCTGCTTGCCATCCTCCGTCGCGTTCATGCTGAAGATGTGGGCGGCGTGGTCGCCTTCAATCCACTGCCTCGTGAATGCGCCGCCGCTTCTCGAGTAACGGGCCGCGCGGTTTCGCGCTCCATTGGCGAGCAGCGCGAGGAACCCTCCGTCCGGCAGCGGCTCGATCCGCCCTGCCAGCCCGTTCTCCCATTCGAGGTCGACCGGCGACGCGGCCTTGGTGGCCAGCTCGTACCAGCCCGCGCGCATCACATACGCATTCAGGTACGTCGGGTGAGAGGAGTAGGCGTAGCTGTAGTAGAAGCCCTTGGAGTCGTGGGCCCAGGCGACGTCGCGCAGCGGGGTCTTGCCATCGGCGAACAGTTGCGTTGACGTTCCCGCCGCGAGATCCCAGAGAAAATAGATCGGCTTGATCTTCTGGTTGTAAGTCTCCGAAAGCGACCGGTTGTGCGACGTGACGGCCCACTTGCCGTCGGGCGACGCCGCGACTTCCGTGATGCGGTCCGTATTCCGGCTGACCCGAGTCGCTTTCCCCGACGGGACCTCAACCTTGAAGAGCCGCACCGGCGGCGCGTGCTGCTCGTCGTCGACGACCTGCGAAGTGTCCTTCTTCCGCTTGATCTCCTGATCGTAGAGCGCGCTGGCTTCCGGGGCGGCCGCGAGAATGGTCTTGTCGTCCAGCCAGGCCCATGAACGCACCCCGCGTTCAAACTTGGTGAGCGGATAGGGCTCGCCGCCGCGTGAGTTAAGCAGCCAGATCTGCGGTCCCGCGGGAGCCCCCGATTCCGGCGCTGCAGCCGCGGGCGCGCCCGCCGGCTTGCGGGCGGTCGTGAAGGCGATGAGCTTCCCCGTTGGAGAAAAGCGCGGCGCACTGTGGCTGTCCTGTCCCCGCGTGAGCTGGATCTCCTCCCCCCCGGCCAGTTCCTTCATGTAGAGGTGGGAAACCGATTCGCCCTTCTCTTTATCCATCCGCGATTTGGAGTAGACGGCGAACTTCCCGTCGCGGCTGATGTCCAGGCCCGCGGCCGTCTCCTGCATCAGCATGTCGTCAACAGTCCATTTTGAGGCCGCTGGAACGAGGATGGCGGCGGCGAGAAGCAAGGCGGGAACACGCATGGCCTCCATTATAGAATTCGGAGTGCGATGGCCCTGACAAGACGTGAACTCCTCGCGGCGCTGGCCGCGCCGGCGGGCAAGACGATCACATTCCACTCCGACGGCGGCTGGTGCTGGTTCGAAGATGAACGCGTGCTGCTCATCGATGGCCGCGTGATCGGCGGCGTCGTAGCATCCGGATGGAAAGACCCCGCCCGCAAAGGCCATGTCGAAGTCTTCGAGTACGACCTGGCGAACGCCTCCTCCCGCTACTTCACCTTAAAAGCTCCCCAAACCGAAGCCGACCGCAAGCAATGGCTCGACGACCATAACTCGCCCGCTTTCGTGGCCCGTCCCGACCGGCGGCTTGTCGCCCTGTACTCCCAGCACGGACGCGAAGCCCAGGTTTACTGCCGCATCTCAAAGAACCCCGGCCGGGCGGACGAATGGGGCGAGGAGCGCCTGATCGTCCCCTCGGCCAAAACCCGCGCCACCTACCAGAACCTCTTCTATTTGCCCGCCGAAAAGAGGATCTACAACTTCTATCGCGGCTTCGACAATTCCTTCAAGCCTTCCTATATGTGGTCCGAAGATCAAGGCGAGACTTGGAAATCCGGCGGCGTCGTCATCCAGGTCCCGGGTGAGTTCCGCCATCGTCCTTATGTGAAGTATTGCTCCGACGGCAAACAGACCGTGCATCTGCTCTACACCGACGGCCACCCTCGCGACTTCGATAACAACGTCTACCACGTCGCCTATCGCGCCGGTAAGCTCTGGGCCAGCGACGGGCGCGAACTCGCCGCGCTGAAGGACGGCCTCGATGCCCCCGACGTCGGAACGCTGATCTTCGAAGGCGATCCGGACAACGTCGCCTGGGTCCACGACGCCCATGTCGATCCGGCCGGCCGCCCCGTGGTCGTCTTCTCCACGCAGAAGGACTCCGCCGGGATGCCCCCCAGGCAGGGCGGACACGATTTCCGCTACCATCGCGCCGCCTGGACCGGCTCGAATTGGGAGCGCGAAGAAATCGCCTTCGGCGGCTCCAAGCTCTACCCCGGCGAAGACGACTATACCGGCCTCGCCTGCCTCGATCCTCACGACACCTCTACCGTCTTCATCTCCACCAACGCGGACCCTTCCACCGGCAAGCCGCTCGTGAGCGCCGCCGACGGACAGCGCCACTGGGAGATCTACCGCGCGCAGAAGCCCGCCTCCGGCAAGTGGTCGTGGACGCCCGTTACCAGGGACTCAACCCGCGACAACCTCCGGCCCGTCGTCGCCTCCGGCGACCGCGACCCGCGCGTCGTCCTCTGGCTCGCCGGCAGGATCCGCAGCTACACGGACTACGAGTACGAGGTCGTGGGCTTCACCGAACCGCGCGCCTAAACGGCGACAATAGAAGCCATGACTTGGCAACGCTACTGCGACTACCTGAGCGGCGTGCCCGCCGTCGGACTCACCCTCGACATCAGCCGGATGAGTTTCGACCAGGCGTGGCTGGACTCGATGGAGACTCCCATGCAGCGCGCCTTCAACGCGATGAAGGAACTCGAGTCGGGAGCGATCTCGAACCCCGACGAGAACCGCATGGTCGGCCACTACTGGTTGCGGACGCCCGATCTGGCTCCGAATCCGCAACTACGCGCGGAGATCGAAGGGACGTTGGCGGCGGTTAAGAGATTCGCGGCGGCGATTCACTCCGAGGGCCGCTACACCGATGTGCTTTCGATCGGCATCGGCGGTTCCGCTCTCGGCCCCATGTTCGTCTCCGATGCGCTCGGCCATCCCAAAACCGACAAAATGCGCATCTCGTTTTTCGACAACACGGACCCCGACGGCATCGAGCGGGTGCTGGCTTCGCTCGACGGCAGGCTCGACAAAACCCTGGCCCTGGTGATCTCCAAGTCCGGCGGCACGCCGGAAACCTACAACGGGATGAAGCTTGCCGAAGCCGCCTACGCCCGCCAGGGGCTGAAGTTCTCCGAATATGCCGTCGCCATCACCATGCCCGGCAGCAAGCTCGACACGACGGCCCGATCGGAAGGCTGGAAAGCGCGTTTCCCCATGTTCGATTGGGTCGGCGGCCGCACCTCCGAGTTGAGCGCCGTCGGGCTCCTCGCCGCTGCGTTGCAGGGCCTCGACGTCGACGGCTTGCTCGAAGGCGCGCGCCTCACCGACGCCGTCACCCGTCTCCCCGAGACCCGCCGCAATCCTGCCGCCCTCCTCGCCCTCATGTGGTACGCCGCCACCGGCAACGGCAAGGGCGAAAAGGATATGGTCGTCCTGCCCTATAAGGACCGCCTCCTCCTGTTGAGCCGCTATCTCCAGCAGCTCATCATGGAGTCTCTCGGCAAGCGGCTCGACCTCGACGGCAAAGTCGTCGAGCAGGGGATCGCCGTCTACGGCAACAAGGGCTCCACCGATCAGCACGCCTACGTGCAGCAGCTGCGCGATGGCGTCAACAACTTCTTCGCCGTGTTCATCCGCGTGCTCGAAGATGGCGGCGATCCCCTCGAGATTGAGAGCGGCGTCCGCGCCGGCGACTACCTCGACGGCTTCTACCTCGGCACCCGCCAGGCGCTCTCGGGCAACGGACGGCAGTCGATGACCATCTCCGTGCCCCGCGTCGACGCCCGCATCGTGGGTGCGCTCGTCGCGCTGTTCGAGCGCGCCGTCGGCTTCTACGCGAGCCTCGTCAACATCAACGCCTACCATCAGCCCGGCGTCGAAGCCGGCAAGAAGGCCGCCGCGTCGGTGCTCGATCTGCAGAAGAAGCTCCTCCAGGCCCTGGACCGGACTCCAAAGTCTGTGGCCCAACTCGCCCCCGGCGCCGAGGAGACCGCCTACCTCATCCTCGAACACCTCGCCGCCAACGGCAGGGCCGTCCGCCGCGGCGATGATCCCGCCTCGGCGCAGTTCAGCCTGCCCTCCTGATCGTCCCCTCCCTGTCTGTGGCGCAGCTCCCCTGTTGTGGCGCGGCTCCCCTTTCTGTGGCGCGGCTCCCCTTTCT
>CAYWST010000328.1:0-6680 GCA_964461075.1 uncultured Solibacteraceae bacterium | reverse complement strand
CGGCGCCGCCTGCGGCTGGCGCGCCGCCGCGCGCCCCCGCACGGGATGGCTCGAAGCCACGGCCTGGTTCTTCATTGTGTACGCCCTGCCCGCCAACGGCCTCCTCGTTTCAGGTCAATGGGCCTGGGAACGCGCCGCCACAGTGCTCCTGCTGTCCCTCCTGTCCACCGCCGCCGCCTGGTTCTGCGCCCGGCGCCCCGGTTCTCTTGCCGCCGCCCTCGCCTGCGTCGCCGTCGCCGCCCCCTTCCTCCTCATCCCGACCCTCGGCCGCGTCCGGAATTATCCTGCGCTCCACACCCCTGAACTCGATCAGTTGGCCGCATGGGCCGCCTCACAAACCCCCGCCGGGAGCGTCTTCCTTTTTCCCACCATCCATCGCCGCCTCGAGCCCGGCATCTTTCGCGTCAAGGCCCGCCGCGCCCTCTATGTCGATTGGAAAGGCGGCGGCCAGGTCAACATCATGCCCCGCCTCGGCATGGAATGGTGGCGCCGCTGGACCGCCGTCAATCAGGCCAAGGCCCCCCTCGCGCCTCTCGCCAATTACCGCCAAATGGGAATCGACTACCTCGTGATGCCTGCCACTGAGCGGCCGCCCGGTCTGGCGCCCGTCTTCGAAAACGCCGCCTGGACCGTCGTCCCCCTTCACCCCTGAGCGGCCAGAAACGCCTCCACGTCTCCCCGCATCGGAATCGACGCCTGCGCCCCCAGCTTCGTCACCGAAAGCGCCGCCGCCGCGTTGGCGAACCGGAGCGCCCTCTCCATCTCCATCCCCTCCGCCAGCGCCACGCCCAGCGCCCCGTTGAACGTATCGCCCGCCGCCGTTGTGTCTACCGACTTCACCGCGAAACCTGGCACGGCCAACTGCAGCACGCCGTCGTCGAAATAGCAGCCCTGCTCGCCCAACTTCACGATCACCGTCTTCGGGCCCAGCGCCCGCAGCGCCGCCGCCAGTTCCCCCGCTTCTCCCATGCTCACGCGCCGCGGAGTCCGCCCCAGCAGAATCGACGCCTCCGTTTCATTCGGCGTCAGCAGATCGCAGTTTGAAAGAATCGATGCCGGCAGCGGTCTCGCCGGAGCCGGATCGAGAATCGTCTTCGCTCCCGCCGCCCGCGCCGCTTTCATCCCCGCCTCTACCGTTTCCAGCGGCGTTTCCAGTTGAAATAGCGCCACGCTCGCCCCGCTCCACACCGCCTGAGATCCCGCAACGTCCGCAGGACTCAACGCGCCATTGGCCCCCGGCGCGATCACGATTGAATTCTGTCCGCTCGCCTCCACCCAGATCAGCGCCACTCCCGTCGCCTGCCCGCCCGTGCCCGCCACGTGCGCAACGTCAACACCGGAGGCCGCCAGGCTCGCCTTGAGTTGATCGCCGTTCGCGTCCCGCCCCACGCGGCCCAGCATCGCCGTCCGCGACGTCCGCCCCAGTCGTCCCGCCGCGCACGCCTGGTTCGCTCCCTTGCCCCCCGGTATCGTTTGAAACGCCGAGCCCTGTATCGTCTCTCCCGGCGCGGGGAGGCGTTCCACCTGAACCACGAAATCCATGTTCAGGCTGCCCATCACGGCAATGCGGTTTGGCATACCGGGATTCTACGCGAATCTCAGTTGCCGAGGTCGATGCCCAGACCCTTCAGCTCGCTTGCGTAGAGCTTCCGGTGCTCGATGGACCACTCTTCTGTCCCTTCGGCCATCTCTTTCTTCATCGAGCGGATCTTCGACCGCGCCGCCTTGTC
The DNA here is from genome assembly GCA_964461075.1 of uncultured Solibacteraceae bacterium. Taxonomy (GTDB): domain Bacteria; phylum Acidobacteriota; class Terriglobia; order Bryobacterales; family Bryobacteraceae; genus JACADU01. The sequence continues at coordinate 4,950 of CAYWST010000328.1, read as the reverse complement.
CGCCTTCTCTTCCTGCATCAGGATATCGGCGAACAGGCGGACCGCTTCCAGCCGCACGTCGTTGGCGTCTTTCCTGAACCGGCAGTCGCGGCTCTTGCGCAACGCCGCCACGAGCTTATGGGAGATCTCGTTGATCTTGTCCCGGCTCAGCTTCATCTGATCGCCGGTCTCGCGCCCTGAGGCGCGGACGATCTTCCGCTGAGCGACCAGCTGGTTCTTGATCTTGCGAAACATCTCGGAGTAGCTGATGGAGTTGTTGCTCATGTACACCGAGTATTGATCGAGGATGTCCCGCACCTCGTCGTTGAGCTTGTCCTCCACGGCAAGCTCCTCGTTGACGAGGTTATGGATCAGATCCGCGATGGCCGTGGGGTTGATGATTTCAATGGCGCTGCTGCCGAGCTTGGCGGCAAGCTGGCGGCTGAGATAGGCGACGAATTCACGGGCAAGAAGCATTCTGTACCGGGGCCCCGGCCCCTTTGCGAGTGCCTGAGCCCTCTAAATCTCAGTCTAGAAACCCCCATAGGAGGGTGTCAAATCCGAATGGACATCCGAAAGGGACAGACTGAATTGAGCCCTTCGCCCCTCGAAGCATGCGGGCTCCAGTTTCGGCCTATCCCCCAGTTCGGCCTTCCCGCCTGGCGACCTAGCGCACACCCGGTAAATGCCCGAAGTCCGCGTCCTGCGTCCACAACGTGGCCCCACATGCCTTGGCGCTGGCCAGAATCATGCTGTCCGCCATCGGGAGTCCGCTCTCCGCCGGGATCCTGGCCGCCGCAAGGGCCAGCGGCTCGGAAAGCTCGGTGACCCTCCCTTCACGCATCGCTGGCGCCGCCAGCATCGCGGGCCCTCTCCCCCCGCTGCTCGAGGACCCGCTTGAACACCTCGTACAGGCTCACCGCCGGCACAACCAGATCGGAAGTCTTCTCAACCGCCTTTGCGAAGAAATCCGCATTCGGGCCTTCCGCGAAGTACTCCAGCCATCCGCATGAATCGACGACATTCATGCCCGGTCCGGTTCGCGGGGAACGCTCGTGTCGATGCCGCGCAGAAGCCCTCTCATCTGCCGCGCGGGCTTGACCGGCACGAGTATCACCCGGTCATCGTCAGCGATGGCCTGGACCGTTGCCCAGCCTTCAGCTTCAAACGCTCACGGATCCCTTTCGGGATGACAATCTGGAACTTTGGCGAGATCGTGACCGCTTCCATCTCCTCCTCCATCGATACCAAGCGAATCATACGCTTTTTCTATCGATCCTGAAGAGGAGGACAGCCCAGGCTGAGCTCGACGCGCTGACCGCCAGCCCCCCGCCCTTACCAGAGAAACTTGATCGCCAGTTGGATTTGCCGCGGATAGTTCGAATTCGGCGCGCTCGCCGCCGACTTCAACAGGCTGCCGAAATTCACGTCCTCGGGATTGTTGTTGAACTGCGCGCCCACCAGCCAGAAACTGTTCATCAGGTTGAACACCTCCGCCCGGAACTGGAGACGGTACCGCTCATTGATCGGCGTCATCTTGGTCAGTGAGAAGTCGACCATGCGCATGCCTTGGAAGCGCACGTGATTGTCGCGGAACGGCGTGTAGCGCGGGTTGTACCTCGGCGCAATCAGAAAGTTGGGTTCCGTGCAGCCCGCGTCCAGGCTGAATGGCATCCACGTGATCGTGTTGTTCTCGTTCCAGCGCTGCACGCACGGCTTGACCGCCTGGATCCGTTCCTGCTTCCAGTCGATCGGCAAAGTGGCGTCTTTGAGATAGACCACATTGGCCGGCAGCGGCCACGGCCGGCCCGACTGCGCCTGAAAGATCACGCTCGTATCCCAGCCCCCGATCAGCTTCTCGCGCCACCCTCGGACTCCTGAAAAGAACTTCCGCCCGCGGCCGAACGGCAGCTGCGTTACTGCGTTCACCACGACGCGCTGCGGCCGGTCATAGGCCACCAGCCCGCGCTGAAGCACGTCGTGCAGAGGATCGAGAAAACCGTTCTCCTCGATGTTCTTCGACCACGTGTAATTGGCGTTCAGATTGATCCAGCGCGTGCGGTAGCCGTAAACAATCTGCAGCGAGTTGTACCAATTCCGCCCGTCGTTGCGCATCGACTCAGTCAGCCCGGTGAATTGCGGGAAAGGCCGGTAAAGCTGGAAGCGGGACAGGCTGGTCTGCGTATACCAGTTCACGTCGGCGAAAGGCTCAAGCCCCTTGAAGGGATTGGGCAGTTGCGCATCGCAGTAGGATGGAGAGCCGCCGAGCATGAAGTTGCAGAGATCGCGGATACCGGACTCGTCCTCGTTGAACGCCTTCGTATTCTGCTGGCCCAGGCCGCGGCTTCCGGAAAAGGCGAATTCCAGGCGCATGTTTCGCGAAAGCTGGCGCTGGATCGCGAACGAGAACTGGTCCACGCGCGGGATCCGGAACCGGTCGTTCACAAAAGTGAAGCCGCGCCCCACATAGGAAAGCGCTCCCAGCGAGGAGCCTTCGGGCAGGTAGATGCCGAGGGGGAACGGATCGTTGATCCGGTTGGGAACCGGCAGCCGGTTCTCGGTGGTAGAGAGCAGCAACGGCGTGGTCATCGAAAACCCGTTCGTCTGCAGATAGTCGTTATTGGGGTTGGTGTAGTACCGGCCCCAGCCCCCGCGGATGACGGTTCGCGAGTTCAGTTGGAACGCCGCCCCAATTCGCGGCTGAAAGGTGTTCCAGTGGCCGTCCGCTGCGCGGCGGGGTTCGCCGTCCACCCCGGCGAACCGGAGCGAACCCCGCAGTTCCTTGAGTTCCGGGTAGAGCGGCATATCGATCAAGTCGTTCAGCGGAGAACGGATGGTGGGATCGAAGCCGCGGTTCAACCGGTCGAATCGTTCCGTGGGCGGCAGATTCCAGTCCACACGCAGGCCGAAGTTCATCGTGAGCTTCCGGCTGATCCGCCAGTCGTGCTGGACCCATGGAGCGAAGTAAGGAAACGACCAGTAAGGAAACACATTGTAGTTCAGCGAGCCCGAAGACGGCGTCCCCAGCAGCCACGACGCGATCGAGTTGCCGCTGAAGGCGTCCGCGCGCTGGTAGTCGCGCTGCGTGAAGACGCGGTTGGCCCCCAGCACCATCACGTTGCCCGTGTTCTGCTGGGCGAACTGCGTCCAACGCATGTCCATGCCGCCTTTCCATGTCCGCGGACCGCGAATGTAGGTCACGTTTGGATGGATCGTGAAGGTGTTGGTGACGTTCCGCGTGGGGTACTTGCCCAGACTCAGATAACCGTCAAAGGTGTAGCGGCCGAAAAACGGACCATATGGCAGCGAGCGGACAAGCGATTCCGGGAAACCAAGAGAGGTCATGTCGAATCCTGCGTTGCCGTCGCCCCGGGCAAGTTCGATGAATCGGGCATAGGACGACCGGACGTTCAGCAGCAGATTGGGCGTCAGCGTCGAGACCCAATCGATCACGTTCGCTCCGTTCAGCCGCTGGTGCGGATGCTGGCCGTCCTGTCCCGGACCCTCCGTCACGCCGTTGATGTTCCTGTTTTCAGTGCGCGTGTTCGAAGCGTGGCGGAAAAAGAAGCGGTGGCGCGAACCGAGATTCTGGTCGATCTTGACCACCCAGTTGTAAAAGCTGTCCCGCGCCTGGTTGTCGCCGCCCGAAAGAAACAGATTCGCCACCGAGTAGTTCGAGCCCGGCGTCACCGTGTTCGGCTTCGGGAAGTAGGAGACGATCTTGCGGGAGATCGGGTTGAGCCGGTCCCCGGGCATGACGTTTCCCGGAAACGGCAGCCTGTCCCAGCGGTTGCCCATCTCCGGGTTCTGAAAGGTCGTCAGCGGATCGTAAATGAGAATCGCCCGGCCGCGCGCGTCCTTCAGCTTCGAGAAGTCGCCCGTGCGCATCTCCATCTCCGGCGTATTAAGAACCAGGGGCTGCGGCGAGGCTTCGCGAAAGCCCTCGAAATTGAAGAGGAAGAACGTCCTGCTGCGGCCGTTGTACAGCTTCGGCAGGATGACGGGGCCGTCGAGCTGCACGCCATACTGATCCTGAATGTGGCCGTCCTTCGGCGCGCCACGCGCGTTGTTCTGGAAGGAATTCGCGTCCCATGCGTTCCGCCGGGCGAACTCGTACGCCGAGCCATGAAACCGGTTGCCCCCGGACTTCAGCACGACGTTCACGATGCCCCCCGAGGTCTTGCCGTATTGCGCGTCATAGGAGTTCGTCTGGATCTTGAACTCCTGCACGGAATCGACCGGCGGTACATACGCGATGTTGTTGCCGCCCGCCTGAGCGTTGTTTGGCACCCCGTCGAGCAGGAATTCGTTCGAGCGGTTGGCGCCGCCGTTGATCCCCCAATCCGCGATCGCGCCGTTGTCAAACGGGCGCATGTAGGCCAGCGAGCCGTTGTGATTGACGCCGGCCACCAGACTCGCCAGCATGAACGGATTGCGTCCGTTCATCGGCATCTCTTTGATCGTCTGCGAGTCGATGACGCCGCCTCGATCGGCCGACGCCGTGTCGAGCAGTGGCGCCTCGTCGGTCACCGTGATCTCCTGCGTCATGTCGCCGATCGCCAGCGTCAGATCGAGCGTCGCCATCTGGTTCACGTTCAGTTCAATGTCCCGGCGCGACGTCGTCTTGAAGCCGTCCATTGACGCTTCAAGGTCATACTTGCCCGGGCGGATCAGCGCGAACGTGTAATCGCCCGCCGCGCCTGTCTTCGCCTGCGATTGCTCCCCTGTCTCCTGGTTCCTCAACGCCACCCGCGCGCCCGCGACCGGCCCGCCCGCCGGATCCAGAATCCGCCCATTCAACGTCGCGCGGAATTCCTGAGCGGCGGCCAGTCCGCTCACGATGAGCAGAAGCAACACCCGTTCCATGCGCGAACTTTATCACACCCAAAGGGACAGACTGAATTGAGCCCTTCGCGCGTGTCGCGGCAAAGTGAGAAGTTCCTATATGGGCAAAGTAGAACGTTCCTCTTG
>CAYWST010000327.1:0-6691 GCA_964461075.1 uncultured Solibacteraceae bacterium | reverse complement strand
AGCTCTCCGACGCGCTGGGCGGCTACGCCGACTCGACAGTCTGGCTGGTGATGGCAGCCTTCTTCATCTCTCGGGCGCTGATCGATACCGGACTGGCGCGGCGCATCGCGCTGATGTTCATCCGCTGGTTCGGGCAGAGTTCGTTGGGAGTGGGCTATGCGCTGGGGCTGACGGACCTTGTCCTGGCGAGCATCATCCCGTCGAACGCGGCGCGGACCGGCGGGGTGATCCTCCCGATTTGCCGCTCGATTGCGGAACTGTACGGTTCGCATCCGGGCGAAACCGCTCGGCGGCTGGGGGCGTTTCTCATGGCGGGCGTGTATCAGAGCGGCTGCGTGGCGGCGGCGATGTTCTTCACCGGGCAGGCATCGAACCCGCTCGCGGCGCAGATGGCGGGCGAATTCGGGTACAAGGTGACGTGGGCAGGATGGCTGGTGGCGGCCATCGTGCCGGGCGCCGTCTCGATGGCGCTGACGATGTGGCTGGTGATGAAGCTCTATCCGCCGGTAATCCGAAGGACGCCGGAGGCGGCGGCCTTCGCGCGGAGCGAACTCGACAAGATGGGGCCGATGACCGGAGGACAGAAGATTCTGCTCGCTGTCTTCCTGAGCGTGTGCGGAGCGTGGGTGAGCTCGAGCAACACGGGGATCGACATCACGGTGGCGGCGCTGCTGGGCAGCGCGGTGCTTCTGTTGACCGGCGTGCTGCCGTGGCCCAAGGTGATTGGGGAGCACGCCGCCTGGAACATCTTCATCTGGTACGGCGGGCTGTTGCGGCTGGGCAAGGCGCTCAACGAGAAGGGCGTCACCAAGGCGCTGGCGGAAGGGCTGGGCGGATACTTCGGCGCGCTCGACTGGCTGCCGATGCTGGCCGTGATGCTGGTGATCTACTTCTACGCGCACTACGCGTTCGCGAGCATCACGGCGCACATGCTGGCGATGTACCCGCCGTTTCTGGCGCTGCTGGCGGCGCGGGGCGCGCCGCTAGGCGTGGTGGTGTTCAGCTTCGCGATCGCAGTCAACCTGTCAGCATGCCTCACGCACTTCGGCACGACGCCGGCGCCGATGTTCTTCGCGCAGGGCTATGTCTCAATGCGCGACTGGTGGCGGCTCGGCTTCATCATGTCGCTGGCGCACCTGGCGGTGTGGGGCACGGTGGGCTTCGGGTGGTGGAAGGCGCTGGGGCTGTGGTGAGGGCCGCAGTCAACCGCTGAAGCTCTGCGCCTGCGATGAAACGATGAGCCACTTTCCTGCATACCCCATTGTGCTGAAGCCCGGCCGGGCTCAGACTATGCAGCAGGCGTTTCGGTTCGGGAGGGCCGTTCATACGCCAATCGGCCGGTGAGTCCGCGTCCTCTGCGGCCTTCATGGAGTCATTAAGGCCGATGGGAAAAGGTAAATCTTCAATCTTCTGGTGAGCGCTTCGCACGGCGGCCAAGGGGCTTCCGTGCTGCGCTTCGCCCACCACAGACCTGCGGTCAACCGCACCCGGGTCAAGTACTACGCATCACGGAAAGCGAGAAACCACCGATGGCCAAGAAATCAGACCTGATGGCAGATGGGCGCGTCAAGGTCCATCCGAAACTCCAGATGATTGCCAATGGCAGCAGCGAGGTCAACGCGGTGAGGGCCGAACACTGCGCCGCGCTGCGCGTCACCAGCCGGAAACTCCTCGGTGAGGTTCAGCCCCGGCGGGCCGCGTTGGATTATGCGGCCACCAAACACAACCTCAGGCGGGTCCCGGCCCGGGGGCGCCTGTCCGCCATCACGCCCAATCTTGAGGCCAATGTCTTCGTCCAGTTGAACGAAGGCTTCGATGAGACGAGCCCCCTGCGAGGCCAGCTTGCCCGGAAGGGCGACATCGTCTCCGCGCGGGTTTCCCTGGACAGCCTGCCCAGTCTCGCGAAGGATCCTCGCGTCGCGTATGTTGAGATCGGCGAGTCCATCACGATCCCCACTCCGCGCCTCACTGCGGGCGAGGTCTCCGCCCCGTCGGTTTCCGAGCGGCGCTTTGGCAAGGAATCTCAGCACCGCTTCGGCGAGGACGTACTCATTGGGATCATCGATGTCGGAGGCTTCGACTTCTCGCATCCCGACTTTCTCGATGAGAACGGCAAAACCCGCTTTGTGGCCATCTGGGATCAGGGCGGCGATGCCAGGTCAAGTCCGGGACCCGCGGACAGCCAGTTTGGCTATGGCGCCGAGTTCAGGAAGGAGCACCTCGACGCTGCAATAAAAGCAGCTCCAGTCCTGGGTGTTCCGGCGTACGAAATCGAAAGACAATCGCAGATGAGCGAAGGTTCGCATGGTACCCACGTCGCCAGCACGGCGGCCGGCAACCGGGGCGTTTGCCGCCGGGCCGGCATTGCGGGAGTCCTCATCTCTCTGCCGGACGAGGACGAGGACCGGCGGCAGTCATTCTATGACTCCACGCGCATCGCCGATGCCGTCGACTACCTCGTGGCGCTCGCCACCCGCCTGAAGAAGAGCCTCTCGATCAATATCTCGCTGGGCACGAACGGCCACGCTCACGATGGTTCTGGCGCGATCGGCCGCTGGATCGATGTCGTGCTCTCCGCCCCAGGCCGGGCGGTCACCGTCGCAGCGGGCAATGCCGGGCAGGAAAGAGGCGAAACCCCCGACGACATCGGGTGGGTGATGGGCCGGATCCATACTGGCGGCAAAGTCCCCGCGGCGGGGCTGACGGCCGATCTCGAGTGGGTAGTCGTCGGCAATGGACTCGTCGACATCTCCGAAAACGAGCTCGAACTCTGGTTCAGCCCCCAGGACCGCTTCGCAATCTCTCTCCGCACGCCGAAAGGCGACTGGATCGGCCCAATAAAGCCCCGCGAGTTCATCGAGAACCGCCAACTCGCCGACGGAAGCTTCGTCAGCATTTACAATGAGCTCTACCACCCGGCCAACGGCGCCAACTACATCAGTGTTTACCTGAGCCCGAACCTGAAAAGCCAGCCCGTGATCGGCGTTCAGGCGGGAGCCTGGATCGTCCGTCTCCACGGCCTCGAAATCCGGGATGGCCGCTTCGACGGCTGGATCGAACGGGACGACCCCCGGCCGATCGGCCAACTCGGTCCGAAGCAGGTCTGGGCGTTCCCTTCGTTCTTCACGGAACGGTCGATGGTAGACACCTCCACTGTGAGTTCGCTCGGCTGCGGGCACCGCGTCATCACCGTCGCCAACCTCGACTCCGCGAAGAACGAGATCAATATCTCCAGCAGCCAGGGTCCCACTCGCGACGGGCGCTATAAGCCTGACGTCGCCGCCCCCGGCACTGACATCGTCGCGGCGAAAGCCTTCTCGACCGGCGGCGAACTGTGGATCGGTATGTCCGGTACAAGCATGGCCAGCCCCTTCGTGGCCGGCGTAATCGGGCTCATGCTTGCCATCAAGCCGAAACTCACCGCCGCTCAGATTGAAGGCATCGTCCGCAGCACCGCGAAACCGCTTCCCGGCGGCAGCTTCGTCTGGGCCAACGACGTCGGATTCGGCGTCATCGACCCCGAAAAGTGCCTCGAGCAGGCCGCCCTGACCAACGTCCGCGAGGACAAAACGAAGGAGTAGCTCAAGCCATGAAACTCACCGCATTCCAATCCGACAAGGGCGACTGCCTGCTGCTGGAGACCAAAGACGGCAAGAATCGCATGCTCATCGACGGCGGGATGCGCCGGGCCTACTCCGAACCCGTTGCGCCGGCAATGGGAGCTCTGCGGAAAGCCGGAAAGAAACTCGACATCGTTTATGTTTCGCACATCGATTCCGACCACATCTCCGGGGTTCTTCAGATGCTCGACGACGAGGCCGCCTGGCGCGTTCATGAACACCAACTGGCGCATGGAAATCCAACCAGCAAGACGCCCGCCGCTCCCCGCCCGGCGGAGGCAGGCGCCATCTTCCACAACTCGTTTCACGACCAGGTCGGAAAGAACAGCGGCGAGGTAGAGGATATGCTGGCCGCCACCGCCAGAATTCTATCCGGGGCCGACAACCCCTGGCTCATGAAGGTGGTTGAGGACCGGCGCGCGATCGCAGCCAGCATCATGGAAGCGATGAAAGTCTCCCGGCGAATCAAGCCGGGGAAGTTGAACATCCCCTTGAATCCTCAGTTTCAGGGCAAGCTCATGCTGGTGAAGGATCAAATGCCTCCGATTCAACTGGGCTCCATCGGCCTGAAGGTGATCGGACCCTTTCCAGCGGACGTAACCAAGCTCCGCAAGGACTGGAACTCCTGGCTGCAGTCAAACAAAGAGAAGGTGGAAAATATCCGCCTCCAGGCCGAGCGCGACGTCGAGAGCATGTCCGCCTCCGCCGTGCAACTTGTTCTAGGACCTTTGCTCCGCGCCGCCGAGCGCCTCGGCGCCGCGGAACTGGCCCTCGCCAAGCAGCTTGGCGTTCGATCCAGGGTCACCGCACCGAATCTTGCGTCGCTTATGTTCCTGGCCGAAGAAAACGGGGAGTCCATTCTGCTCACCGGGGACGGCCACGCCGACGACATCCTGAAAGGGCTCGACCATCACAACGCATTCGACGCCGGCGGCAGGCTCCACGTCGGCGTTCTGAAGGTTCAGCACCATGGTTCCGAGCACAACATTCACAAGCAATTCTGCGACACCGTGACGGCGGACGACTACGTTTTCTGCGGAAACGGGGAACATGAGAATCCCGATCTCGACGTGCTCACGTTGATCTTCGACCGGCGAATGGCCAACGACATGCGCAAGTTCACCTTCTGGTTCAACTCGTCCTCGAAGTTGAGTGTGAACCCCGAGGGCCGCGCCCACATGAAGAGGGTGGAAACCCTCGTCGCCAAACTTGCCGCCAATTCCGGCGGCCGCCTGACCAACCGATTCATCAAGGGCGGTTCCATCCGAATCCGCTGACCGCTGACAACCTGTTCAGTGAGCCGAACAGCCGCCGGAAGCGCTCCGCGGCTGTGCGCTTGGATCGAAACCGATGCCGATGTGCAGTTCGATGGCTTCGGCGGCGGTGATGTCGCGGTTCACCGGTCCGGTTTCACGAGTGGCTTCGCGACACGTCCTCAGCCGTGGTGGAGATGGAAGACCTTGCTGATGATCTTCCACTGGCCGTCCACCTTGAGCAGCGTGAGGATGTCCGTGAAGCGGTGGCCGCTCCAGTTGTCGATCTCGACGCGGACGGCGGCGATGGCGCCGGTGACGTCGACGCTGCCCAGCCGCGCCTCCAGTTCCGATGCGGCGGGGTTCGAGTCGACCCAGTCGTAGAGGCCCTGAATCGGGCCGGCGATCAGGTCCGGACCGAGATAGCCGAAGATTGTCGCACCCTCATGAAAGCCCAGCTTCATCGTGGCGCTTTTGCCCGCCCTGCCGCCGTCGAGATAGTGCTGCACCGCGCCGGCGACGGCATCGTATTCGTTCACACTCGTCATCGTGTTCATCTCCTCTGAACTGCAGGATTGAGTGTAGCCTACTCTTCAGCACTGCTCTCCGCGGAACCGCATTCGGCAGCGAGGATCGCCGCGATCTGCCCCCTCAGTTCCGGACACCGCTTCGTTGCAGCCACGGCGGTCCGGGATGGCGCGCTTTCAGCCCATCGGACAGTCGCACGGCGGATTCACGAATGTGGTCGATCGCCTCGATGATGTCGTTCAAATGGAGGTCATCACGCCGCATAGAGCAATCGCGCCTCTTTGAGTATTGAATCGCGAATGCGCGGCTTGAGCCCCTTCTTGGAAACGAGATCCACCTTGCGTCCGAGAAGCCGCGCCAGTTCCAGCATCAAGCCGGCATGGTCCACCAGGTCAACGTCGGCATCCGGAAAATACTAGACCAGGATGTCTATGTCGCTCTCCGGCCGCATGGCGTCCCGTGCGGCGGAACCGAACACCGCGAGTGCATGGACCCTGTACTTTTTGCACAAGGCGGCCAAGGTGGACCGGCTCACCTGCGTCTGGCCGATTTGAACGCTGCTGACCATTGCTCTCTTCCATTATGTCCGACCCCGGCGGATCGCTCGCCACCTTGCTGAAGCTTACGGTCATTGACGACGTGCTCGCCGTGTCGTTCAAGGAGTTGTGAAAGCAGGAAACCACGACAACCCCGGCTGCGACTCCGCCTTCATCGTGCGAGTGCGGAAGAAGTTGGCGCTCGACCAGCGGCAGGCGCCTGCGATCTTCGGCGGCTGGCCGAACGCCTTTTCCCGTTACGAAAACGGCAAGACCAAGCCCCCGCTCGCGCTGGTGAAACTCCTCATGCTGCGCGACCGCCACCCCAAACTGCTGAACGAGCGGAACTTGTCAACGACTTTGAGACACCTGCCCGCATAAATTAGTGAGTTTCGCCTCCCTCCGGCGGGCCGGACTTGGGCGGGTTAATCCAAACAGCGTCCGGGAGCGGCGTGGGCCGCGGTGGCTTGCTGACGAAGCGTTCGGGATGCTGCTGGAAGGCTGCGGTGAGGACTCGCTGCCGGTGGTCTAGAACCTGGGCGGCGAGGCCGTAATGAACGTCGTGCGGCGTCAGCATGGCAATGCCGCTGTGGTGGTGCTGGTGGTTGTACCAGTGGAAGAAGCTCTGGCCGTAGGCGCGGGCGTCTTCCAGCGAGCCGAAGCGATCTGGGAACTCCGGCCGGTACTTCAGCGTTTTGAACCACTCCTGTGCAAATTGAGTTCTTGCCACTTGGCTGAGGTGGCGTCGCTGGCG
>CAYWST010000326.1:0-6740 GCA_964461075.1 uncultured Solibacteraceae bacterium | reverse complement strand
CTGTCCTAGAACCCACATCACGGAGAGGTTGGGTCGGGAGGCGACAGGATGCGGTTGAGTCAAAGTGAATCGGCAGTGGTGGCGCGGTATCTGCTTGCCGATTACGAACGCGAGATGGCGACGACGCGGAAGGTGATCGCGGCGGCGCCGGAGGGGCAGGCGGAGTATGCGCCGAGCCCGAAGTGCATGCCCGCGTTGAAACTGGCGTTCCATCTGCCGGCCGCGGACTCGATGTTTCTGAACGGGATCGTGGACGGTGCGTTCAGCTACGACGCGGCAGCGGGGGAACAGATCAAGAGCGTGGCCGATGTGCTGGCCTGGTTCGACGCGAAGCTGCCCGCGGCGCTTGAGCGGGCGAAAACGGCGCCAGCGGAAGTCTGGACGCGCGAGATCGACTTCTTCGGCATGATGAAGATCAGCGGGCTCGACACTCTGTCGCTGATGCTGAAGCACAGCGTGCATCACCGGGGCCAACTGAGCTCGTATCTGCGGCCCATGGGGGGCAAGGTGCCAGGGATCTATGGTCCGAGCGCAGACGACAGGCAGTGAACTGAGGAAGCTCCGATATGAGATCCTGACGCGGGCTGTAGATCGCTGTCAGCCGCCCAGCCGACGCGACCTGTTCCTCCCAAGAGCCACCGCGGCCAGCGCCGCGCCAGCCGGGAGCAGCGTCGCCGGTTCGGGCACGCCGATCGGCGGCTCCTCCTGCCCGACCACCCGGTTGTTTTCGACATTCATCCCATAGATCACCGCGGTGTACCCGTCGGGGAGATTGAAGACATCCTCTCCGATTGGAAAGGTGAGCGAATCATAGGCGGAGGCCCGGCCATACCCGTGGCCATATCCCCCTACGATTGCGTAGAGGGTCAGGCCAAGAGGAATTTGGGTGTTTGCGGCGACAGTGATCGTGGGCGTGACGAGATTGCAGGGCGACGGACAGGTGCCCGGCGGCATCACCAGCGTGCCCCCCGTGGTCAGGGTGAGGCCGTTTGCGTCAGCCACCTCATCGATGAAGCCCGTGCGCCAGATCCCTGCGATGGTCGCGGAAAGCTCGATCCTCCGATGACTGAAGCCTGTCACCGTCCCCCCGGTGACCGTCCCCTTCAGCCGCAAGTTCAGTTCAATGTCCACAAGTCCTGGAGGACCGATGATGATGAACTGGGTCTGCGCCGAAGCCTGGGCGCTTCCGCCGGTTGCCGACCCGCAGCACTCAGTGAACCATTCCGCCGAGGCGCCCAACCCGAGGGAATTGGCCCTCGCGGCAGATCCCCCATAGCCGAAGGGATCTGTACAAGCTGACCGGGCGCTTGTAGCCGAAGCCGGGGCGTCAACCGTCATTACGATTTGGGAAGCGCAGCCGTCGGCCGCGGCTGTGAAGTTGGCCGCGGCAGCCGGCAGCCCCAACACCAGAAGCGCTCCGACCCAGAGAATCCTGCATGTGAACATAAGCTGTTTCCTCCTTAATAACTGCGGCAGTGTAGCCCGGACTGTGGAAGCGTGTTCCTGAATAACTCATCCAAGGTTTGAACGGGGTACCAACCGCCCTGAAAAAGATTGAACGGGATGAAAACAAAGGGGTAGTCAGTACCAGCTTCTGTCTGTAGAATGGGCTTGGGGCTGAAAGAGATGGGGACTGCTCAGCACGCGGGGCTGGATGACACCCGCTCTGTGATCCGGTTCGGCGACGCCGTCTGGGACGAGAGATCGCTCAAGCTGCAGGTACGGGGGGAGGCGGTGAAACTCCCCTGGCGGGCGACGGCGTGCCTGGACTGCCTCGTCTCCGCGCGAGGCGCGGTGGTGCCCAAGGACGAACTGCGGAAGCAGGTCTGGGGCGATTCGCTGATGGAGGAGTCCAATCTTGCCCGCTGCATCACCTTGCTCCGCAAGGCGCTCGACCCGGCCCCCGGCGGAGGAAGCTACATCGAAAACGTGGCCCGGATCGGCTACAGACTGGCGGTGCCGGTCGCCGAGGGACCGGCGCCGGAAGCGCAGGCTCTTCCTCCGCCACGCAGGTTCCGTCTACCGGTGGCGGCGGCCGCCGTTTTCGTCATCCTGGTCCTGGCGATCGCCGGCGCCCTCATGGCCACACAGCGCCGAAGCGCGCGGCTGCGGCAGGCCGACGAGCTGATCCAGCAGGCACTGGTCCTGGTGCGCAAGAACGATCCGACCGATGCGGCAAAATCCAACGAACTCCTGCAGCAGGCCATGGAACTCGCGCCGGACTATCCGCTGGGCCAGGCGGCGATGGCGGAATGGGCGGCGCGGCGCGGGAACGGCTCTTTTGAGGCGGCCATTGAACTGGCTCGCCGCGCCGTGCGGAGCGACCCCGGTTGCGCCCAATGCCAGGCCATCGCGGGCTATGTCCTGATGACCCGCGCCTGGAAGTGGGATGAATCCGGGCGGCATCTGCAGCGGGCCAATCAGCTCGATCCGGCCGATATTTCCACCCGGCTCTGGTACGCCGAATGGCTCGCCGTCCACAGGCGGTATGACGAGGCGATGGCGCAGGGCGAGGCGGTCATCCGCGCCCACCCCGAGCAGCCTCGCGGACACACGATGAAGGAGATGATCCTGTTCCTGAGCGGGCGTCCGGCCGAGGCCAGAAAAGCCTACGAAAACGCGATCTCCCTGAATCTGCAGTTTAACGCCGCCCACTACTGGATGTTCCGCGTGGCGCAGATGTCGGGAGATGACGTCGGCGCCATCGTCGCCCGGGCGCGGCAGTTGACGACGATGTACCAGCGGCACGAAGAGGAGTATGAGAAGCTGTACGGGCAGTTCATCGGGATTTACCGCAAGGGCGGACGGCGCGCGCTGGTGGAATCATGGCTGAGCCAGATGGGCGCGGGCCCGATGCTGGAGGTGCAGCGCTACGCCCGGGCGCACTGGTGGATGTGGATCGGCGAGACCGAAAAGGCCATCGTCGAACTCGAGGCCGCGGTGAACTCGAAGCCCTACCACCTGATCTTCGTGGCGGCCGACCCGGCCTTCGTCCCGCTGCATGGCCACGAGCGCTATCGAGACGTCGTGCGGCGTGTCGGCCTGACCCCTCCCGTTCCACGAGTCAGGAGGGGAGATCAACTGTGAACGCTCCGGGGCCGGACGCGTCGGGTTGTACCCAGTTGTGGGGTGAGATTGAAGAACGCGTCGTGGAGATCGCCGCCTCAGTCGCTGACTGGCCGTGCCGGAAGGGATGCGACCACTGCTGCAGGAATCTGGCGTGCCTGCCGGAACTCGTGGAGGCGGAGTGGGTGGAGGTGGAGCGCGGCATGGAGGAACTGGAGCCGGATGCGCGGGCGGAGGTGGAGTCGCGTTTGACGGAACTGGGCGGCGGAGCGCGGGCGCCTTACATCTGCCCGTTCCTGGATCAGAAAAATGGCGCCTGCCACATTTATCTGCACCGGCCGGTGGCGTGCAGGACGTATGGGTTTTATGTGCAGCGGGGTGTGGGGTCGTACTGCCCGATGATTCTCCAAAGGGTCGAGAGCGGAGAGTTTGCAGAGGTGGTGTGGGGCAATCACGAGGCGGTGGACGCGAGGCTCGACCGGATGGGAGCGCCCCTGGCGATGCGCGAGTGGATTCAGCGGCGCGCGGCGATGCGGTAGTCGCCCACCTTGGGCATGCGGATGATGCGGCACATTTCGAACAGGCGGCTGCGCGCCCGGACGCCGATGCGTTCAATGAGGGTTGTCTGGTGGCCCGCAGGACCGCCCATGTCGGGGTCGGGGAGATTGGTGGTGGCGATAAGCGGTTTCCGCTCGTTGCAGCGCCAGGTGATGATGGAAGTGACGGTATCCTCGACCCAGCCGGAGACGCGGTGCGCGCCGAGATCGTCGAGCAGGAGGACGCCGCAATCGAGGGCTTCCTCGAAGGCTTCGCGGGCGGGTTCGCCGGAGAGGGGATCGTAGCTGGCGCGGATGCGTTCGAGCATCATCTGGTAGTCGACGAAGCGCCCATCGAAGCCCATGTCGATGAGGCGGCGCAGAACGGCGACGGCGAGGTGGGTCTTGCCGGCGCCGGGTTCGCCGATGAGGAGAAGGCCGGGCGGGTCGCAGTTGGGGAAGTCGCGGACGTAGCCCAGCAACTGCGTGGTGATGAGGCGCAGTTCGGGCGACTGGCGGTCGCTGAAATTGTCGAACGAGTCTTGTTGGTAATTGGCGGGGATGCGGGCGCGTTCAAGGGAGCGGGCCACGGAGTCGCGCGCGGCGCACTCGCAGCGGGCCGCGGCCGAGAGGCCTTGCTTTTCGACGATGATCCAACCGCTGCCGCCGCAGCGTTCGCACTGGCTAGCCACAATGCTCATGGTACTCTCAAAGTGAGCATCTCATGACGCCCGAAGCCGCGCGGGATTCGTTGAAACAGAGGGGCATCCGGCTGACGCGACAGCGGCAGCTTTTGCTCGAACTGCTGGACAAGACCGGCGCCCACCTGGACGCCGAAAGCCTTTATCAACTCGCCCACCAGCGGGATCCGAAGCTGAACCGGGTCACCGTCTACAGGACGCTGAAGCTGCTGAAAGAGGGCGGCCTGGTCGACGAACTGGACCTGATGCACTATGAGGGCGACCAGCATTATTACGAGACGCGAACCAAGCAGGAGCATGCGCATATCATCTGCCTGCGGTGCGGGAAAGTGGAAGAGTTCTTCGGCGACCCGCTGCAGAGGCTTCGGCGGCAGGTGGAAAGCCACTTCGGATTCCAGATCGTGATCGCCAGAACGGAGATCGGCGGCTACTGCGCTCACTGCCAGGTGCTCAGGCTGCAGGAGATCCGGGAGGCCCGCCGGGCTGAAGAGGGCGCTAACGCGCCTGGATGATACACTAAAGGGGAGTCATGCTGAGGCGTTTGATCCTTTGGGAAACGGCCCGGGGCAGCTGGCAATACGACTTGATTGTCGGTCTGATCCTGGCCTTCATCTTCCTGACGCCGCGAGCCGTCTTCAAGGATCAGCCTCGCCCGTTGAGCATCGTGCAGATGGCTCCAGGCAGCGGCGTACACGCGTTCTGGATCGAACCCGCGCTGCTGGACAAGACGCCGGAGCCGAGGCGCGCGGCTGAGGCCGCGGGACTGCTGGCGAAGCGGTATGGCAAGGCGATGCGCGTCGTTCGCGTGGAGCCGGTCTTCGATTCCAGCGAAACCCAACAAGGGTACATGGCGATCGTCGAGCCATGACCGTTTGCTCCAGGGTCCTGGTCCTGATCGCCGCGGCAGGGGGCCTGTGCCAGGGGTCGGACCTCAAACAGACGCTGGCCCGGATGGACCAGGCGGCGGCGGGATTCCGGGGTCTGGTCGCCAAGGTGAAGAAGCTGGACTATACGGCGGTCATCAAGGAGTCCGCCGTGGAGACTGGCCAGATCACGCTACGCAGGCCTAAACCGCGCGATCTGAAAATGTTGGCCGAGTTCACGGCGCCGGACGAGCGAGCTGTGGCGTTTGACGGCCGAAAGGTGCAAATCTACTACCCCAGGCTGCTGACGGTGCAGGAGTATGATCTCGGGAAACAGAGCTCGCTTGTCGATCAGTTCCTGGTGCTGGGATTTGGCTCGACATCGGCGGAACTTTCCAGGACCTACGACATCAAATGGGGTGGAGAGGAGACCCTGAACGGGATTCCTTGCGGGCGGCTGGAGCTGACTCCGAAAAACGAGGATGCGAGGCAGCACGTCCGGATGATTGAGATCTGGGTTTCGTCAAAGGACGGGCTCACACAGCAGCAGAAGATCCATCAGCCGTCGAGAGATTACAAGCTGATCACGTATACCGACATCAAACTGAATCCGCCGCTGAAGGACGACTCGACGCGTCTGAAGCTGCCGAAGGGCGTGAAGAAGGAGACGCCCCAGAAGTAATGAGCTCCACTTCCTCCCGCGGCGGGCAAAGGCTCGCATTTCTCGATTGGACCCGTGGATTCGCAGCGCTGATCATGCTGCAGGGCCACGTCTTCCATTCGTTCACGCATAAGGATCTGCGCAACTCGGATATCTACATTCTCTCGCAGTTCATCGGCGGGCTGACTCCGGCGGTGTTTCTCTTCCTGACGGGCGTGACGCTGGGCTTTCTGATGGATTCGACGGTGAAGAAGGGGCTGTCACCGCTAGGGCGCGTGTGGCATGCGATGAAGCGCTCCGGTTTCCTGTTGTCGATGGCGGCGCTATTCCGGCTGCAAATGTGGGCGTTTTCCCTCGGCAAGAGTCCGTGGACGGATCTGTTCAAGGTGGACATTCTCAACTGCATGGGTCTGGCGGTGATCGTTTTGTCGCCGCTGGCTGCGTTCGAAACGCGGGAGCGGGTTCGGTTTTCGCTCATCACGGGGCTGGCGATCGCATGCGCGTCGCCTCTGGTGGCGATGGCGGACTGGAGCGGGTTGCATCCGTTCGCTCGAGCGTGGTTCGTGCCGGACAGCAACTACTTCGCTTTCTTCCCCTGGGGCTCGTTTGTGGCGCTCGGACTTTGCGGGGGCAGCATTTTGCGGCTGGTGGACGACAAGGACATGCATCGCGTGATGCAGTGGGCGACGCTGACGGGGATGGGACTGATTTTCAGCGCGCAGTATTTCTCCAACTTGCCGTTCTCGCTGTATCCGAAGGTGGACTTCTGGGTGAGCAGCCCGGCATTGATCCTCATCAAGACGGGCATCATCCTGGTGCTGGCTTCATTCGCGTTCCTATGGACGCGGCACATGAATCCGAACGGGTGGAGCTTCGTGAGGCAGGTCGGCACGACGTCGCTGCTGGTATACTG
>CAYWST010000325.1:0-6760 GCA_964461075.1 uncultured Solibacteraceae bacterium | reverse complement strand
ATCGGCGCCATCGGACCTCAGCCGCGCCACTATCCGGGCTGGCCGACGCTGGCGCGCACGAAAGCCGGCGCGCTTTTGGCCGTCTACTCCGGCGGCCGCGAACAGCACGTCTGCCCGTTCGGCCGTGTGGAACTGGTCCGCTCTTCCGACAACGGCCGCACGTGGAGTTGGCCTCAGGTGGTGATGGACACTCCGATCGACGACCGCGACGCCGGAATCGTCGAGACTCCACGGGGCACGCTGCTCATCAGCACCTTTACCTCTCTCGCCTACGAACGCGTCCGCGCGGAGGCCAAGGACTGGGATGCCGAGCGCCTCGCCCGCTGGGACGCGGTCAACCGCGCCACGACACCTCAGCAGCGGGAATCGCTGCTTGGCGCATGGATGCTTCGTTCCACCGATGGCGGCGTCACCTGGTCCGCTCCCTACCGGGTACCGATGAACAGCCCCCACGGTCCCGCCGTCCTCGATGACGGACGCCTTCTCTACGCCGGGAAGGCCTTCCCGAAGGACGGCCGCGTCGGCGCGTGGGTCTCCATCGACGACGGCGTCTCCTGGAGACTCCTTGGCTGGATCCCAACCCGCCCTGGCGATACATACGAGAACTACCACGAGCTTCACGCTGTTGATGCCGGCGGCGGCCGGCTGATCGTTCAAATCCGGAATCACAATGCCGCCAACCAGGGCGAGACCCTTCAAACCGAGTCCGCCGACGGCGGCAGGTCATGGTCCGTCCCCCACGCCATTGGCGTCTGGGGCCTGCCTTCCCACCTGCTCCGGCTCAAGGACGGGCGCCTGCTCATGACCTACGGCTATCGCCGCGCGCCGCGAGGCAATCAGGCTCGCGTCAGCGAGGATCGCGGTCAGACATGGTCCGAGCCCATCGTCATCTCCGATGACGGCGCGGGCGACCTCGGCTACCCCTCCACCGTCGAACTCGACAACGGGGAACTGCTGACCCTCTGGTACGAGGCCCGTAAGAACGAGCGCCACGCCTCCGATCTGCGGCTCGCCCGCTGGCGGCTCTCAGGCTAACGGAGTGCGCCGCGCGGGCGGAGGCGGGTAGCCGTGCCGAGCAAGGTGCTCGAGGAAGGTGGTCATGGCGGCGGAGACGCCGGTTTCGTCCAGCAGGTCTTCGACGCGATGTGTCATTCGCACAACTTTCCGGCCGTCGGCGTCCATCCAGGGAGTGTCGTCGCTTTCAGGCCACTTGCTCCTGTACCAAAGATCCGTCCACCAAGCTTGTCTGGATTCTCCCGGCCTATGGGCGTAGGTCACCAGAAGCGACTCGCCTGCCGGGTTGGCGGCCCAGGGGATCCGGGTCAACCTCTTGGGACGATGAGGGCGCAGGCTGTCGGAGTGGAGTCTGACTTCGAGCATCCAGTGTGCTGGATCCTGCGCTTGAGGGTCGATGCCAGCGGGCAGATAGAGAATGCTGGCATCCAGGAGAGGCAGGAAGAGCCAGTCATCTGCTTCCAATGGGTCGGAGCCCGGCTGAATGCCTTTGTCCATGCCTGCAGGCAGGAATCGAAAGAACTCGTACCCGGCGAGGTCAGCGAATTCACGGACGGCGGTCAGGATCCGTGCCTGGTAGAGGTAGAGGAGCCGATAGGCCTTTCGCACGTCCTCCAGCGCTTCTCGGATTCTTTCCTTGTTCATTGTTCGAAAACCTCCCATTGGTCCCGAATCGGGAGCAGTCCGGGCTCCAGCCACCATCGCGAAGACGCCTCGCCCAGATCCGTCAACAGAGAGACCGAGCGGCCAGCCGGGTCCGGACGGAAGCCGGCGATTTCGGTGTCAGACAGCCAAGCCCAGCCGGGAAAACCGAACCACGCAAATGCCTGATCGAGATCGGACGAGAGAGGCGCGGGACAATCCGGGGCCGTCTCGGTGGCGATGCGGACCAGCGCAGCGAAATCCCTCCAGGAGACGGCTCGCGCGGGAAGCTGCCGCGGAACGCCAGCCAGCGATCCACCGAGCGCGAGGATACGGGTCGCTTTGCCGTCTGCCAGATGATTCCCGGCCGCATCGAGTTCACGGGACAACTGCCGGCGGGTCTGCTCCCCCCCTTCTCTCTTTACCTCGACGATGAGGCGGAGACGCTCGAACTCATAGTTCATGTCTGGTTCCACCTGGCCCGTGTCGGGATGGCGCCAGCGCGGCCAGAAGTCGACTCGCTCGAGGGGGCCAGGATGAATCGGCTCGGAGTAGAGAGCGGACAACAGGCTGGACCAGACTGTCTCGGGCAGGTAGGCGAGGCGCGAGCCGATGGTGGAGGTGATTCCGTCTTCGCGGGAATCGTGTCCGGGAGCGAGTTGCAGTTTGCGTTTGCGGAGAGCTTGCCACATTGCTGTTGACCATCACGTATCGGCGGATTGGGCGTGATCGTTTATGAGTGGGCGCCGGCAGCTCGGCTAGGGTTTGACGGCGGTTCCGTCCAATGTGCGGTCCAGTGGCCAGGCGCCGCCGCGCGGGATCTCCCCGAGCGGATGTTTCGCCGCCAGCGCCTCATCGATGTCGATCCCCAGTCCCGGTTTCCCGCTTCCGTCCATATAGCCGCCTCGAATCTGCGCCGTGCCGGGCAGCATTTCATGAACCAGGGGCGGGAAGTGGTTTTCCTCCTGAATGCCGAAGGCGGCGCTCGAAAGGTCGACGTGGTATGCGGCCATCTGATTGACGGGGTCGTTCTCGCCGCCTTCCTGGAAGGCGGTCCGCACGCCGAACGGTTCACACAGGTGCGCGAGCTTCTTGGCCGGGGTGATCCCGCCGATGGCCGATACGCGGCAGCGGACGAAATCGATCCAGCGATTGGTGACCAGCGGGATCCACTCATAGGGGTGTGAGAAGACCTCGCCCACCGCCTGCGGCGTAGAGCAGATCTGGCGGATGTTTTTGTACCAGTCGATCTGCTCCGGCGCGAGGACATCCTCGACGAAGAACATTTGCAACGGCTGAACGCGGCGGCAGAACTCCACCGCGTTGGAGCCGGAGAGGTGCGAGTGGACGTCGTGCAACAGTTTCGGCTGTGGACCGACGGTCTTCCTGACGTACTCAATCCACTGCGGAACGCTGTCGACATACTGCTCTTCGTCGAAAGCAGTGCCGCCGAAGCCGCCCTCCGGACGCTGTCCCTGCCCCTTGGGGATGAACCCTCCGCCGCCGTAGGGACCGAACTGCACGCGGATGTGGCGATAGCCGGCCGCCATCGACTTCTGAACCGATTCGGCGGCCGCCTCCTTCGTGTTCCCGCCCGCGTGGTCATAGCACGGCACCGCATCCCGCGCCTTGCCGCCGAGCAGTTCGTACACCGGCATCCCAGCCCGCTTGCCCTTGATGTCCCAAAGGGCCATGTCCATGGCGCTCAGAACGTTGTTGTTCACCGGGCCGTTCCGCCAGTAGGTCCGCAGGTGCGCCGTCTGCCACAGATCTTCAACGCGCGAAACATCCTTCCCGATCAGAAACGGAATCAGGTGCTTTTCGAGCGCCGCGACTACGGCATGAGTCTGGTAGTGGTTGTTGGCGCTGCCGATGCCATAGAGCCCCGGTTCGCTCGTGATGATCTTGAGGAAGATCCATCGATACCGCCCGCCGGCGCTGGTGGTGATTACCTTTGCGTCTTTGACCGTCAAGGGCGGCAGTCCCGCGGTGCGGCGATCCGCTTCCTGCGACGCGGCGGCTGTCACAGCGGGAATGGAGCAAAACGACTTGAAGAGCCTCCGGCGGCTGAGCATATTTGCCTCCTCGCCCCGGAATCACGGGGACAAGGGAAGCATAACTCGTGTCGCTGGCGGAGTCGCCGGGGCCATGAACTCGAATGCCGCTCGCGAACCCATGGCGGGGAGGGTGTTGAGGGCTCCTCGATGGGTTCCGTCCAGAGCCAGCGCGTTGCTCGATCTTTCAAGTTCCGGCGCAGGTGGCGCCGTGGCCGGGAGTTCGTCGAGGAGCTGCGCGTCAGGTACCGCCCCCGCTTGATTGAGCCTCAGGCCGGTCAGGAATTTCCTCGAATCGATTGCGGCCGCTGACTCCATTTGCCATGGCTCCCATCCCAGGCATGGCCCGCATTCGGCCCGCCGGTTCCATCGTTCTTTCCCTGCGCGCCGCTCGTGTAACGGCCCTTTCATTCCGTAGTCAACCTCGGGTGCAACGATTCATATGGATACGCCCCGATCTGGGGGCGTCCCTGGGCAGCCGATGAGATTCGACGCCAACAAGGCAGGGCTGATCGCGTTGAGCGTGACCAGCGTGGCGCTGGTTGGCGGACTGCTGCTCAACCTCACCGAGCGTTCGCGCGTGCATCGCGCCCCGATTGCGGCTGGTTCGGATAGCGGCGAGAGCCACGCGCTGGCTTTGGCGCTCAAGCGGGTGGTTGAGCGCAGCTACCGCTCGATCCGGATCGAGGTGAGGATCACGGGGGGTACGGCCGAGAATCTCCAGCTTCTCGAACGCGGCGAGGTGGCCTTTGCAGCCGCGCAGGCGGATGTGCCCGCGTGCGCCGCCGCGCGCATGGTGGCGATTCTCTACGACGATACATTTCAGCTCCTGGTCCCGGCGGAGTCGCGCGCCGCCCGGATCGCCGATCTTCGCGGGCGCAGGATCGCTCTTGCCCGGAAAGGAGGACAATTCCAATCGTTCCTGCACGTGGCAGAGCATTTCGGGCTTCGGGAGGAAGACTTCGAGTTCGTTGGAGACGACGACCAATCGGCGGCCAGGATCTTCCTGCGGGGGGATGCCGATGCTCTGTTCCGGGTTCGCGCGCTGGGCAACCCTATGATCCATGACATCGTCCAGAACCGCGGAGTGCGCTTCGTCCCCATTACACAAGCCCGCTCGATGAAGATCCGGATGCCGGCCCTCGATCCTTCGGTCATTCCTGAGGGCACCTATTCGGGCGAACCGGCCATTCCGGAAGACGACGTACCGACGGTGTCCGTTCAGCGCACGCTTCTGGCCCGGCGCGACGCCAGCGAATTCGTTGTCCGCGCCGTCACCCAGATCCTGATGGAGCGGCGGCAGGAACTGGCCGGCGAAATCCCGGAATCCCAACCGGAGATTCGCGCCCTTCTTGCCGGCGTCAGGCGGCCGGAAGCGCAATCCGGGCTTGGACTGGCGATCCATGAAGGCGCCCAGGCTTATTATGACAAGGACAAGCCGGCCTTCATCCTCGAATACGCCGACTTCGTCGCGCTTCTCCTCACCGTCCTCGTATTGATCAGCTCATGGATCTGGGAGTTGCGGCGGTGGGTCGTGCGGCGGCAGAAGAACCGTGCTGACCGCTACAACCATGAGGTCATCCTGCTCATCACGAGAGTTCAGGCGACCGCCAGCGCCGAAGAACTGGAGACCATCCGCCTGCAATTGCTCGACCTGCTCACGCAGGTTGTTGGCGCCCTGGATGCGGACAGAATCTCAGAGGAGGCCTTCCAGTCCTTCCGCGTCATCTGGCAGATCGCTCTCGACATTTCCCGCGAGCGGCGCCAGATGATTGGCGCCGCCTCCACGGCGGTCGAGGGTTAGAAGGCCGGGCGCATTCTAGTTCAAGTTGCGCGTGCCGTAACTGTACAAGGCAGACTGGCCGGCCTTGTCGAAGTGGGCGACGATCTTGTCGCGCCGCTTCAGAACGGCTTGAATCTCCATCCCGGTCAGGTAGGATCCCAATTCCGCCTTCAGGGCCGGCTCGGTCAACTCCCGCATTTTGGCGAGAAGCCGCCGCTCGCACATCTTCAGGATCTTGGGATTCGGCAGATCGTGATGCATCCTGAAGGCGCGTCCGTGGTCGATCATCCAGAGCATCCAATCCTTGGTGATCAGGAGGTTGCCCACATTGCGATCGGTGTTGTAAATGAGCTGATCGAACACCTGAACAATGGAGTATTGGGCGTTAAACTCATTCTGGTCCGGCGGCGCGACCTTCTTCTTGAGCCGTTCCCCTTCGTCCATGAGGACGTTGTCCACCCACCAGGAAAAACACCCGCTGGACCCGGAGTACGAACGCTCCACATGAGGTGGAATCATGTCGAGTCCCAGCATGAGCCCAAGCTTGTAGGCGGCGATGTTGAACTTGTAGGAGTCCCTGAAGTTCAGTTCGGTTCCGCGGTTCGTCTGGAATTGCGACTTCCTCTCATCGATGCACTGAATGGCGGCATCGTGAGTGAGCGAACCGTCCCTGGATTTCAGCGTGGCCCGAAGGACGCCGGTGATTCCTTTCGAGGCCCTCTGGGTCTTGACGACTTCCGCGGTGCGGAGGAATTCCTCCCGCTGTTCCCGTGTGAGATCCTGCGCGGGAACGCTTTCCGGCCACGCCAGCGCAAGCGCAAAAACCGCCGTTGTTGTCCAGTTCATCCATCCGCCCTCGTGGGACTGATTATACGCTACCCCGCGCCGGAACCCAATCCGTCCTATACTAAAAGCAGCCGGACGTTTCACCTCTGGAGCGATTGCGCTCAATGTCCAAGCGCGTACTCATCGTCAAGCCTGGCCTCGATGGCCATGACCGCGGGGCCAAAGTGATTGCCCGCGCGTTGCGTGACGCTGGGATGGAGGTGATTTACGCCGGCCTCAGGCAGACCCCGGAGATGATTGTCCGGGCCGCCTCGGACGAGGATGTCGACGCCATCGGCCTCAGCATCCTGTCCGGAGCTCACAATGCGATTGTCCCCCGCGTACTGGAGCTACTGAAAAAAGAGGGGATGGACGACGTTCTCGTCGTGGTGGGCGGGACCATCCCGGACGAGGACGCCGAGAACCTGAAGCGACTGGGAGT
>CAYWST010000324.1:0-6766 GCA_964461075.1 uncultured Solibacteraceae bacterium | reverse complement strand
CGGAGATGGCGTGCCTGAGGCGGTCCCAGGAGGTGTCGCCGGCGACGGTGCAATCGGCGGCGAGGATGAACTGGCGGGGGGCGGCGGCGATGACGCGCTTGATCTCCTGCTCAAGCTGCTGGGGCGCGCCTTTGGCGATGAGACCGTGGCGGTCGAGACCGCCCATGTAGGGTTTGCCGAAGAATTTCGAAATCTCCACGGCGCTCATTTCGCGGCCGGTGAGTTTCGGGTTGCAGTTGACGACGTGGCCCGGATAGTCGCGGGCGTCTTCGTAGTTCGCGTAGGGGGCGACATAGTCACAGACGTGGAGGATGTTGAACCGGCACCGGGCCTGAATCTCCTTCATGGCGACGAGGTCGAAGGGCTTGATGTAGTTCGAGAAGATCGTTGAGCCGCCGAAGTTGGAGGCTTCAGCGCCTTGCGTGGACATATAGAAGCCGTCGACGCCGGCCTCAATGCAGGCTTTGACGAAGATCATCTGGCTTTCGGTGAGGATTTCGAGGCCGCGTTTGACGGCGTCGGGGTTTTCCTGGAGGTGGCGTTTAAGGACGGGCGCGGTGGCGCAGTGGCCGGCGCACATGTAGGGCGAGTAGAGCGTCATGAGGACGAGCGCTTCCTTGCCGGCGGATCTGACCAGCTCGCGCGCGGTGACAAGAAGGGGCTCATAGAAGTCGATTTTGCGGAGGGCGAGTTTGGACCAGTCGGCGGGCTTCCGGAGGAAGGCCTGGCGCTCGTAAGTCTGCTCGAACTGGATTTTGACGAAGTCCATGTCCGTATGGCGGAAGAACTCGAGGTGCTTCGTCGCGGCCGGCAGGCCGTTCTTGAACTCGGGAGCGAAGTGGAGGAAGAAGGCGGCGGGGGTGTACTCCGGCTCGGGGTTGCCTTCGAGCCAGCGGAGCATGCGTTGGCGCTTGTTGGCGGGCGGAGCGGGAGCGAGGGCGGCGGCGGGGAGGAAGAGAAACGCGCGGCGGTCCATGTAGGTAGGATAAGCCCGCGGAATCAGCTCAGTCTGCTGGGGCCGGGGGATAGAGCAGATCGACGTTTTCGCGGTCGATGACCCGATGCTCAATATAGATTGCGGGAGGCACGGCGTCACCGGCGACGATGGATTCGGCGAGCCTCATCAATTTGGGGCCGTAGAGTTCCGGGAAGTACGCCACGGAAGCGATGAATGGGCTGCCCGGGCGGCGGAGCTCCTCGCGG
Organism: uncultured Solibacteraceae bacterium; assembly: GCA_964461075.1. Taxonomy (GTDB): domain Bacteria; phylum Acidobacteriota; class Terriglobia; order Bryobacterales; family Bryobacteraceae; genus JACADU01. The sequence goes on along the minus strand of CAYWST010000324.1, from coordinate 5,563 downwards.
CCCTCGCGAGCCGCATTGTGCCCGACAATGGCGACGTCACCGGCGCGGCCGGCTTCACGAACGGCCTGGGCGACGCCAACCGCGGTCAGGTCGTTGAAGCACGAGACCAGGAGCCGCGTTCCGGCGCGGAGCGACTTGAGATAGCGGCTCATAACCACCCGGCTGGTCTCGCCGGCGATGTCGCTGTGGAGGAGAACCACGCGCGATTCATCGACTGCGCCGACGACATCGCGAAGACCGATCAGCGCGCCGGCAAGGCGGGCGTGAAGGTTCGAGCTGGCCTGCGATGCCTCCACCAAAACAACCCGATCGAATCCGCCCCGCCATTTGGTTTTGGCGAATTGACCAAGAGCGTGGCCGGCGAGTTTCCCCGCCAGGTAGTTATTGGCGCCGAAATAGAAACCGCCCTGAATGGCCCGTTCGAGAGTGACGAACCTGACTCCCGCATTCTGGAGGCGGTCCGACAACATGTGGCCGACTCGTTCCACGGGCTGGAAGAAGAGGGCGAGATCGGCTTTGGCCTCGACGAGAATCCCGGCGTTCTTCAGGGCCGCGGAGGAGTCGTCAGGTTCGTTGCCGAGCATCATGATGTCGATGCCGGCATCGGCGGCCGCGCCTTGGATGGAGGCAGCCAGATCGACACGGAACGCATTGCCGGCCAGCGGGGCGCAATACCCGATGAGCAGGCGCCTTCGCCGGGAGGCGGCACGGTACCGCTTATCGTCTCCGCGCCGGACGTACCCGCGGTCCTCGAGGGTGTTGAGCAAGCGGTACACGGCAAGCCTTTGAATACCTGTGGCCGCCGCAATCTCCTGAATGTTCATTGGATGAACAGCGCGCTCGACGGTCTCGAGGACAGTCAGACCACGTTCGAGAGTGCCGGCGCCGGGACGCATGTTAATTCTTCTTGACATCCGCTTGAACTGGGACTAGATAAAGGTACGCCACGTGAACATGTATGTTCAATATGTAATCATTCTAGGATTGTCCGGGGCGGCGCTCGCACAGGGGCAGGCGCAGCCGGAGAGCGCGCGGGATTGGGCCTCGCTGGTGGGGCAGCGATTTCAAGCGGTGCGCGACGTAACTTACAAGCGGCTGCCGGACGGTGATTTGAAGCTGGACCTGTATGTTCCCTATACGAAGGAACCGGGACCAGCCATCCTGTATATCCATGGGGGCGGGTGGCAGACGGGGACAAAGGAGCAGTATGTGCTGTGGTATCTGCCCTATCTGCAGCTTGGGTTCAGGGTGGCAGCGGTGCAGTACAGGCTGAGCGGGCGGGCTCCGGCTCCGGCGGCGGTGGAAGACTGCCGTTGCGCGCTGCTGTGGGTGGGGCGGAACGGGGAACGATATGGGATCGATCCGGCCCGGATCGTGGTCACGGGCGGTTCGGCGGGCGGGCACCTGGCGCTGATGACCGCCTTTCTGGACGGCAGTTTCGATTCATCCTGCGGCGTTGAAGGTCCGCCGACGAAGCCGGTGGCGGTCATCAATTACTATGGCGCGACGGACATGACGGAGCTTCTGAAGACGGCCAAACCGCATTACCAGAAGTTCTTCAGCGGGCCTGGGGACGCGATGGAGATGGCGCGGCGGATCTCTCCGCTGAACTGGGTGCGGCCGGGTTTGCCGCCAGTGCTGACGCTCCACGGAGACGCGGACGCAACGGTGGCGCACGAACACGCAGTGCGGCTGCACGAGGCTCTCGACAAGGCAGGAACACCGAACGAGCTTGTAACGATCAAGGACGGCGCTCACGGGCGCCACACATGGACCGACGCAGACACGCTATTGGTCCAACGCAGAATTGAAGCCTTTCTCGGCAAACACAAGGTATTATCCGAATCCAAGTTGGCGAGGTGACTTCCATGAGGGACAGACGGCTGGGACTGATCACGGCACTTGCACTGTGGACGGCGAGCGCCGGGGTTTTGACGGGACAAACTGTGACGAGCACGTTGACGGGTTCGGTGGCCGACCCTTCAGGCGCAGCAGTGGTGAATGCGGAGGTCACGGCGACACAGGTCGCGACCGGCGCCAAAAGGAGTGTGCAGACCAACGATCAAGGCGACTTTCTGATCGGCAGTCTTCAGCCGGGCGCGTATACGCTGACGGTAACGGCGGCGGGGTTCAAGACGCTGCAGCGGACCGGCATGGTGCTTTCCTCGGCCGAGACTCTGCCAGTGGGGCGGCTGTCGCTCGAGATTGGCGCGGTCGCGGATCAGGTGACGGTGACGGCGGAAGGAGTCGCGGTGCAGACGGCGAGTTCGGAGCGCGCCGGGGTGATCACGACCGGACAGCTTGAGAACCTGCTGACGAAAAGCCGGAATCCAATGTCGCTCATCGGGCTGATGCCAGGTGTGGTGGACCGGGGCGGGTTGGGCAACTCGGAGCGGATCGACCGCAACTTCGATATCAGCGTACAGGGGAATCGCCGGAATGCGAACACGGTGACCGTCGACGGGATGCCGACCAACCCGATCGGCAATAATTTCAACGGCACGATCATGCTCAGCCAAGACTCGGTTGCCGAAGTCAAAGTGCTGCTGACCAACTATCCCGCGGAATACGGACGGTCATCCGGCGCGACGGTGAACTTCATCACCAAATCCGGAACGAAGGAATTCCATGGACTTGGCTCCTATTTCAAACGGCACGAGCAGTTCAACGCGAACAATTTTTTCAACAACAGGCTCGGGCAACCCAAGCCGCGCTATCGCTACAACACCTGGAACTATAACGTGGGCGGGCCGATCCCGATCCCGAAGATCAACACCAACCGGGACAAGCTGTTCTTCTTCTGGTCACAGGAGTTCTGGCCGCTGAAGGTGCCGCGCCCGATCGCGCAACTGACGGTCCCGACCAGCCTGGAACGGCAAGGAGACTTCACCCGGTCGATCGACCTCAATAACAGGCTGATCCCCATTCGGGATCCGCAGACCGGGCAGCCGTTTCCAGGCAACGTGGTTCCGGCCAACCGGCTGAACCCGAGCGGGCTGGCTCTGCTGAAGGTTTTCCCCGAGCCCAATTTCCTGGACCGGAGCGTTTCGGGCGGGCGCTACAACTACGTGTTCCAGGCGGAGAACGAGACGCCGATCCGAATGGAGAACGCGAGGATCGACTACAACATCAAGCCGACTCACAGCCTCGCCTTCACCTTCGCCTCGTATGTCGATCAGCAGACGGGTTCGGTGGGCATTTTGACGGCGGGGGCGACGAATTGGCCGCAGATGGAAAAGACCTACCGGCTGCACGGGCAGGGGTACATCCTGCGGTACACGGGCGTGTTGACGCCGACGCTGATCAATGAAACGAGTTTCGGCTGGACGCGCCGGCCGGAAGGCAACAGCGCCACCGAAGAATCGATCACTCGCAATCAGCGCAGCACGGTGGGATTCACGGCGGGGCAACTTAACCCGGCGGTAAACCCGCTCGGGCTGATCCCCAACGCCACGTTCGGCGGCATCCAGAATCCCGCAAACCTTTTCATGGAGGGACGGTTTCCCTTCTATCAGATGCTGCACGCCTTCAATCTCACCAACAACGTCACAAAAACCCTGGCAAGCCACACGCTGAAGTTCGGCGTGATGATCGAACGGAACTATCAGGGCGCGCTTTCGGACGCCAATTATTACGGCAACTTCGTATTCACACCGAACGTGAATAATCCGTCGGACACGAACTATGCGTATTCGAACGCGGCGCTGGGCGTGTTTTCGAGTTATACGGAAGCGTTGCAGCGGGTGATCAACAGCTTCCGGCAGCACGCGGTGGAATGGTTCGCCCAGGACCTGTGGAAGGTCAATCGGCGCCTGACGATCGAGTACGGCGTTCGTTTCCACTATCTTCAACCCATCTATATGCGGAGCGACCGGCTGACGGCGTTCGATCCGGCGCTATTCGACCGGGCGCGCCAGGTTCAACTGATTCAACCGGTGCGGATCAACAATCTACGCGTTGGCCGCCACCCGGTGACTGGGGAGATCTACCCGGCGACGCTCATCGGCGCGATCGCGCCGGGGACGGGCAACCCGGTGAACGGCATGGCGGTGGCCGGACAGAACGGCACGCCTCGAGGTTTCATCGACGGATATGGGATTCAATTCGGACCGAGAATCGGGCTGGCGCTGGACGTTTTCGGAAACGGGAAGACTGCGGTCCGGGGCGGCTTCGGGATGTTTTATAACCGGCCGAACATGAGCGAAAACTACCTCAGGTTCGCCGCGCAGCCGCCGCTAACGGACACTCCGACGATCTTTTTCGGCAACCTGGCCACGCTGACTTCGTCGGCGGGATTTGTGTTCCCTCAGAACGTGAACGGTCTGGACCGTTCCGAGCGTGTGCCCCGGGTGATGAACTACAGCCTCTCGGTCCAACAGAATGTCGCCTACAACACTGTCGTCGACATCGGTTACGTGGGCTCGCTGGGCAGGAATCTGATGTGGCTGCGCAACATCAATCCGGTTCCCGCGGGGGCGAACTTCAACCCCGCGAACGCGGACCCTTCGAACCCGGCCACGCCGCTGCCGAACTCGTTTCTGCGGCCGATCATCGGGTACAACGACATTTTGATGTCGGAACCGGCGTCGTCGTCCAATTATCACTCGCTTCAGGTCTCGGCCCGGCGGCGTTTTGCGCGGGGGTTTCAGTTCGGCCTCGCATACACATGGTCGAAGTCTCTGAACTATACCGATTTCGACGCGAGCGCGGTGAGTGTACTGGCTTCGCCGCGCTATTGGAACTACGGCCTGTCCACGTTCGACAGGACGCACAACGCCCGCATCGATTGGACATGGGAGCTGCCCAAAGTGAAGGCCGGCAACGGCGTGCTGGACTACGCGCTGAACCGCTGGCAGCTTTCCGGGATCACGAGCTTCGTCAGCGGCGAGCCGCTGGGCATCTCCTGGACGGCTGTCACACCGATCGATATTACGGGGACGGCCAGCCAGGGTGCGCGCGTGGACATCACCGGCAATCCTGTCATTCCGAAAGGGGAGCGTACGTTCAGCCGGAATTTTGCGACGGAAGTCTTCCGGAGACCGGCGGTCGGAACGTTTGGCAATTCGGCGACCACGCAGATCCGGGGCCCCGGCATCTCGAATTGGGATATCGTGCTGATGAAAGATCTTCCGATCAAGGAGCAGATCCGGATGCAGTTCCGCGCCGAAGCGTACAACGCATTTAACCACACCCAGTTCGCGACGCTCGACACGGCGGCGCGTTTTGACAGCGCCGGCAATCAGGTGAATTCGAGATTCGGCGAGTTTCTCTCGGCGAGAGCGCCGCGCATCATGCAACTCGCTCTCCGCTTTTACTTCTGATGACGCAGGCAGTACCAGCCACTCGCGGCTGGATCCTCTGTTGGTTGCTGTTCGCGGCCACGGCGCTGAGCTTTCTGGACCGGCAGGTGCTGAGCGTGCTGGCGCCGGAGCTGATGCGGGAGTTCGGCATTTCGAACACGGTCTATTCGCGGATCGTGTTCGCGTTCGTGCTGAGCTACACGGTGATGTTCACGCTGGGCGGGCGGCTGATGGACGTGATGGGGACGCGAGCGGGACTGGGG
>CAYWST010000323.1:0-6772 GCA_964461075.1 uncultured Solibacteraceae bacterium | reverse complement strand
TTAGGCGAGATCCTCCTGGCCAGGCACTGTTCCTTGGCGCCCGTCCGGAAGTCACGTACACGGCCGATGCCGCCATTGACACCTTCTTCATGCGCCTCGGCGGATTGCTTCAAGCGGCCATCGTCTGCCGCCGTCTTCGCGCTGGCCCGCGACTACCGCCCACCGGGCCTTGGATCAGTGAAACGTCCAACTTAGACCCGAACTCATGCCATAGTCGCTTCCCGAGAAACTGGCGGGCGGCCGGTTGTCCCAGTTGCCGTAGAAGGAAATCTTGAACCACAGGTTCGTGATGACTTGAATCGAATAGGCCGTGTTGACGGATGCGCGCAATCTGCCGGCCTCTGAGAGGACGGGCAGGATGCTGGCGCTCATGTCCAGGCCTGTCTTCTTGAACTGAAAGACCTGTAGATTGCCGGCAAACAGGCCGGCCACCGCGTTGGGCGGACTCGGAGTGCCCGAAGACGGTTCGTATTGCGTCTTCTGATAGGCCAGCCCGGCCATTATCGACAGGCGTGTCCGGTTTGAATCCTTCAAGAATCTCCCGATGCCCGCTCCCAAGGTCGTCTGCAGGTTGATGCCCTGCTGGGTGCTCTTTAAGAAATTGCCTCCGCCGCTGTAGAACCACCGGTCGCCACCGATCAAACGCTGAACCTGAACATAGGACTCCGTGCGAGTGGAAGTCTCGGCGCCTGTGCTTTTCGCGAGGTTCGAGTTGAACCCCGTCTTCCCGCTCCAACGTTCCTGCCTGAGCCGCAGTTCGCCGGCGAGGTTGTACTGCGTTGCATCATTGCCCTTGGTGTACAGGAGTCCACTGTCGAAGTTGCCCGATAGCCTGTGCCACAGGGACTGCGAAGTCTGGTTGAGCATCACCACGCGGCTTTGCTCGACCAACCTTGGAGATTGCTCCCTGGGAGGGAGCACTTCAATCCGGATGGGGGCCTTGCCTGGCGCGTCCGCGGTCTGCAGTGTCCCCTCGTAGAGCGAACCGTCCTCGGTGTGAACGAGGAACAACTGCCGACTCTCTATCCGCGCCACCTTCAGCCAGTCGATGGAAACCGTTCCGTCGGCATAATCCAGTTTCGCGTAAAGAATACCTCGCTCCAAGCGCTTGATCTCGCAGGTGAGCCGATCTCCGTTCTTCATGATGAGAACGTCAGTTTGCGGCCGCCCCCAGGAGGAAGGTTCGGCGCCGCAGAGAAGTACGAGTAGCATATGCCGGGCTCTCATTCATCCTCCCACGTGGGTTTCGACTCTTCCGAAACGGCAGGAAACCATGAGCAACTGGAAGACCATCCATCAGGGCGGATATCCGCCACCAGCATTCCATTGCGGAATCCCTTCGTCGAGGCAGACCACGGCAGCGGCTTGCGTCCCTCTTCGTTGAGCTGAAGGACAACCATCGGCTTCGGCTCTGATCCGGTTGGCCCTGAGGAGTTCGATGAGCCTCTTCCTGGGATCGGGGAGAGTCGAAATACCAACCGGAGGAACTCATTCCAACCCCCGATTCTGCCTTCCCATGCCGGCCCCAACTGCTCGCGATGGCCGCTCTGCCCATGAGGGCACAACCTCTTAGACCCGATCCAGGACCTCTCCAGGTGTGTGGCAGCCATCGTGCTGCATTACTTGGATATGCTCCATCGTTTGGCCCCACTGGCGCTCCTCACAATGCTCGTTGGCGTCGAAGCAACAAGTCAACCGGCGGAGAGTACACTGAAACGCCCCAGAATCGGCGTCGCCCTCGCAGGCGGGGCCGCGCTGGGGCTTTCGCACGTCGGCGTGCTGCAGTGGTTTGAGGAGAACCGCATCCCGGTGGACTATATCGCCGGTACCAGCATGGGCGGTCTCGTCGGCGGGCTCTATGCCACGGGCTATCGCGGCGCAGAGATGAAGGCGTTCGTGCAGGCGATCGACTGGGATGACGCGTTACGGCTGAGTCCCGCGTACCCGGACCTGAGTTTCCGCCGCAAGGAGGACAGCCGCGCCTTCCCCACCTTGTTTGAGCTGGGTTTGAAGAAGGGTGTGCAGCTACCCCCAGGACTATCCCCAGGAGAGGGCGTCGGCAAGGTCATCAGCCGCTTCGCCGCTCCCTACGAACAGATGGGGTCCTTCGATGAGCTGCCTATCCCCTTCCGTTGTGTGGCTTCGGAGCTGATCAGCGGCAAGCAGGTGGTTTTCGACAAAGGCGCATTATTTGACGCTCTGCGCTCTACCATGTCGCTGCCGGCGATCTTCGCCCCCTGGCGGGTTGGCGACAAGGTGCTGGTCGATGGCGGGACGCTCAACAATCTTCCGGTGGACGTTGTGAAGAAGATGGGCGCGGACATCGTGATCGCCGTCGCATTGGATACGCCGCCGATCACGGACAAAGACGTCAAATCCTTCTTCGGCGTTGCCGGGCGCTCGATCAGCATCATGATCATGGACAACGAGAGGCGCAGCCTCGCGTTGGCCGACATTGTTGTTGCGCCGGACCTGAAAGGGTTCACCGGCACACAATACGGCCGTGGCGAAGAGTTCTTCAAGGTGGGCTATGCAGGCGCAGCCGCCAAAGCAAACGTACTGCGGCGTTTCTCCCTCAGTCAGGAGGAGTACGACGAGCACCTCCGGCAGAGGCAGCAGCGCCGCCGTCCGGAGACCATCACGCCACAGTTCATCTCGATCTCAGGGGCCACCCCCTCGACGGCCGCCGAGATCAAGGCGCTGCTGGAGACCGATGCCGCGGGCAAACCTCTCGACAGGAAGACGCTGGAAGGCGACCTTGATCGCATCACCGGGTATGGCCCCTATTCTTCGGCCGACTACGGTTTCACCAGGAAGGACGGCGCCGACGGCCTGGATCTGCGGATCCATCAGAAGGAGCACGCACCGCCAACTCTGAACCTCCTGCTGTTGCTCGACGCCGCCAGCGGCGAGGGGCTTCGCTTCGGCGCCGGCGGCCGCCTCACCTTCCTCGATATCCTCAAGCCGCGCGCCGAGTGGAGGACCGATTTCAACATCGGCCGCATCAATGAATTCTCCAGCGAGTACTATATGCCACTTGGGCGCAGCAGCGTTTTCATCGCGCCGCGGGCCAGCTATTCCAAGGGCGAGATTCCGTTTTACTCGGGCGATGACGAGATTGCCACGATTGACACTGACAATCTGGTGGCTGGCGCTGATCTCGGCTTCGCGCAGTCGCGTTTCACCGAATGGCGGCTCGGCTACAACTTCAACAGAACCAGCGCGGAGGTCTCCTCGGGCGCACCTATTTTCAACACCGTCGACGGCAATTTCAACCGAATCCGCTTACGGCACGCCTACGACCGCTTGGACAACAATCTGATTCCACGCCATGGCCTGAGAGCGACCTCCGAGGCGCAGTGGGTGGCCAACTCGCCGCGGTCCGGCGCCGGATTCCTTGTTCTGGATTCGCAGGTGACATTCGCCAACACCATCAACCAAAGGTGGAGTATGGTATCCAGCGCCGCAGGCGGCACAAAGCCGGACCGCGCCGACCGTATTCCGACCTTCACGCTGGGCGGACTCATGAGAGTCAGTTCTCTGGGAAGAAATCAACTCTACGGCAACAACTACTACTACGGCGGCGCCGCCCTGTTGAGGTCAATGTCGCTTCACCCCTCGCTGCTCGGCAAGTTTTATGGGACGATTCTGGCCGAAATTGGCAGAGCGTTCATGGAAAACAACAGCAAGGCGCCCTATTTCAGCGGAAGTGTCGGCGTTGCTGGAGAGACGCCGCTGGGGCTGATTTTCTTCGGCTACAGCCTCGGCGATAAGGGGCAAAGCAAACTGCAGTTCCGGCTTGGACGGCTGTTCTAGACGCAGGTCCGGAGGCTCGGATGAAGTCGCGGTACGCCAGGCTGACATGGGACGCTTCGCTTGTGGCGTGTTCAATCACCATGGCGTTTGCGCAAGACCTCGCTCCGCGGGCCTACGTCATTACGCCGGCGCACTCCAACGCGATCAATCTGACGTATTCATATTTTGACGGGGGACTCAATTTCAACGGGACAGTGCCCATCACGGACGCCAGCGGGACTTACAGCGTTCCGGTGATCAGCTATTACCACTCGTTCAATTTCTTCGGCCGGTCCGCCAACGTAACCGCTTCAATGCCGTACGGAGTGGGCACTTTTCAGGGCGATGTGATGGGCGCGCAAGCGCAAGTTTACCGTTCCGGGTTGATGGACACGGGCTGTCGCTTGTCGGTGAACATAAAGGGCGGGCCAGCCATGCAGATGAAGGAGTTCATGAAGTGGAGGCAGAAAGTTCTGCTCGGAGCGAGCCTGCGGGTGATCGCTCCGACCGGCCAGTATGACCCGCTCAAACTCATCAACTGGGGCATCAACCGGTGGGCCTTCAAGCCGGAGTTCGGGTACTCGCAGCGGTGGAACCATTGGGTGCTGGACGGATACGCAGGAGTATGGTTCTACACTACGAACAACGCCGCATACGCAGGTCCTGTCCCGGCGCAGCAATCATTGACGCCGATCGGCTCCTTCGAAGGCCATCTGAGCCGCGACTTCGGGCGGCGCAGATTCTGGGTGTCGCTGGACGGCAACTTCTGGTTTGGGGGTATCGCCAGCTTGAACGGAGTTCAGAATCTCGCAACAAAGCAGACGAGTTCGCGCATCGGAGGAACGTTTTCCTATCCGATTAACAGACACCAGTCGTTCAAGGCGAACTACAGCGTTGGAAGCTATGTGCGCTTTGGCGGGAATTACCACACCGTATCCGTCGGGTGGCAGTATTCCTGGATCGGTAAACCATGAGGGATGAGAGCGGAAGGATGCGTGTGAACCAAGTACGAATGTGCACGGGCGCATTGCCCGCCGCCACCGGCGCGCCGTGGCGCCGTGAAAGCGAAGACCATCGAAAACAAGGTCGATGATCTGAAGGAGTTCATGGGTGAAGTTGCTGCCTTTGTTCAGCTGTGCGTGCCTTCCGGCCCGCCGTGGATTCGGATCGCTGTAACTTGCTCGGAAAGGATGAGGACCCAGTGACTCTGGCGGTCCGGTTCTCAGCTCTGCCCGGCGGCGTCAGTTATTCCGCGGAGAAATTTTTGGCGGCCACGGCGAAGCAGATGGAGGTCAAGACCGCCAGCAGTGGCCCCGGATGCCAGGCCAAGCAGTGATCTAACCTGAAGTGGAGGTCGACGCTTGAGCGTGCTCGGATTTGTCGCGCTGCTGGTCCTTTCTCACGGGGGCGCTTTCGCCCGCGATGCGAGCGGTCACGCGGACGACGGCGCTTGGGCCGTGGTTTCAGGCCAAGCGCGCGAAATCCGATTCGAGCGTGTAACCCGAGCCGACGGAGTCCCGCAGGGCCGGGTCTATCAGATGTTGCAGGACCGCCGGGGCTTCCGATGGTTCACAACCCTCGAAGGGCTGGTCCGGCACGATGGGTATCAGTATGTCCGCTACCCTGGCATGCCACTGGTCGGTAGCCCATTCACGGCGAATCGTTTGCCTGGAATGCTGTTCGAGGACAGAGGAGGGACCCTGTGGGTCGCCACGGAGGTTCTCAACCGCTTCGATCCGAACCTTGGGAAGTTCACGGCGGTTTTGAACCCTCGGCCAGACCCTGCGCGCCCCGGGATTGACGCCATTACGGCCATCCACGAAGGCCAGGGAGGTGTCTTCTGGGTGGGGATGTCGAGCCATGACCAATCGGGTGAAGTATCGGAGCCGATTCTTTATGAGGTGAATCCCGCGAGCGGTATGTCCGTGCCGCACAGAATCGACACGAGCATCACGAACGGCAGACCCGTTAGTATTCGCGCCATTGCGGAGGACCGGCGCGGACGGCTTTATCTTGGGACCTCCCTCGGATTGATTCGTTTTGACCCAGCCACGAAAGTCTTCCGGCACTATCCGCACACGCATCCCAGCCCTCGCTTCATGTCAAAGTCCCTCAGCGGGCTTGTCTGGGACAAGACAGGGCGCCTTTGGGTTCGCATGCCGGCTGGCATCGAACGCTTTGATCCCGAGACTGAGGTTTTCGATCGCTTCACTCCCACCGGACTGTGGTTCATGACGGCCGATCCGGGCGGGAGAATCTGGCTTTGGGGCGGAACGCCCGGGTTGGAGGTGTTCGATCCAACCAGCCCGCCCGAAACCGCCTTGAAGCGCGTGGCCTATCGTGACCTCTCCAGCCCATCCGAGGAGATCACCATCCCCATGCTCGGATCGGACCGGCAGGGCAATATCTGGGCCTTTCTGTATCCGGCTTTTTCGCTGTACCGTTATTCGCCGCGTGCCGCGGCGTTTGGCAAGCAGGTTGCCGCTCTGAACAGCCCGAGCGCCCTGCGTGGAGGCATGATCACGGGATTCTCGGAGAGCGGAAATGGCTCCATCTGGATAGGCACCGGTCGGGGGCTGAGCCTCTTTGACCCACAAACAGGAGGATTCAAGCACTTCGGGCATGACGCCCCCAAAGGGAGTGGGATCCCCTCAGACCACATCACCTCGGTCTATCGGGACAGGTCCAACAGGTTGTGGGTCGCCACGGATCAAGAGGCCCTCGGCCGTTTTGACTGGACAACCGGGCGGTATCGCACGCTCCGCCTGAGCCAAGGGTCCATGTGGGCCATCCAATCGATGTTCGAGGATCGTCAGGGCAGGTTCTGGGTTGGCGACCAGATGGGAACGATGCGCCTGGTGGACAGGCAAACCGGCGCCGTTTCGCAGCAGATCAAAGGGCATATCGTCTATGAAGACCGAGGGGGCAATCTCTGGTTCGGCGCGCACACCACGGCGCTGTTCAAAATCAATGATGG
>CAYWST010000322.1:0-6775 GCA_964461075.1 uncultured Solibacteraceae bacterium | reverse complement strand
TTGAAGTAGAACAGCGGGTCGCGGAAGGCCGACGGATCGTAGTAGGGCTGCAACGGTCCTTTGCCGTCCAGCTTTTTGACGGGGCCGACCTGGTGAGCGGTTTGCGTGCAGCCGATGCATTGCAGCGACTGGCCACTGCCGGTGACGGTGAAGGGCGTGCCGCTGTATGCGCTGAAGATGCCGTTGAAGCGCCAGCCGCCGGCGATCACGTTGGCGACGCCGGAGAGGTTGTATTTCTGTCCGGCGCCAAAGGGCAGATCATAGACCCAGCTCATGGTGTACATGTGGCGGCGGTCATAACTTGCGGGCGAGTAGTTGCGGGCCAACATGCCCTCCCAGTTGAAGGCCTTGGGGCCGGCCCAGCCGGTGTCGTCCGCCATGTTGAGGGCCTTGCCGAAGGTGTAGGAGACGGTCATGAACAGGCCCTTGCTGAAGGACTTCTTCAGATTGGCCTGAAGGGAGTCGTAAGCGCCGTAGCCCCAGCCGTCCCACATGTTGGAGGTGATAGTCCGGCCATAGGCCTTCGCGAGAGGGAGGTTCGCGGTCGTAATACCCAGGCCCGGTCCGACCGTGTTGATGTTGCGGTCGAGCAACTGCTTGATGGTCCTGGTAGCCACATAGCCGACCGAACCGAGCATGTCCCAGGGAAGTTTGCGCTCAAAGGTGAGGTTCCAGCTCTGGATGTAACCGCGGTGGAGCATTCCGCCCCAAGGGCTGCGTGGACCCATGTCGAGGTTGAGCGGCAGCGTGGCCTGCCCCTTGCTCACATCCGGCGTGGGCACGTCGGGGATGCCCTGGTTGATGCTGTTGTACCAGCCGAAGGTGCTCACGGTGGGCACCCAGGAGCCGGTCAGTGTCGCGGGGTAGAGACCACGCAGCGGGCGTCCGAAGGGGATCGGGTCATAGGTGATGCCGTAGCCGGCTCGAATCACGTTGCTGTCGCCGATGCGGTAGGCGAAGCCGACGCGCGGAGCGAAGAGTTTCTTCGAAACCTGAATGCCGACATCGCGCGGCGTATTGCCGAGACCGCCGAAGTAAACAATGTTGGTGAATGGGTCCCAACGCTCGATGCCGCGGTCGTCGCGGTTGATGAGCGGGTAGTACTCGTAGCGGAGCCCGAGGTTCAGCGTCAGCCGGCGGTTGACCTGCCAGCGGTCGCGGAAGTACCAGGCGAGCTGCCATTCGCGAGTTTTCATGTCGAAGTATTGAATCGACTTGTTGTAGTTGGAGACCAGACCGAGGAGCGCGGTGGCAAATGCGTTCGGCTCGCGCGCAACCTGGCCAGGGATGTTTGTCACGCCGGCGTTGAAGGTGATAGCGCCACGCGGATTGGCGGTCTCGGGCTGCCAATGGTTCAACTCCAGCCGGCGCGGCTCAAAGCCCCAGCGGAACTCGTGGGCGCCCTTGATCTTGCTGAAGTTGGTCTGGTAGGTATAGCTGCGTTCAGCACGGAACAGCGGCGCCCATGTCGCGCCGACGCCCACATAGCTGAAGCCAAAACCAGTCACCTGAGGCAATCCGCCGTAACGAGGATCATTCGCGTACTGCTTACCGCCATTCGTGCCGGGAATTCCCCAGACGTCAAGACCAACGTTCTTGTCCTGCCCTGGAATGCCCACCTCCTGGTCCATCCGGGTGTAGCCGAAGACGCCATCCATGAAAAAGGTCGGCGAGAACGTGTAATTGTAGCCGACCGTAGGAATCTGGGTGGTGGTGTCGCCGAAACCCTCAGTGCCGAGCGCGGCGCCGCCGAGCTCGCCGAACGGGTAGACTCCCTTCACGGGAGCATCCATGCGGCTGTACTTGCCCCAAATCATGAGATTGGAGCTAGCCGCCCAATTCATTTTGAAGTCGTACTGGTTGCGCTTCAGGGTCAGGACTCCGGAAGCGAAATAGTTCCCCTGGAGATTGTTCGGGTCGGTCGGCGAAATCTGGTTGGGCAGGGGCATTCCCTTGTATATGTTCGGAAAGGTTGAATTCCACCGGGACTGCGGCACGACGTTGCTCGGGAACGGGGTGCGCGCTGCGGCGTTATTCTGAGGGGCGGTTGCGGGATCGTAGACGGTGGCGTAGCTCGTCCACTTGCTGAAATCGCCGTTGCGGAATTCCTGCGGCGCCACAGAGTAGTTGCCGCTGTAGCCGGTGCCTTCCTGCGTTCGCTCGTAAGAGAAGAAGTAGAACAGTTTGTCCTTCTTGATCGGTCCGCCGAGCGTGCCGCCGGCGATGTTCAGAGTGGTCTTCGGCATCTTGAACGTCGCGGAGCGGAAGTAGGGCGCAGTGTTGAGGCGGTTGTTGTTGTGGAACCAGAAGGCGACGCCGTGCAAGTCGTTGGTACCGGATTTACTGGAAACGGTGATCGCCGCGCCGCCAGCCATGCCCTGTTCGGCATCGAAGGAGTTGGTGGAGATGTTGACCGTTTCGATCGACTCGACAGGCTGGACGTAAGCGGTGTGGTGGGGCAGCCAGATATTGATGTTGACCGCGCCGTCGACAAGGGTGTTGTTGTTATTGCGGGCAGTCCCGTTGATGTTCGTGGTCAGCGCCCGTCCCGGGGTGTCGACGACGGCATTCTGGAAGTTCGCAGGCGTTGCGCCGGGGACTAGGTTGATGAGGCTCTGGTAGTTCCTGTAGCCCGGCAGCGGCATGCTGGTAATCTGCTGGCTCGTGATCTCGCTGCGTACGTCGGATTTGTCGGTCTGAAGCAGCAAGGCTTCGGCGGAGATGGTGACCTGCTCGGTCACCGAGCCGACTTCCAGTGACAGGTTGACGCGGTTGACCGTGTTGATGGTGACCTCAATCCCCTCGCGGTTGACTGTTCGGAAGCCCTTAGCGGTGACTTTCAGGTCGTAGGTGCCAGGCAGGATATTCGGGAACGAATAGCGGCCTTCTGTGTCGGTGCGTGCTTCGCGCGCCGCGCCGGTTGACTTATTCGTAAGCACGACCTGCGCGTCAGGGACGACCGAACCGGACTGATCCTCGATGGCGCCCACAATGGAGCCATAGAGAACCTGAGCCGGAGTGGAAAGGGATAACAGCGCGGTGAGGATAAGCAGCATGCCTATCCCGCGAAGAGTTGGCGTTGTTTTCACAAGAATGACCTCCTGCATCCATCAGAACGGGATGGAACAACTGCTACTCACCCCGATTGGGCATTAGAATACAACATCCCTGGAAGGGTGAGAAAGAGGCATCTTCTCAGCCCGGACGGATTCAGGGAACCAGTTCAAGGGCGGCGAGCAGGGGAAGGTGGTCCGATGCGGCAGGCTCGTTAAAGGCTGTTTCTTCCATGAGCTTCATAACCGTCGATCCGGGCGTTGCATTCATCTTGACGGGGTGGGTGGCCGGCCACGCGCGACGTTCTGACATCGGCTTCCTGCCGTACGGCAAGGCCGGGCTCGGCGAAGAAGATCACATTCGCGATGCGCTCGAGGTCGGCCACCAAGGCGAAGGAGAGTCGCAGAGTCTTTATGCCGAAGCCATTCTTGCGGCGAGCAACGTCGTCCGGGTGGCGTCGATGATTTCCTGGCGGGTGACGAATGGCGGCGCACCCAGGAAGGTGGATTTGAGGAATTCCAACGCCACGGACTTCTCGGCGGGGAGATTTTTCACCGCAGCCGGCGCGGCGTCGGCGGTTTGCAGGCGCAGGCCTGTGGCGTCGGTCCATTCGGCGATCCCGCGCGTGCCGGCGACGCGCAAACGGTCGTCTCCGTGGGTTGGGGCGTTCGGCGTGCGGAGATAATCGAGCCTGACGGTCGCCGTTCCTCCGTTATCCATTCTGAACAGCGCGGCCGCCGTATTCTCCATCGATCCGAGTTCGGCGTCCAGTCCGATGTGCGCCTGGTGAGCGCCGACCGGCGTAAATCCCTGACCGGTCACCCACATCATCAGATCCACCATGTCGATGCCGATCCATTGGATGGTGCCGCCGAAGGCCGCACGTGTCTTCTTCCAGTCGTCCTGGTTGGCGTACTTGTACGACTTCTGAGTGTCGACGTGAATCACCTGCCCGAGCGCGCCCGTCATCACCATGTCGCGAATGGCCAGCGCCCAGGGCTCGGTTCTGATCTTGAGCATGCAGCCGAGCCGCGGCTTGGAGCCGGAATCGGAAAACGCCGAGCTGACCTTGTCGAGATCCTCGATGGTCAAGGCGACAGGTTTCTCGGCGAAGCAATGCAGTCCGCGGCCGGCGCAGGCGAGCAGAGCTTGCGCGCGGGCGCCGTTATCGTTCCCCACCATCACCATGTCAAGTTTTTCTCTCTCGAGCATCTCGCGCCAGTCCTGGTAAAACGCGGCTTTGGCGTGATGGGGAGACTTGCGGGCGCGGTCGAGACGCGGGGGCGCTGCATCGGAGACGGCGGTGATGGTAAAACCCTCGATGCGATCCAGGACTTCATAGAGCAGCCCGTTGTGTCCGACGGTACCGAGAACGCCGCAGCGGACGGGCTTCGGAAGCCGGACCTTTTCTTGGGAAGCGGCCATCGGCAGCGCCGCGGGAGCGGCAATGAAAGATCGGCGGGAGACCGGCATACAGCGATCGTATCGCGCCCACGATCCGATCACCACGCGCGCCGGTCATCCCGCCTTGTTGGGCCTCCTCCGGGCATCGATTCGATGCAGCCCGGCCTGAGTAGAGCAAGCAGGGGGCCATTCGTAAGTCCCTGAAAATGCGCACCCGCGCCTTGCGTCTGTCCAGCAGGTGGACAGGGCCTTGTCTCGTATGTAGACTCAGTAACCATGGCCCATGCCGTTCCGGCTCGAGAGAAGCTCGAGTCGGTCCTTCGATTGACCTGCCAATTGAACTCGGCGCGCCGGCTGGACGAGCTCCTGGATCTGCTTGCCGAAGAAGCGGCGCGGTTGCTTGGCGCGGACCGGGCCAGCATCTTTTTGATCAGCCCCGACGGCCGCTGGCTGGAATCCAAAGTCGCGCTGGGCAGCTCCGAACGAATCCGTCTGGACATGGCGAAAGGGATCGCCGGCGCGGTCGCTGTTTCGGGGGAGCCGGTCATCGTGGAGGACGCCTATTCCGATCCGCGGTTTTACGTTGAAGTGGACCAGCAGACCGGGTACAGGACGAAGAATCTGCTTGCGGTTCCCCTGCTCGATTTCGATGGCGGCCGGGTTGGGGTGCTGGAGATTCTGAACAAAGAGGAAGGCTGCTTCGACTCTGAAGACCTCGCACTGGCGCAGGCTCTGGCTTCGCAAGCGGCGGTAGGCATTCAAACGGCGCGGATGATCGCGGAGATCGAGGCGGCGCACAGAACGCTCGAACTCGAAAACAGTAACCTCAGGCGGGAAATCGGCGCACGCCTCCCCGGCCGCGCGATCATCGGCGCGCATCCGAAGCTCGAGGAACTGCGCCGGATGGTGGAACGCATCGCGGCAGTCGACGTCACAGTCCTGATCACGGGGGAGAGCGGGACCGGAAAGGATCTTCTGGCGCGCACGCTGCATTTCGCCAGCGAGCGCGCGGCCGGTCCATTCGTGGCGCTGAACTGTGCGGCGCTCCCGGAGACGCTTCTGGAAGCGGAATTGTTCGGCATGGAGAAGGGCGTAGCAACGGGCGTCGAGCGGCGCGCCGGCAAGTTTGAAACGGCCAACAAGGGAACGCTCTTCCTGGACGAGATCGGCGACCTCAGCCTGGTCGCTCAGGCCAAAATCCTTCGTGCGCTGCAGGACCGGGCGGTGGAACGAGTTGGAGGCAGAAAGGAGATCCCCGTGGACGTGCGCCTGGTCGCCGCGACCAACAAGAACCTGGAGAGCATGATCGCGCGCGGCGAGTTTCGCGAGGATCTCTATTACCGCCTGAACGTCGTCCGGCTGGAGACGCCGGCGCTGCGAGAGATCGCCAGCGACATTCCCGCCATCGCGATGGCGCTGCTGGAGCGGGCCGCGCGCGAAATGCAGCGGCCGGCTCCGGCTTTCGAACCAGACGCCTTGGCGGCCCTGACGCGGTACCGCTGGCCCGGCAACGTACGCCAACTGGAGAACGAGATGCGGCGGGCGGTGGCGCTGGCCCGCGATGGCCGAATCCGCCTCGAAGACCTCTCGGCCGAGGTTCGCGGCCATTCGCCGGGACAGGAAGTGCTCCAGGTCGGCAAGGAGAACGTGAACATCACCCACATCGAGCCGGTCGGCACCTACGCCATCTGCCTGTTTTTCGACGATGGCCACAGCACCGGGATCTATTCCTGGGACTGGCTGCACCAGCTGGGCAAAAACCAGGAAAAGCTCTGGAACCAGTACCTGGAGCGGCTCGCCAAGGCCGGCCACCAGCGCAAGCCCGCCAAAGTCGCCGAGTAATTTCCCATGCCGGAACCCGGCTCACACGAACGCAAGACGCACTTCGGTTTCCGCGAAGTGCCGGAATCCGAGAAAGACGGCCTCGTCGCCGGCGTGTTTCATTCGGTCGCCGGCAAATACGACCTGATGAACGACCTCATGTCGCTCGGCGCGCACCGCCTGTGGAAGCAGTTCGCGACCGAGGCCAGCGGCGTGCGCGCCGCCATGCGCGTGCTCGACGTCGCCGGCGGCACCGGCGACATGGCGGCGAAGTTCGCGCTGCGTGTCGGCTGGCGCGGGCAGGTGGTGATCGCCGACATCAACAGCTCCATGCTGGAAGTCGGACGCGGGCGCCTGGCGGACCAGGGCTTCGCCGGCAATGTCGATTTCGTGCAGGCCAACGCCGAGAACCTGCCGTTCCCCGACGACTATTTCGACCGCGTCAGCATCGCCTTCGGGCTGCGTAACGTGACGCACATCGACCGCGCGCTGGCCT
>CAYWST010000321.1:0-6838 GCA_964461075.1 uncultured Solibacteraceae bacterium | reverse complement strand
GGACGGGCGCGTAAGGGGAGGCGTGGAGGGAGTCGATTTGGGCATCGATGATTTGAGATTCCCAGGCGTTGAGCCGGGCGATGCACCACTCGGCGTGGGCAAGGGTTTCGACAAGGCGTTTTTCGATTTCGTCGATGGGGGCGAAGCGGGCATGGTAGGAGGAGAGGTGGGCGCGATAGTCCTCCATGGATTCGGTTTTGAGGACAGGATATTTGACGGCGGTGAAGCCGTGTTTGAGGGCATTTTGGGCGGAACGGGCCTTGCCTTCGGGCGTTTTGGGGCCGCCGCCGCGTTTCCTGGCGGGTTCGGGATGGGTGTTGGCGTCATCGCCGGTGTGGACCGGCAGGATCGAATTCGTCATCGTCGACATAGCGACCTCCGCTCGGTATGAGGGCATGGAGGAGGATGGAATTGGGGAGGGATTTCGGGTAAGTGATTGAGGGACGGGGGAATATTTTCTGGGGATGGATGGGAGGGGCTAGCGCCGAAATGGAGTTGGTTCGAATCAAGGCATGGACACAGTCCGGTATGTGCAGTGGCAGGAGGGCGGAGTGTGGCTTGGGTCCCTTGAACAGTCTCCCGACTCCATCACGCAAGGGGAGACACTGGCCGAACTCGAGGAGAAGCTGCGAGACCATTGGAGGGACTTAACGAGCGGCGAGATTCCGGGCATTGGCCGGGTTGCCGAAGAATCCGCGAGTTAGCCGCGCCTTGAGGCGGGCAGTTTCGGCAGGATGAGTCTCAGCGGCGAGGCGTTCGGCGAGAAGACCCAAATTCGGAGGCGTGAGCCGATTGCCCTTGCCTTGAAGGACCGCGAGAGCAGAGTTGACGAGGGCCAACTCGGAGGGAGAGAGAAGTGGCTGACGGCGGGCCAAACTCAGATATCCTCACTTTCTGATCGTAATTCACTCCAGGACGCTCATCGCGGGGGAGCATGCCTGAGGGCGGTGCAGAACCGGACGGGGCGATACACGCAGCGTCTTGGGTGGGGGAGAAAGGGACGCTTGCCGGCGCACATCCTGGATCAGCGATGCAGGCCCGTGTTGAGGCGTGCGGCTGAGCAGGGTGGGACGGGAGCGCCGGATGCGCCAGAATTGTCAGTGAATGCAAGAGTCGCGGAATCCTGCACGGCCTTTGAGCCGGAAGCAGGCGATTGACAGGATTGCCGAATCCGAGCAGGAGATCCGTGCGCTTGGGGTGGGCAGGCTCGCTCTGCTCGGGTCGGTAGTACGGGATGAGGCTCGCGCGGACAGCGATGTCGACATGTTGGTAGAGTTCGTTCCCGGGGCGAAGAGTTACGGCCGTGGGCTTTTCCTGGAGGGTGAGGATCTGGCAGAACTCGGCGTGGCACAGAACCCGGTCGTGCTCGCAACGCTCGAGTTGGCAGCCGCGGCCTGATGGGACGGCTGCGGGCGCTTTTCGGAAGAGAAGCAGCCGCGATTCTTTGCGCCTTCGGATTTGTCATCCGGGGGCAACGCGGGAGCCACGTGAAACTCCGCCGCATCGGAGTTGACGGGAGCCGGCAGACGCTATTGATTCCGTTGCATTCGAGCCTGGACAGGGGCACGCTGCAAGCCATTTTCCGGCAGGCATCAAGTATCCACGCAGATGAATTCCGACCTCATTTCTATGTGGAGGACTGAGAGAAAGCGGGAAGCGACGCACGGGCCGAGATGCGGGAGGCCGCGGGGATGGGCTTGGAGCACCGGAGGGGAAGGGTCTTCAAAATGTCGCCAACGGACAGAGCCTACGCGGCCTGGGGCGGGCGATATCGTTTGACTTTGATGGAGGAGGCGGACTTCATGGCCTGCGCGAGGTCAAAGGCGGCCTGCATTCGAATCCAGGTTTCGGGGGTACTGCGGAAGGCTTTGGAGAGGCGGATAGCCATCTCGGGGGAGATGGCGGACCTGGCGTTGACGACATTGTTGAGGGCCTGCCGGGTGACGGAGAGGCCGGGAGGTTCGAGGCAATCGTGGCGGACGATGAGGCCTGGGTGAGTGGGGTTGTTCATCGGCATCGCATCCTGCTCCTTTCTAGTGATAGTGGATCAACTCGACATCGACAGCGGCGCCGTCCTGAAATCGGAAAATGATCCGCCAATTGGCCCGGACGGTGACCGCCCAAAAGCCTTTGCGGTCTCCTTTCAGTGCGTGGAGGCGATAGCGCGGCAGGCGCGAGCGGGCCTGGTTCCGCCGCAGAGTCCAACAGGGTGAGTATGCGTTCCACCGTTTCGACGAGATCCGATCGGATACCGTTGCGGTCTCCAGAGACGTAGAGGCGTTTCAGCGCCTTGCCTCGCAGGGAGCGAATCGCGATTTGGTGGTCGTGTGACAAGTATCGCTTGTCAAGAGTCAAGTTCAGGGTCGACTTGAGGCGGAGAACGATGTCAGAGCTGCGGGGGAGGCTCGGGTTCTGCTCAGCGCACGAGGCGAGAGGAAGCGGCGGCGGGGGCGCCACGGAGCAGCCCCCCGGTGCTCAAATCTTCGTCCAGGTCGGGCCAGTGGATGCCGAATCCGGCGCCCGCGAGCCGCCAATGCGAACGCTGTTCCACAGTAGCTTCGAGGAGGCGAGGGAACCAAGCGATTGGAACGATGATGGTGCGGCCGTCCATGAGGCCGACGGCGAGAGTGTCTTCGGTGAAGCGCACGTCCCGGACCCGTTCACCTGGGTTAGGAAAGGAAGCGTTCATGCCATTTCTCCAACAAGAGAGTGCGATACTCCGCGACGTACGCGGGGCACGGAGGGGCGGATGGACGGAGACTCACGCACGGCGAGGAGGCTTTCGACGGAGATGTCTTCGTCGAGATCGGGCCAATGGATGCCGATGCCGCCGCCGATGAGGCGGAAGTTGGAGAGCTGTTGAGTGGTGGCGTTGGCGAGGCGAGGGAACCAGGCGAGGGGTGCGGAGATTTCGCGGCCGTCGGCGAGGCGGAGGTGGAGGGCGTGGGCGGTGAAGGAGACCTCGACGGCGAGGGGTTGCACTTTCGCTCTCACCGGTTTTCTGCCTTTCCAGTATCGGTAGCCTGAATCTGCATAGAACTAGCCTTTAGAACTCAGTAATCATACCTGGATGGTCAATAAAAGAAAATAGCACAACTTGATGATTTGCATGATAGACTGCGAGCCAAAAGGAGCTGAAGAAAGGCAGTGGCGATTCTCACATTGGGTGATCTGAAACAGAGAATTGAAGACAGATGGACGGCGATCCGCCGCGTGCGGACCCTCTATCCGGCAGGCGGTGATGGTGACAAGGTGTTTCCTCCTACGTATCAAGGAAGCGTCTACGCGACAGAGGATCGCGTAATGAGGAATGAGCGCGGAGAACTGGTGAAGATCCCCACGGTGCTGCTCGACTCGGTTCAATCGCAGGCCAACAGGATGGAGTTAGCGCTTTTACAGGGGTATCGGGAGGGGAGGCTGCAGTTTCCCTTATTGGAAGTGGATTTTTCGACCGACGACGCAGCGGGTGGCACGGCGGATATAGGCAGGCTCACCAGCCTGGAGGTTCCGCACAGGGCCGCAGACGCGGTTTTGCGAGATAGTCTGTTCGATGGCACGCCCTACAGGCAGTCCGAAATAGGACGGGCGCTCGAGTCTTCAAGCGTCTTAAACGCAACGCCGCTCCTGGGAACGTGCCCGACAGCGCTGATTTTCGGGATGTGGGATTCAACAGCATCTCGGGGCACTTCCGGGTTGAAACTCCAGCGTGCGCTGGTCAGCGAGATAGTGGGCTTTGACTGTGCAGCTGGAGTACGGCCTACCAGTCGAATCGATCCGCTGCAGATCGAGAAGGTGGAAGTATTCAAGATGGCCGAATGGCCGGGCTACAGTGTCGACGAAGACAGGGCTTTGAAGGACAACGCTGGCAGGCCTGTGGCGACGACGCCCGCTGAAATGAACCACGGGAACATTACTCCATCCCTCGAAGATCGTGAGGGAAAACGAAACCATGGAGGTGTGACGCTCCGTGAGGCGCGACAGACTTTAGTACTCTCCCTCGCCTGCCTCCGACGACTGCAGTTCCCTGTGGATGGGCAGAGGTCACCAGAGCTAGACCTCGCCGGTCAAGCGGTCCTGACGGCGATGGCCTTGGCGGCGGTCTGCTGGCAAGACGACATGGGATTTGATCTTCGGTCGAGGTGCCTGCTCGACGGTCCGCGGCCTCCGTTTCAGTGGCTGAAGCACGGAGAGGTGGAGGAGTTTGCACTAGATAAGGATTCCGCTTCGGCACTCCTGAGTGAGGCGACATCTGAGGCGGTGGGCCTGGGATTGCCATGGGAGACAACTCCCCGCACCCTGATCCCGTCGCCTGAACTGAGAGGACTGGTACGCCGAAGCCGCGGCAGGCGCAATGCGGAGTAGTTCGTCGTGGTAACAATTCATGTTCAATTCCTCCTAGACCGCATCTGGGCCGCGCGATTTGAGGAGGGAGATACGAAGGAGACTGTGGAATGGCCGCCTGATCCGGCGCGGCTTCACTGCGCGATGGTGGCCTCTTGGGCAGCGAGAGGCCGGGATGCAAAGGAGGAGTGTTTCCTCCGGGAGTTTGAGCGCTGGCCCAATCCGATATTGAGTTACGGGTACGCGAGCAACAGGAATACGGTCTCCGTCTTCGTCCCAGTGAACGACAGCAAGGGACGGCAGAGCCTGCTGGAGGAGAGGACAAGGAAGGAGCGAACCTTCCCATCGGCGAGTATCACAGACGGGGTCTATTACAGTTGGCCGACCACTGAACTGGGCGATGAGGATGTGACGCTGTTGGACGGGCTGCTTGGGGGCATACCGTCGTTGGGACATTCAGCGAGCCTGGTTGAGGTTTCAGTGAGCCGACAAGTACCGCCGGGCGATCTGCAACTCCTGGTTCCGGATGAGAGAGGCGAGGTGAGGCTGCGGGGACTCTATGAGGGGCGGTTTGACGAACTTTGCGAGCGGCATGTGAGGTTTGAGGAAACCACGCTGAAGGTGCACAGACCCGATTCCGGCCGGGTTGTCCGGTACAGTGCTGGCTCTGGATTGGCGATTCCCGAGCCGCCCGCTGGGCCTATCTGGGGGGAGATGGTGGTCTTCCGAAAAGTGAGCGGCGACCGGGCGCCGCTCACTCATGTGTTGGCAGTGACAAGCGCGCTCCGCGGGGCAGTGATGAGCTTGGCAGAGCAACCTTGCCCAGAGGTGATCTGCGGTCACAAATCAGACGGGGCCAAGCTGGAACGGCCTCACCTGGCGTTCGTGGCACTGCCGTTTGTTAGTGCGCCGAAAGCGGATGGCCGACTCATGGGGCTCGCGGCGGTTGTTCCCCGTGATCTGAGCGTGGAGGAACGCCGGGCCTGTATGACCGCTCTTGGGCGTATCCGGAGATTGACCATGGGTGAAAGCGGGCAGTGGGAAGTGGAGATTGCCGGAGCGGATGAGGCGCGGCGCGCGTTGAGGGCGTCGACATGGATGAAGCCAGCGCGGCAATGGGCGACAGTGACGCCGTTTGTTTTTGACCGGTACCCAAGCGATCCATATGGCGAGGAAGCGTGTGAATTCGTGAAACTGGCCTGCAGACGATGTGGGCTACCAGAGCCTAGCGGAGTGGCGATTGTTCCGGTTTCGCCTCACTTGGGAGTACCTCACTCAAAGCGGTTCCCGCCCATTGGAGGAAGCAAGGGTCGACCAGCGAGATTCCACCATCATGTAATTGTCACGTTCGAACGATCAGTCGCGGGACCAGTCCTGATAGGGGCTGGACGGTATCAGGGCTATGGGCTGTGTCGAGCAATCGATGGAGAGTGAAGAATGACCAGGCTCATCGCTCTGTTCCGGGAGTATTTTGCGGGAATCCATGGCGTTGCGCCCTTTCCTTGGCAAGAACGCTTGGTCAAGTGGATCGCAGAAGAAGGCTGGCCGGCGACAATTGGTCTACCGACGGCAACAGGCAAGACAGCCGTGATCGATGTGGCAGTCTTCGCGCTTGCAATGGGGATGGCTGGAGGCAGGCGGCGGGTTTTCTTCATCGTTGACAGGCGTGTGGTGGTGGACGAAGCAGCGGAGAGGGCCGCAAGGATTGCGGACTGCCTGAGTGAAGCACTTGACAGAAACAGGAGCGGGGCTGTAGCCGAGGTTGCGAAGCGGCTTCACGGTTTGGCCGCGGAGGCGGGGGCGATTCCTCTGGAAGTTTCGACATTGAGAGGCGGGATACCGCGCGACGACACATGGACGAGATCGCCGCTGCAACCGATTGTGTGTTGCACAACAGTGGACCAGGTGGGATCGAGCCTTCTGTTCAGGGCCTATGGTTCACGGTCCAGCCACGACTGGCCGATTCGAGCAGGTCTAGCGGGGAGAGATGCGCTTTACGTGCTGGATGAAGCGCACTTGAGCGGAGCGTTCGCCGAAACAGTTCGAAGGATTGCGGCCCAATACGGACGGTGGGGCGAGTGTGAGGTTGGGAACGGCATTGAACTAGTTGAACTGACAGCGACGGGCAGCGCCGGAGCAGAGTTTGAATTGGGAGAGGAAGATAGGGTTCACCCGGTATTGGCCGCGCGGATTGGGGCGAGCAAGATCACAAAGCTGGTTGAGGTAAGCGACGAGGTAGTGATCGCGGATCGTCTGGCCGAGGAGGCTGAGAATCTGGCATCCAGGGGTTCACGGGTGACGGGCATCGTCGTGAACAGGGTGGCGACAGCGCGAGAAGTCTTTGAGCGGCTCCGAGCGAAACGCCAAGACGGCGTATTGCTGCTTACAGGAAGAATGCGGCCGATGGAAAGAGACCGGCTGTGGAGTGAATGGCGACGCCGAGTTGAAGCTGGCCGCGCAGAGGAGCCAGCAGAGCCTATCTGGGTGGTCGCAACGC
>CAYWST010000320.1:0-6886 GCA_964461075.1 uncultured Solibacteraceae bacterium | reverse complement strand
GGCTGCGGCGGACCGGCGCAGCGCGCCCATGTCGCGGAAGGAGGACGCAACGCCCGATCCGAACGAAGTGATCCTTGTGCACGCGATGCTTGAGGACGCCGAGGCAAGGGAGGAGATCACGGCGGAGCTGGCGCAACTGGACGTCGTCGAGAGGCTCAGATCACGGCGAATCATGGAAGCGCTGCTGAAGATCGCCGCCGCGGGAGAGGTTCCGGACTACTCGAAACTGGAGGCGCGGCTCGAGGAGCCCGATCGGATTCTGCTGGAGCAGATGCTGTTCGCCGACGACACCTTGACACGGGACTACACGACCGAGCATGCCATCCGGGCGCTGAAGAGCTTAAGCGGCGCGAGCCGCAAGGCGCGGACGGGCGAACTGAAGAAGCGGATCACGGAACTGACACGGGAGGGCCGGCACGAGGAAGCGCGGGAGCTGTTTGTAAAGCTGAACGAACTGGACCGCAGGGCGGGCCGATGAGAAGAACGGGAGCCGGTGCAAGGGACTTCGCGCTGTTGTACATTGGTGAAGTCTTAAGGCGCACGGGGTGCGAAGGGTGAGGATAGAGTGGCGGAAGAGCGGTACAACCGTTTCCAAAAGCTGATCGACGCCGGCAAGGAGAAAGGCTATCTTCTCTACGACGACGTGACTGAGGTTCTGCCCGAGGACCTGAGCGGCGGCGCCGAACTGGACGACCTGCTTGCGGGGCTGGACGAAGCGGGAGTGGACCTGCTGGAGGCGCCCAAGCTCGATGGAGAGAAGAAGGGCGAGGAAGCGGACGAATTCGTCGACGCCGAAGCGGTCAGCGACGCTGCGGAGAAGACGAACGACCCGGTCCGGATGTATCTCCGGGAGATGGGCAGCGTTGCGCTGCTGACGCGGGACGGGGAGATCGACCTGGCGAAGCGCATCGAGCACGGCCAGAACCTGGCGATGCGGTCGCTCTCGCGCTCGCCGCTGATCATGCGAGAGCTCATGGGGTTGGCGCGGGAGGTGGACGAAGGAAAACTGCTGCTCCGCGACGCGCTGTCCATCCCGGAACTGATGGCGTCGGACGACGAACTGGAGAGCTACAAAGAGGAGTTCTTCCGGGCGATCGAATCGATCGAGCGCCAGATGAGAAAAGTGCAACAGGCGCGCATCAAACTGCAGGCGACTCCGAGAGCGAACAAGCCGAAGCAGTACCGGGCGGCGAGATGGACGTTGGGGCGGCTGCTGGTGGCGATCTCGAGGGACATTCGCCGGATCCAGTTTGCCAGCCACATTTGGCGGCGGTTCGCCAGCCGGCTGCGGGCGGCGGTGGAGGAGTTCGGGCCGATCGAACGGGAGATCGCCCGGCTGCAGCGGGCCGCGGAAGAGGCCCCGGCCGCCGAAGCGAAGGAATTGAAGCGCGAGTTGCGTTTGGCGAACCAGAAGCTGCAGGATCTGGAGCAGGACTTCGGCGCGACGGCGACCGATCTCAGGCGGAGCCTGGGTCTGGCGGACCGCGGCGACGCTGAAGCGGACGCGGCGAAGAAGCAGCTCATTGAGGCGAACCTGAGGCTGGTGGTTTCCATCGCCAAGAGGTACACCAATCGAGGGCTGCAGTTCCTGGACCTGATCCAGGAGGGCAACATCGGCCTGATGAAAGCGGTGGAGAAGTTCGATTACCAGCGTGGGTATAAGTTCTCCACCTATGCCACGTGGTGGGTGCGGCAGGCGATCACGCGGGCCATTGCGGACCAGGCGCGGACCATCCGCATCCCCGTGCACATGATCGAGACCATCAACAAGATGGTACGGACGCAGCGGCAGCTCCAGCAGAGCCTTGGGCGGGAGCCCTCGACCGAGGAGCTGGCGAAGCAACTCGACATGTCGGTTACGAAAGTCAGAAAGGTGCTGCGGATCGCGCAGGAGCCGATTTCGCTGGAGACGCCGGTGGGCGAGGAGGAGGAGTCGCACCTGGGCGATTTCATCGTGGAC
This sequence comes from uncultured Solibacteraceae bacterium, assembly GCA_964461075.1. Classification (GTDB taxonomy): domain Bacteria; phylum Acidobacteriota; class Terriglobia; order Bryobacterales; family Bryobacteraceae; genus JACADU01. The sequence goes on along the minus strand of CAYWST010000320.1, from coordinate 4,926 downwards.
AAGCGCGTGGTTTCGCCTTCGGAAGCGGTGATCAATCTGAACTTGCGGGAGCAGACGGCGGAAGTTCTGAAGACGCTGAGCCCGCGCGAAGAGAAGATCATTAAAATGCGCTTCGGGCTGCAGGACGGCAGCGAGCACACGCTCGAGGAAGTGGGGCAGCACTTCGCGGTGACGCGGGAGCGCATCCGGCAGATCGAGGCGAAAGCGCTGAGGAAACTGCGCCACCCAAGCCGGAGCCACCGGCTCAAGGCGTTTCTGGATCAGACGGGTCAGGAACACCCGTAAGCGCGGGCCAGGTCCGCTTCCAGTTCAGGAGGAACCAGGTGCCTCCAGGGCCGCTGCTGGCGTATCAGCTCCCTGACATGAGTGGAGGAGAGTTCCTGCAGATCTTTCGGGAGCGGCAGCGTGCGAACCCTGTGAGCGAGATGAGCGGGCGGCTTCCAATCGAAGGCGCGCGGCGCCACCAGCAGGCCGTAATCGTTCTCTAACTGGCGGTGGAATTCCAGTCCTTCGGGGTAAGGCCAATCGGCGATGCGCCCTGCGGCGTCGGCGCCGCAGATCACCCAAACTTCGCCGGCGCCGGCGAGGCGGGCCTCACGAGCCATTTCCAGAAACAAACCGCCCTCGCTGACGGCCGCGCTGAACGAGGGGTGGAGTCGCGTGAGTCGGTCGATCCAGAGGAGGCGCGTTTCAGGAGGGGGGCCGGAGAACTCCTTGTGGGGCAGGGCGCGCGGGAGGACGAAGACGGTCTCGTCGGCGAAAGGGAGGGCTTCAAACGCCAGAGCAAGGTGAGCCCGAGTGGGAGGGTTCCAGGCGCCGGGCAACAGCGCAAGAACGCGCCCCGGGGTCCGGGCGCGGCGGATGAACTCCATGCCCACATCGTATCGGGAGAGAGGGGCGTCAAAGGAAACCGCACGCCGGCTTTCAACATCGGATAAGGTGGAGGGACGTCCTATGTTTACCTGGATCTGTCCACAATGCGGCCGTGAAGTTCCGCCTTCGGCGTCAGAATGCCCGGCTTGCGCCGAGGCGCGGGCGGCGGCGGAAAGACCGCCGGCGCCGGCAGCGCCTCAGCCGGTTCCGCCGCAATATCAGGCCGCACCGCAATACGCACAGGCGCCTCCTCCGCCGCCCCAGTATCAGCAGGCCGCTCCGCAGTACGCGCCGCAACAGCCGCAGTATCCGCCACAGCAGCAGCCCGTCCAGCAGCCGTACCCGCCCGCCCCGCCACCCGCGGCGCCGAGTTATGTCATCCAGGAGCCGAAGAGGGGTCTTCCATCCTGGCTGATTGCGATGCTGGTGACCGCAGTGATTGGCGGAGGACTTTACGGCGTGTACAGGTTTGTAGGCGCGCCGAGCAGCGCTCCGGCGAAGAAGGCCGAACTCGAACAGGTTGCGGCGGGAGCCGCAGGGGGCTCGGGGATTTACGACAAGTTTATTGAGGTCACCGCGTTCCGTCTGCTGGAAGATTCGAACAAAAAGCCAAAGGTGCGCTTCACGGTGGTGAACCACTCCAACGCGCCCATGAGCGGGCTGGAGATGCAGGTCTCGTTGGGGCGAAGGGGCGAAGACAGCGAGCCGCCGTTCGCCGTGGTGGACGCGAAGATCGGCAGCATTGAGCCCAACGGCACGGCCGAAGTCGAGCTTCCGATCAAAACGACGCTGCGGGTTTACGAGCTGCCCGACTGGCAGTTCATCAAAGGCACGTTCGTCGTCACGGCGCCGAAGTAGCGAGCAGCCCCAACTGGCTGGGAGTGAAGCGGCAATCCGGTCCGGGATGCTTCCGGACGCCGATCGCGCGCAAATTCAGGATCGCGTCAAAGAGACAGGGATCGAGCGACAGCGCCCGCTCGAAATCCGCGCGAGCCGGATCTGTCTGTCCGAGCAGGAGCAGCGCGAGGCCGCGATTGTGCACGTTCACAGCGGAGGAAGGATCGAGGGCAAGAGCCAGGCCGAAGGCCCTGAGAGCGGCGCCGCCGTCGCCCGCTCTCAACCAGGCGAGGCCGAGATCGGAAGCGATCGCCGGATTCCGCGGTTCGATTCGTTGGGCTTCTTCGAGCAGTTCGACGGCCTGATGAGAAGGCAATAACCGGGCGAGTTGGCGTTTGGAACGGACGTTGTCAGGCGCCAGGCGGGCAGCTTCGAGCCAGAGGGCCTGCGGGTTCTGCCAGAGGCGCGTCTGGAAGAAGGATGCGCCCAGCCAGACGACAGCCAGGGCGGCAAGCATTCTTGCGTCGGCCTTGTCGAGCAGTAAACCGAGAAGCGCGCCGAAGAAAAGCAATGGCAGGTACATCCGCCGATCCGCGGCGAGTTCCGCGGCGGGGAAGACAGAAGAACTTGGCAGCAGAAGGAACAGGCCGGCGAGCAGCCAGAACCCGGGACTCCGGCGCGAGGCGGCGGGGATCGCAAGAAAGGCGAGCGAAGCGACGACGCCCCAGGCGAGTGAAGCGGCCCAGGGCCCAGTGCGCACGGCGGGGTCCGGCGTGAACCCGATGGGGACCAGCAGGAGCCATAGGTATCTCAGAATGGCGACGCCCTGGTAGGAGAAGTACTCGAAGGGAGTGATGCCGCTCTGCGCTCCGGCTCCGGAGCCCGGGACGGAGGCAACCACGGCAACGGTGCGGATGCCGATGGCGAGGGCCGCGGCGAGCATGGCCAGCAGCGGGCCCCTGCAGGAAGATCTCCTTTCCCCGGCCCACTCAGCCAGAGCAAGAACAACCGGCAGGGCGGCGACTTCTTCCTTGGCAAGCATGGCGAGTACGAACAACAAAGCCGCGCGCCAGAAGCGCCCACGTTGCCAGGCGAGGATCGCGGCGAGCGAGAGAAGGCCCGCCAGCAGGGTGGCGCGAGCGAAAACATAAACGGCGGCTTGCGTTTGGAGGGGGTGGAACGCGAAGACGGCGGCGGCGATGATCGTCGCGCGCCCGGATGTCCAGTTCTCCAGGACGCTCACGGCCAGCCAGACGGCGGCGAGGTGAATGACCAGGTTGACGAGGTGGAAACTCCATGGAGCTTCGGTCCACTGCAGTTGCGCCCAGAAGCTCAACTCCGTGAGAGGGCGGGTCTGCATGGGGCTGAGGAGGGCCCTCCAGCCTGCGGGACTCGTCAGGACAGGGCTGGCAGTCAAAGAGAAGTCGTCGAGGTGGAACGGCGCGAGAAGCGCGCCACCGAAGGCCGCGCAGACGGCGACGACAAGGAGAAGACGAAAGCGCAATGCTACCATGTTAGGGCACATGAGCCCCGTGAAACGTCCGCGAACCGCGGCCGAGCGCCATGCGCGACTGACCCGGATCCTCGATCTACTCGATGAACGGTATCCAGATGTGACGTGCGCGCTCCTTCACTCCAACGCCTGGGAATTGCTGGTGGCGACGATTCTATCGGCCCAATGCACGGACGAGCGGGTGAACAAGGTGACGCCGGGCCTTTTCAGGAAGTATCCCACGATGGCGGATTTCGCCAACGCGAAGCAGGCGGAACTGGCCCGGGACGTGCACTCGACGGGCTTCTTCAACAACAAGGCCAAGAGCATTATCGGGGCCGCAAAGACTCTGATCGAGGAGTTCGGCGGGGAGATCCCGCGCGATATCGAACGGCTGCTGAAGGTGCCGGGTGCGGCGCGAAAGACCGCCAACGTCGTTCTGGGAACCGCATTCGGAATCGCCAGCGGCGTTGTCGTGGACACGCACGTCGCGAGGATCGCCGGCCGTCTGGATTTGACGCGGGAGAGCAGCCCGGTCAAGATCGAACAGGATCTGATGAAGCTTCTGCCGCGCGAACGGTGGATCCGTTTCTCCCATCAGGTGATTCACTTCGGACGGGAGATCTGCATTGCGAGAAAGCCGAAATGCGGGGATTGCATGATTGAGCCGTATTGTTATTCGCGGGACAAGTCGCTGTGATGACCCGAAGACTGCTGGTTGCCGGGACTGTCGCACTGGCCGGGTGCGTGCGCTATCCGGAGCCCTACCGCCCGCCGATGCAGCGGAACCCGGTCGAGATCGAAGCGAACTCGAAGCTCTCCCACTTCATCGCCATGAGCGAAGCGGATGCGGAGCGGCACATCGTTGACGGGGTGCTGGGCCTGAACGACGGCAGTTGGCGATGGTGTTTGAAGCGGGCGGTCTTCCAGTTCAACGTGCCGGATGCGAAGCACAAGAAGCTGCTCGCTGAATTGACAATCCCGGAACTGACGTTTGCGCAAACCGGACCGGTGAAGATCCGGGTGACGATCGGCGCGCATGAGCTCGACACAATCTCCTTCGACAAGCCGGAGGTTCGCACCTACGAGAAGGCGGCGCCAGCGGAGTGGATCAGGACGGATGAGCCGGTGCTGGTGAGTCTGGAGATCGACAAGCTGTGGCGGTCGGAGTCTGACGGCGCGGAGCGCGGCTTCATTCTGACGCGGCTGGGTTTTGTCGAGTGAGCTGATGCCGAAGGCGGTTTCCATTCTGTTCGGCGCAATACTGACGGTGTCAACAGCGCATGCGCTTGGGCGGATCGCCCTGGCTCGCAGCGGCCTGCGGCTGACTCGGGAAGAACAGCCGCTGTATGGATTCCTGGCGGGCGCGCCGATGTTGAGCCTGTTGGTGTTCGCTCTCTCGGCGCTGCATCTGGTGTACGACGCGAGCTTTCTGGCGGTTGGCGCGGTAAGCCATCTGCTGGCGTGGAAACTCGGCGGCTTTCGGCGTTCAAGCGATCGTCTGCCTGAAGCGCCGCGGTTCTGGACATGGTTCTTCAGGGTTGTTTACGCGGCCTACGCCATTGCAGCCATGATTGCCGCGATGGCGCCGGAGATGAGCGCGGACGGGTCGAGCTACCACCTGGGGGTGGTCCAGCATTACTATCGCGCGCACGGCTTCGTCCGGTTGGAAACGAACATGTACGCGAACCTCTCGCAAGGGGTGGAGCTGCTGTTTCTGATGG
>CAYWST010000319.1:0-6932 GCA_964461075.1 uncultured Solibacteraceae bacterium | reverse complement strand
GTACCATCCTGCTCGGCACGGCCCTGTTTTTGCTGCTTGTGAAGAACAAGCCCGCGGATGCAGGCTTCCCGCCGCTTCCCCCGGAGCCTTCCGAAGCCCCGTCGCCTTCCTGGCAGGAGAGCTCGATCAAACGCTATTCGGCCGTGTTGGGCAACCGCCGCTTCCTGCTCTGCTGCCTCTCGATCGGCTTTGAGAGCATGGCGCGATACGGACTGCTCAGTTGGGTGCCGCTCCATTTTCTCGGCGCGGCGAAAGGCTCCGCGCAGGACCTTTGGGTGACCCTGGGGCTTCCTATCGGGATGGCGTTCGGCGCGTTGAGCGCCGGCGTCTTCACGGATCGCTGGTTCCCGGACCGCCGCGCCATGGTGGCCGCCGCGCTCATGGCCGCCGCCGCGGCCGCCACTTTTCTGCTTTCGCAAACGCCGGTTAGTTCGCCGTTCGCTTTCGCGTTGCTTGCCGCGGCCGGCTTCCTGGTCTATGCGCCGCAGGCTTCCTACTGGTCACTGGGGCCGGTTCTGGTGGGACGCGAACGCTCCGGGACCGCCACCGGACTCATGGACGCCTCGGCTTACGGATTCGCGGCGATCGGGCAGTTGGTGATCGGCCGCACGATCGACATGACCGGCTCCACCTTCCCGGTCTTCCTGGTGATCGCCGCCGCCTGCCTGCTTGGCGCCGTGGCGCTCCTGCCGGTTCGGCGACACTAAGACAAATAGAGACGAGCATCCAATGCCCTCAAACCCCAAAGACGTTGTGGACGAGATCCTGGACCTGATGACGAGATCCGGCGGCGAGCAGTATTTCGGTGAAGCCGTTTCCAAACTCGAACACGCCGAGCAGTGCGCCTGGCGGGCGCGCGAGGCCGGGGCCGACGAGGAGCTCGTCCTCGCTGCGCTGCTGCACGACATCGGCCACCTCATCGAATCGGAGTTCGCGGAACGGGATGAGCGTGTCGGGGTGATCAATCACGACGGCCTGGGCGCCGAATGGCTCCTGGAACGCGGGTTCTCCCGCCGTTTCGCCCGGCTGGTCGGCGGCCATGTGGATGCGAAGCGGTACCTCACCGCGACCAATCCCGCCTATCTGGAGCGCCTCTCGCCCGCGAGCCAGGAGACCCTCCGCCTGCAGGGCGGCCCAATGAATGCGGAAGAGGCCGGCGCGTTCTCCGCTGACCCGGACCTCGGCGGCATGCTGCGGCTGCGTACCTGGGACGAGATGGCCAAGGACCCTGCCTGGCAGGGTCCTGGCATCGAAACCTACCGCGAAGCGCTCACCCGGTATCTCGAAGAACTAAGGGCGTTCGCCTGAGGCCAGCCGCGCGTCGATCTCATCAATGACCGGCAACAGGTCCGCCGGCGCGTCGATGACATAATGCGCGCCGAGTGCGAGGAACTTCTCGCGGGCTGCACGAAAGCGCGCCTCGCGCTCATCGGCCGGAAGCGCGGAGAGTTGCTCCTGGGAGAGCCCGATCTCATTGCCTGTGGCGACCACCGAAACCGCCCACATGCCGGCGTTCCTGGCTTCGGCGATGTCCACCGGCGTGTCACCGACCTTCACGAACGTGCTCATCGGGTAGACGCCCATGTGGCGGGCGGCGTGAAACGCCATCCATGGAGCGGGGCGGCCCCCGCCCACCATGTCCGGGCAGACGAAGATCTCGGGGTTGTACCCATTGGCGGTGGCGGAACGGATCAGGCCGTCCATCATGCCTGAGTCAAATCCCGTTGTCGAGGAGAAACGGATTCCCCGCTTCCTCAATTCGGCGGTCATCTCCGGAACGCCGGGCAGCACTTCGGAGTGGCGCGCGAGCACTTCCACCTGAAGCGCGGTGAACTCCGGGTAAAGGCGGTCGAGCAGCGCCGTATCGGGCTGTGCGCCATGCCGGTCCATCCATCGCTGCCGGATGGAAGGATCGTTGAGCATGGCCCAGATGTGGTCGCGCTTGTGAGATCCCATCGGCGCGCGCGCCTCCTGTTCGGTCACGGCGACGCCGTGGCGCGCGAACAACTCGACGAACGCGACAACAGGGCCCCGGCTGCCGAAGTCGATCACGGTTCCCGACAGGTCGAATATCACGGCCTGCACTTTGTTGGACGGCATGACAGATTGTCTCCTTGATTCAGCACATTCAAAACGGGCGGAGCGCCACGCGCGGCGGCTTCACATTTTCGGCGTAGTCAAACGCCTCCTGAATTTCCTCCAGGGGAAAACTCCGGCCGATGAGTTCGGCGAACGGAAAGCGCCTGGCGGCGCCAGAGAGGAAGCTGACGGCGGCTTTGAGGTCCTGCGCCTCGTAGTTGTAGACGCCCTGCAATCGGATCATGCGCCGCACGAGTTGCTCGGCATCGAGCGCAATCTCGCGGGAAGGGAATGTCGCTCCCGCCATCACGAACCGGCCGCCGTAACGCAGCAGATCGAACCCGGCTTCCAACGCTTCCGGCACGCCGGTGAACTCGAGAACATACTCCGCGCCGCGGCCCGAGGTGAGCTCCTTCACCGCGCTTGCAAGATCTGCTTTCGTACCGCGGCCGTCGAGCACCTGCGCTGCGCCGAAGCGGCGCGCCAATTCCACGCGGCGCGGGTCGGTTTCCACCGCGATCACCTGCGCGGCGCCGTGCCAGTCGGCCATTGCGCACGCCGTCAGCCCCAACATGCCCGCGCCGTAGACGACGACGTTCGCTCCCGCAAGCGCGCCGGCATGGCGGACCACCGCCGCTACCGTGGAGGTGGCGCAGTTGGCGGGGCTGGCCACCTCGTCAGGCACATTCGCCGGCACCCGGCAAATCGCCGTCCGGCCGGGCAGGAAACAGAATTCCGCGAAGCCTCCGATGAGGGCCAAGTCCGGCCGCAGCGCTTCGTGCCCGAATTTCAGCAGCCGCTCGCACTTTGGCGGCAACCCGCGGGTGCAGTAAAAGCACTCGCCGCAACTCCAGACCATCGACCATGTGACGCGGTCCCCGATCCGGAGCGGCGTGCCGTCTATATCGCGAGCGCCGTCCGGCCCCACCGCGGCGATGTCACCCACCATCTCGTGCCCGAGCACGCTGGGCGCCGGGGATTTCCGCCGTCCGAAGTAGGTGTGCAGGTCGCTGCCGCAGATCGTCGTGCAGCGCACGCGCACCAGCACTTCCGATCCCTTCAATTCGGGCACGGCGAACTCCCTCAGCCGCATCGGTTCGCCCGGCGCGACGTAGACCGCCGCCTTCGCCGTCTCCGGCAGGACACTCTTCATAGGTGCTTCCCCGTTCGACCAATTCCGCACAGCCGGTCGATTCCCGGATCCGGCTTTTCCGTCTGTCGACATCGCCCGCGAGGCCACGTCGAATCGCCGCGCCGCCCAGCAGTTCCTGCATCGGATGGACCGGCATTTCAAGCTCATTCCCAGCTTAGAACCGCCACCCCGGCCGCGCCATCTTTCACCATCGCAGATTTCCGCCATTCAGCTTCGCCGAACGCGGCAATCCGGCAATCGCAATCCCGCCGGAGCCTCGTCGCAACTGCTTTGAAACGGTAGTGTCCGATTGCCCGAACCTTCATCGCGATTGCGGCGAAAGCGAACACGCGCGAAGATTGTTCGCTTTCGCCGCCAGCCGTACTCTGAGAGTGGTTCAGCCCAATCAAGGAGTCTTCTCTGCCATGCGTTCCATTCTGACCGTCCTGTTCGGCGTGTCTTTCGCGGCGATTGCCGCCGCCCAGGAGTTCCGTGGCGCCATCATTGGGCGAGTGGTGGACCCGCGGTTGAGCGCCGTGCCGGGCGCGGTCGTCACGGTGACTCAGTTGGAAACCAGTGTGAAACGCGAGTCGCTCACCAACCAGTCCGGCGACTACTATGTCCCATTCCTCCTGCCGGGCGCCTATGAAGTCAAGGTGTCGAAGGATGGTTTCAAACTGTTCGTGCGGAGCGGCATCGAGGTCCGCACGCTTGATCGCATCCGAATTGACGTCGGCCTGGAACTGGGCTCCATCACGGAAGCGATCGCCGTTACTGCGGAAGCGCCCCTGTTGGAAGTGACGAGCGGAGACCGCGGCGAAGTGGTCTCGACCAAAATGCTTGCCGACCTGCCGACCAGCGGCCACAATTCGCTCATGATCCAACGCCTCATGCCGGGCATGAGCGCCGGAACCCGCACGTTCGCCCGCATCTTCGACACAGGGACCACGATCGACTTTGGGATGTCGGGCGGCATCCGGCGCCGCAATGAGATTCTGCTGGACGGCGTGAACAACACCACCTCCGATTTCCAGGTCGCGCATATTCCTTCCGCCGAGGCCGTCGTCGAGGTGAAGGTGCAGACCAATTCCTACGACGCCCAATACGGCCACACCTCGGGCGGCATCATCAATGCGGTCACCAAGTCCGGCTCCAATCAGTTCCACGGTTCGGGGTTTTTCAACGCTCAGCACACCGTGCTTGACGCCAACAGCTTCTTCAACAATCGCAACGGCGTCGAGAAGCCCGAGCGTACGTACTATCAGTACGGGTTCTCCGTGGGGGGGCCCGCCTGGATCCCAAAGCTCTACAACGGACGCAACCGCACGTTCTTCTTCGTCAATTACGAGTCGGTCGACAGCGCCGATGGGCGCTCGTCGCTTTGGACCGTGCCCACCGCGCAGGAGCGCAAGGGCGATTTCTCGAACACGCGCAACCAGACCGGGGCGCTGATCAGCGTTTTCGACCCGCTCACCACGCGCCCCGACCCCGCACGCCCGGGCAACTACCTGCGCGACGCATTCGCCGGCAACCTGATTCCCGCGAGCCGGATCAACCGCGTCGCCACCAGCCTGATTCAGTACTATCCGCTGCCCAACGTGCAAGGGGCGGCGTTCACGAATGTGGGGAATCGGGCCTATTCGGGGACCAGCGCCGATAACTACGATTCGGTCATCGGCCGCATCGACCACAACTTCACCGCGCGGCAGCAGATCTTTGTGCGCGGCCACTGGAACCGCCGCTTCCAGCTCGACGACGATGTGTACGGCCCGGATAATCCCGCCGGCAATCTCTATTACCTTGGCCGGCGCGGCAGCGTGGGCGGCGCGGCGGATTACACGAATACGCTATCGCCCACCACCCTGCTGAACCTCCGCTACGGCTACTCGCGGTTCGAGGATCCGATTCGGAACCTCTCGAGCGGATTCGACCAGGCCGCGGCCGGAATCCCCTCGTCGCTCATTTCTCAAATGCAGGAAGTGACATTCCCCGTTGTCAGCCCGAGCGGCTTCGGCCAGTTAGGGCGCTCCAGCAGCAGCCTGACCGCGCTCGATTCCCACTCCTATCAGGGATTGCTCACCAAAACCCTCTCCCGCCACACCATTCGCGCCGGCGGCGATTACCGCATCTACCGCAACAACCCGTTTCCAGGCGGCAACCTCGCCGGCAGTTACAGCTTCAACGCCGCTTTCACGCAGGGACCCGACCCGCTGCGCGGCAGCAACACGGCCGGTTTCTCCATGGCGTCGCTCCTGCTCGGCTATCCCAGCAGCGGTTCCATCGACCGGATCTCGGCCCTCTCGTATCAGGCCTCATACGGCGCCCTGTTCATCCAGGACGACTTCCGCGTCTCGCGCCGCCTCACGCTGAACTTTGGCCTTCGCCTCGACCTCAACGGAGCCTGGCGCGAACGGTATGACCGCATGACCCGAGGCTATGCCTTCGACACCGCCAGCCCCTTGCAACCGCAGGTGCCCAGCCTGAACCTTCGCGGCGGACTTCTCTACGCCGGCCAGAACGGTCTGCCCGGCGAGAACTCCGACGGGGGCGCGGTCTGGGGTCCGCGCTTCGGCTTCGCCTATGATGCGGGCCTTAATACCGTCATCCGCGGCGGGTTCGGCATGATCTACTCCGGCATCACGTACTTCGGTTCCGGCGCGTACACCGCCACCGGCTACAGTGTGACCACCGCCTATGTGTCCAGCATCGACGGCGGGCTCACGCCGGCCAACTCGCTCTCCAACCCCTTCCCCACGCCGATTCTTCAGCCGACCGGCAACGCGAACGGCCTCAGCACCCTGGTGGGACAGTCGATCCGCTTCTACGACCCCACGGTTCGCGTCCCCGGCGCCTACCAGTACAGCTTCAGCATCGGCCACCAGTTCCAAAAGCACTATCTCGCCGAGTTGAGCTACGTTGGCAGCCGCGGATTCAACGGCCCGCTGCCTTCCATTCAGTGGAATCAGTTGCCGCCGGAAGTGCTGGCGCAGGGCAACTCCCTGCTGCAGACCGTCAATAACCCCTTCTACGGCATCATCACCTCGGGACCGCTCTCTTCGCGCACGGTCACGCACTCCCGGCTGTTGCGGCCTTTCCCGCACTTTGACCAGATCACCGAGGTCTTCCCGACCCGTGGCGCCTCCATCTATCACTCCATGCAGGCCAAGCTGGAGCGCCGTTTCCGCAGCGGCGTCATGCTGCTCGCCGCCTACACCTGGTCGAAGCAGATGCAGAACTTCGAACGCTCCGGCGACGCGCCGCAGGACAACTACAACCTGCTGCCCGAATGGGCGGTCTCCGAGATCGATCGAACCCACCGGTTCACCGGCGCCTGGGTGGTGGAACTGCCCTTCGGCCGCGGCAAGGCGTTCGGCGCGTCGGCGCCCGCAGTATTGCGCGAGATGATTTCGAACTGGCAGGTGAACGGTTCGACCACGCTCGAAAGCGGTACTCCGCTCTCGTTCAGCGTCACGCCGAACACGACAAACGCCCTCGGCGGCGGCCAGCGCCCGAATTCCAGCGGCACAACCGCGCGCCGCGACAGCTACGCCTCCACCGACGACATGCTGAGCCGCTTCTTCGACACGTCGCAGTTCCTGCGCCCCGACCCGTTCACCTTCGGCAACCTCGGACGCCGCATCAACGACGTCCGCGGCTTCCCCTTCATGAATCTCGAACTGGCCCTGCAGTGGCAATACCGTTTCCTTGAACGGTACGGTGT
>CAYWST010000318.1:0-6962 GCA_964461075.1 uncultured Solibacteraceae bacterium | reverse complement strand
AGCTTCACCGGGCCGCGCCTGCTCATCTTCCGTTTCGAGGTCGAAGGCGAGAACCCGCCCGTCATCGCCGGCGCTCAACTTAGCCCCGCCGATCCGAAAGGCCCGCCCCCGGCCCGCATGGGCTTCGACGCCGCTCTCGACGCTCTCCACAAAGAGGCCCTTGCCCGAACCGGCGCCGGCAGCTTCTCGGGCGCCATCCTGGTCGCTCACAAAGGCAAAATCCTTTTTGATCGCGCATACGGCCTCGCCGACCGCAAATCGAAAACTCCCAATTCCACCTCCACACAATTCCGCATCGGCTCGATGAACAAAATGTTCACCGCGGTCGCCGCCCTCCAACTCGTCCAAAAGGGCAAGCTGGACCTCGACGCCCCCATCGGCCGGTATCTCACCGGGTATCCGAACAAAGACCTCGCCTCCAAGGTCACCCTCCGCCACTTACTCACCCACACCGGCGGCACGGGCGACATTTTTGGTCCTGAATTCGAACGCGAGCGTGCCAACCTCCGCGCTCCCGGCGATTACGTCAAACTCTACGGAGCGCGAAACCTCGAATTCGAGCCCGGCTCGCGAACCCGCTATTCCAATTACGGCTTCATCCTCGCTGGCGCACTCATAGAAAAGGCAACCGGCATGTCCTACTACGACTACGTCCGCAAACACGTCTTCGAGCCCGCCGGGATGAAAGCCACGGACTCACTTCCCGAGTCGGAATCCGTCGCCGCCCGCAGCCGGGGGTACATGAACCGCAACGGCGAGTGGATCGACAACCACGACACGCTGCCTTGGCGCGGCACCTCCGCCGGCGGCGGCTACTCCACCACCTCCGATCTCTTCCGTTTCGCCCAGGCCCTCGAAAACGGCAAGCTCCTCGGCACAGAATTGCTGGTGGAAGCCACCCGAAAAGCACAGTCCAAGGTGGGCGGCGGGTACGGCTTCGGCTTCGGCGTCGATGCGGACCCTCCAGCCTACGGCCACGGCGGCGGCGCGCCCGGCATGAACGGCCAACTGCGTGTCCTGCCAGCCTCAGGCGTCGTCATTGCCATCCTTTCCAACCTCAATCCGCCCGCCGCCGGCGAGCTCGCCGAATTCGTCGAACAACGCATTCCACGCAGTGACTGAAATCGCGGTGAGAGTCCTTGATTCCCGCCTACCTTTCTGCGCATCCTTCGCATATGGGACTGAAGAAAGGTGCAGAAGAACAGCTGCGTCTGCAGCAGGCGCGCACGGGAGAGGCCCCTTGGAAATTCTGGGGCCCCTACCTCAGCGAAAGACAATGGGGCACCGTCCGCGAGGATTACTCCCCGGACGGGAACGCCTGGGACTACTTTTCGCACGATCAAGCCCGTTCCCGCGCCTATCGGTGGGGAGAAGACGGTCTCGGAGGTATTTCAGACGAGAAGCAGCGTCTCTGTTTCTCCCTCGGCCTCTGGAACGGCCACGACCCCATCCTCAAGGAGCGGCTCTTCGGACTTGCCAACTCCGAAGGCAATCACGGCGAGGACGTCAAGGAGTATTACTACTACCTCGACTCCACGCCCACCCACTCCTACATGAAGTTCCTTTACAAGTACCCGCAAAAGGCTTATCCCTACAACCAGATCGTGGCGGCCAACCGCAAGCGGTCTCGAACGGAGATGGAGTACGAGCTCATCGACACCGGCGTCTTCGACGACAACCGCTACTTTGACGTCTTCGTCGAGTACGCCAAAGCCGCCCACGACGACATCGCCATCCAGATCACCATCGCCAACCGCGGCGATCAGGAGGCTCTGCTGCATCTTCTGCCGCAGCTCTGGTTTCGGAATACCTGGAGCTGGGATCCCGCTCTTCAACGTCCTTATCTCCGCGCCGAACAGGGACTCATCCACGCCTGGCATCCCGCTCTGGGCGACTACTACCTCCATCCCGAAGGCTCGCCGAATCTCCTCTTTACCGAAAACGAAACCAACCAGCAGCGTCTGTTCGGCCTGGAAAACCCCACGCCCTACGTCAAGGACGCCTTTCACCGGTTTGTCATCGACGGCGAGACCGCCGCGGTCAACCCCTCCCTCTCCGGCACCAAAGCGGCCGCCCATTACGTCGTTCGCGTTCCCGCCGGCGGCGAAGAGATCATCCGCCTCCGGCTGAACACGAGGCCGCCCGGCGCCACGGCCGGCGCCCTCACCGCCGCCGTCGTGCGCGCCCGTCTCGCCGAAGCCGACAGCTTCTACGACCTCATCACTCCGGACAATCTCTCCCCCGACGAGCAATCCGTCATGCGTCAGGCCCTGGCTGGGATGTTGTGGTCCAAGCAGTATTACTTCTTCGACCTCGACCGCTGGCTCGAAGAGCGGGGATCCCACCCGCGAACCTCCCGGTCGCGCAGCCGCACGCGGAACTCCGACTGGTTCCACATGCTCAACGACGACATCATCTCGATGCCCGACAAGTGGGAGTATCCGTGGTACGCCGCCTGGGATCTCGCGTTCCACACCACCGCCCTCGGCATCATTGATCTCGACTTCGCCAAGCAGCAGCTTGACCTCATGCTCCGCGAGCTCTACATTCACCCCAACGGACAGATCCCCGCCTATGAGTGGAACTTCGGCGACGTCAATCCCCCCGTCCACGCCTGGGCCACGCTCTTCCTCTATTCGCTCGAGAAAGACCGCGAAGGCAAGGGCGACATCGAGTTCCTCCGCCGCTCCTTCCACAAGCTGATGCTGAACTTCACGTGGTGGCTCAACCGCAAGGACCCCGGAGGCAGGAATCTATTCGAAGGCGGCTTCCTCGGCCTCGACAACATCGGCGTCTTCGACCGTTCCGCCCCCCTGCCCACCGGCGGCCACCTCGAACAATCCGACGGCACCGCCTGGATGGCCCTTTTTTCTCAGAACATGTTCGAGATGGCCCTCGAACTCGCCGCCCACGATCCGGCCTACGAGGATATGGCCGCCAAATTCGTCGAGCACTTCCTCTGGATCGCCTCCGCGATGGACCGCATCGGCGACAACCATGACGAGCTCTGGGACGAGCAGGACGGCTTCTTCTACGACCTGCTTAAATTTCCCGATGGCCACGCCGAGCGGCTCAAAGTCCGCTCGCTCGTCGGCTTGCTTCCTCTCTGCGCGACCACCGTCGTGAGCGCCAGACAGGCCGGCCAGTTCCCCGATTTCCTGAAGCGGGTCCGCCGGTTCATCGAGCGCCACCCCGAGGCCGTTTCCACCATCGCCGACGTTCGCCAGCCCGGCGTCAATGACCGGCGCCTTCTCGCCATCTGCGGTGCTGACAAGCTCCGCCGGATTCTGTCGCGAATGCTCGACGAGAACGAGTTCCTCTCCCCCTATGGAATCCGTTCCCTCTCCCGCACGCACCTCGATTCTCCGTACCGGGTCTTTGTCCATGGTGAGGCCTACGAGGTCAGGTACCTCCCTGCCGAATCCGACAACGGAATGTTCGGCGGCAACTCAAACTGGCGCGGTCCCGTCTGGATGCCCGTCAACATGCTCATCGTACGCGCCCTGATGCAGTTCTACTGCTATTACGGCGACGGCTTCAAAGTGGAATGCCCAACCGGCAGCGGCCGGATGATGACTCTCTTCGAAGTCGCCAAAGAGCTCTCACGCCGCCTCTCATCGATCTTCCTGCTCGGTCCCGACGGCCGCCGCCCCGTCTTCGGCGGCGCGAAGAAGTTCAACGACGATCCGCACTGGCGCGACCACGTCCTCTTCTACGAGTACTTCCACGGCGACAACGGCGCCGGTCTCGGCGCCAGCCATCAAACCGGCTGGACCGGCATCGTCGCCAGGCTGCTGCAACTGTTCGGGCATCTCGATCCGTCCACGCTCCTCGTCGAACCTGGAGCGCAACGGCCCATGACCCGCCACTATCAGGACAGTGAATAGCCTTGCGCGGCGCATCACCGCCGCTTCAGTCTTCGCCCTCATCTACGCCTCGGGCGCGGCCTTGGCCTACGCCCGAGGCGTGAGAATCTTCATATTCCATTTCTGCTTCGCTGCGCTCTCGGCGTGGGCCTTTTTGGAGGTTTCAGGCGTCCTGGACGACCGCCGCGAGAGGGCCTCCCTCACTCACCGTCTCGTCAAATGGCCCGCCTTCGTCCTCGCAGTTTGCCTCACCGCGGCGGGCGTCCTGCGCTGGGCCGGATGGCCGGACTGGTACCGCCCCGTCGCGCTGCCTGCGCTCGCCGCGCTTGCAGTGCTCGCGGGTGGAATCGGCGGGTTGCTTTCCCTGTGGATGCGGAGATAGGACCGCCAGGAACGTTTTCACCTGTAAACTACCGAGGTTGCGCTCCTCATCGAACCGATAATGGCATGTTCAATTTGTAACCGGTTGACGATAGGTGTACAGTGAAGGAATAGGGGTCTCGGTCATTGGTCGCGCGTGCGGCCCGTAGTCCAAACAGATACCGGGAACCTCCGGATCATTCACAAAACAAAATACTGCGGTTCTTGAAGGAGCTTTTTCCATGCACAGGTTTCTTCCGGCGGTCATGGCCCTTTTCCTGGCCTGTTTTTCCGCCAGTGCTCAATTGACGAGAGGTTACATCTCCGGTACCGTAACCGACGCCTCCGGCGCGGTTATAGCGGAAGCCGATGTGACAATCACCAATACCGCTACAAATATCAAGCGCTCGATGAAAACCAACGAAGTCGGCATCTACCGCTTCCCCGCCGTCGAGCCCGGCGACTACTTCGTCGAATTCTCCAAATCCGGATTCGGGAGCCGCAAGGTCGGCCCCCTCACCGTCGGCACCACCCAGGAGGTGGTTTTGAACCAGGCCCTCGAAGTGGCCTCGGCGGTCACCACCATCGAGGTCGTTGAATCCCCGGCCAGTGTCGTTCTCTCCAAGGCGACTGCCACCGTCGAGCGGAAACTTGACATGCGCACCATTGAGAACATGCCCCTGACCGGCGCCACCCGCGACGTCAATAATGCCGCCCTCATCGCCCCCACCGCCGCCCGCGGCCCTGGTTCCACTGGCATCTCCGCCAACGGCCAGCGTGCGCGCAATAACAACTTCATGATTGACGGCGTTGACAACAACGACCCTTCGGTCACCATCTCCAACAACCGCGTCATCCCCGAAGCCGTCGCCGAATTCCAGGTGCAGACGCAGGCCTACTCCGCCGAGTACGGCCGCAACAGCGGCGCCCAGATCATGGTCACCACCCGCGGAGGGACGAACGAGTTCCACGGCTCGGCCTTCGATTACTACCGCGCCAACTGGATGGAGCCCGTCAGCCTCATCAACAAGCGGGCGGGCATAAATACCGTACCCCGCTACAACCAGAACCAGGCCGGCGGATCCCTCGGCGGTCCGGTCATCAAGAACAAGACCTTCTTCTTCGCTTTGATCGAGGCGAACCGTCGCCGCGAGGCCCCGGACGGCAGGAACGCTGCTTCCGCCACCATTCCCACCGCCGACGGCTACCGTCTCCTCCAGAGCGTTCCTCTTGGCGAAGGGCAAACCACTCAGAGCCGCCAGGCTTCCTTGAACGGGATCAAGTTCCTTGAGAGCGTGTACCCCCAGGTCGCCCGCTACGACAATCCGAGGAACGTTCTCGTCAACGGCGTCAACATCCCGGTTGGGCAGATTCGTATCCCGCTCGCCAACCCGTACGACTTCTGGTACGGCACCGCTCGCGTCGACCACCTGCTCACCCCGAAGGACAGCATCGGCTACCGCCTCCAGTACGACCGCCGCCTGCAGCCCGATGTCGTCAGCAACCTCGCGTTCGGAAGTCTCTTCTCCGGCGGGCAGGCGATTGAACGCCAGAATCACGCCGCCAACTGGACCCGTACTTTCAGCCCCAGGTTCATCAACGAATTCCGCTTCGGCTACGTCCGCGGGTTCCTCGATTTCCCCGAAAACGATCCCAAGACGCCAACCACCACCATCACCAGCCTGTTCAGCATCGGCGGCGCATCCAACTTCCCGCAGGGCCGCCTACAGAACTCCTACCAGTGGCAGAACACCAGCACCTACATGTTGAACCGCCACTCCCTGAAGTTCGGCGTCGATCTCCGCTGGACCAAGCTGTTCAACAACGCCGCCTTCGATTCAAAGGGCACCTACGCCTTCGACAACCTCCAGGACTTCATCAACAACCGGCCAGCTTCGTTCCGCCAGGCGCTGAACACTGCCTCCTTCGACGCCAGGCAGTGGAACACGTACCTATACTTCCAGGACGATTGGCGCGTCACCCGCGACCTCACCCTGAACATCGGTCTGCGCTACGAGTACAACACCGTGCCCTTTGGCTTCTTCGGCGCCGCCAACGATCAGGTCGCCGCCGTTGGCGTTCCGCTCAACACCCTCGAAGACAAGAACAACTGGGCCCCGCGGTTCGGATTCGCTTACAGCCCCAGCAAGCCAACCGGCTTCATGGGCAAACTCCTCGGTGAAGGCCAGACCGTTTTCCGCGGCGGTTGGGGCATGGGCTACGACGTGCTTTTCTTCAATATCCTCACTGTCAATGCTTCCAACTTCCCCCGCGTCGTCGTCGGCGAACAGGATCGGACAGCGCTCCCCAACCGGTGGCCTGAAATCGTTCCAGTGAGCGCGACGCCGGTCCTCAACCCGCTTGCGACCTTCGTCAATAGTCCCACCGACATGCAAAACCCGACAACCCGTTTCTACAGCTTCTCCATCCAACGCCAATTCGCCAGGCACTACGTCTTCGAGGTCGGCTACGCCGGCTCCAGCGCCTATCACCAGATCCGCCAGGGCCAGTTGAATCCGGGCATCCTCACCGAGGCCCAGGCGCAGACAGTGCAGTCCACCCGCAACCCGAACTCGATCCCAGGACTGCTTCCTTCCAGTGCGTTCCCTGTCTCCCGCCGCCTCAACCCCGCATGGGGCTCGCGCATCACCATCGAGGCCAGCGCCAAGGCCAATTACAACGCCATGTACCTCAAGTTGGATAAGCGCCTCTCCAGCGGCCTCACTGTCGGCGGCA
>CAYWST010000317.1:5972-6965 GCA_964461075.1 uncultured Solibacteraceae bacterium | reverse complement strand
CTGCCGAGGGCTTTCGATGCGACTTTTCTGGAGTAGTCTTCTCCTGTCCGCGGCGTTGGCCGCCGAACCCGCCGATCTGCTCGTCACCGCGCGGCGCGTCGTCACCATGGACTCGAACCGCCGCATCGTCGACAACGGCGCCGTCGCCATCCGCGGCGGTCGCATTCTCGAGATCGGCACGGCCCGCGATCTCGCTCTGAAGTACCAGGCGAAGCGAGCCATCCGCCGGAACGACGCGCTCCTGATGCCGGGGCTCGTCAACGCCCACACCCACGCGCCCATGTCGCTGCTGCGCGGCATCGCCGACGACCTGAAGCTTCAGGAGTGGCTCGAGAAATTCATCTTCCCCGCCGAGGCGAAGAACGTCGACGAGAACTTCTGCCGCGTCGGGACCCGGCTCGCCGTTCTCGAAATGCTGATGGGCGGCACGACGACCTATGTCGACATGTACTACTTCGAGCACGCCGTCGCCGAAGAAACAAAGAAGGCCGGTATGCGCGCCGTCCTCGGGCAGACCATCATCGGCTTCCCCGCCCCGGACTACAAGACGCCGCAGGCCGCTTTGGCCGGAACCGAAGAGTTCATCAAGCGTTTCAAGGGCGACCCGCTGATCACGCCGGCCGTCGCGCCGCATGCGGTCTACACCAACTCGGACGAAACGCTCAAAACCGCCAGGGCGTTGGCCGACCGCTACGGAGCGCCCTTCGTCACTCATGTCAGCGAGACCGAGCGCGAGAACCTCGAAACGCGGCAGAAGCAAAACGGACGCACGCCCACCGAGTATCTCGAATCGATCGGCGCGCTGGCCAGGTGGAGCCTCTTCGCCCACGGCGTATGGCTCACGCCCAACGACAGGGCGATCATGAAGCGCGGCGGCATCGGCCTGGCTCACTGCCCGTCGTCGAACATGAAGCTCTCCAGCGGCATGGCGCCGGTTACGGAGTGCCTGAACGAAGGGTTGGCCGTCGGGCTCGGGGCAGACCGCCCGGCGGG
>CAYWST010000317.1:0-5962 GCA_964461075.1 uncultured Solibacteraceae bacterium | reverse complement strand
CGCCAAGGTGCGGACCATGGACCCGACGGCGCTGCCCGCTCAAACCGTGGTCGAGATGGCCACCATCCTCGGGGCGCGCGCCATCGGCCTCGAAAAAGAGATCGGTTCACTTGAGGTGGGCAAACGCGCCGACCTCATCACGGTCTCGCTCGCCGCGCCTCATGCCTGGCCCGAGCACGATCCGTATTCGATGCTCGTCTCGACGCTCAAGAGTTCCGACGTCACCGACGTAATCGTCGAGGGCAAGCTGTTGGTGGAATCCCGGCAACCCCGAACCCTCAATCCGGCCTCGGTGCGGGCGGAGGCCGAGGCGGCGCGGGCGCGGGTGCAGGTCTCGCTGCGGGCGGTGGCGCCGGCGGCGAAATGAGCCGGCCCATCCTGCGCGGCTCTGTAAAGAACTCTGCGGAGTGTCAACGTAAATCTTCGTAGACATGAGCCGGACTAAGAAACCAGCTCGTCGAGGCGCGGTCGAGGATGCGAGCCGGCGTCTCCAGCGCCGGGCTATGCTGATCGAAGGCGCGCCGGACCGCCCATTTCTTGTCGAAGCCGGCGACGAGGACGGCGAGGTGGCGGGCGCTGAGGATGGCGGCGGGCAGCAGCGTGACGCGGTGCTCGCCCTTCTTCTCGACCCAGACCGCGGCGCAGACCCCGCTGCGCTGGTTGATCAGCGGATTGCCCGGAAAAAGACTTGCGGTGTGAGCGTCGTCCCCCACGCCGCAGTGAACGACGTCGAAGAAGCCGCTGGGCCCGAGGCGCGAGAGGACCACGCGTTCGTATCTTTCGGCGGCGTCGTCGGGCGGGAGTTCGCCGAAAATTCGATGAACGTTTTCCTCGGGGATTCCCGCGGGCGCGGCGAGGTGGCGGCTGGCGAGTTTGAAGTTGGAGTAATCGCTGTCGGGAGGAACCATGCGCTCATCGACGAAAAAGAGATGGACTCTCCGCCAGTTGACCGGAAGGGGGACGAGAGCTTCGAACATCATCTTCGGGGTCGAGCCGCCGGAGACGGCGAGAAACGCGCGGCCTCGGTTCATGATGGCGCGGTTGAGCCAGCGGGAGATGGCGCGGGCGCAGTCGATGGCCGACTCCTGCGGCGTGGCGGCGAGGCGGATCATCCATTCACCTCCAGGATTTCCGGGCAGGCTGAGAGAGCCGCCTCGAATTGGGGATCGCGCCCGAACACGCTGAGTTCCTCTCGGAGGAGAGCGGAATCGGTGAAGACGGGAAAGCGGGCTTCGGCCCAGACGCCTTCGGCCTCGATCGACATCCCGGTGCCGGCGGGGCGGTGGAGCCGAAGAGAGCAGTCTTTGCCGGAGAGTGTAAAGGAGCGCAGTCTGCCGCTTCCCGGCTCGGGCGTCGCTTCGTCTTCGCAAGCGAACTCGATCCTGCGTGCGGCCTGGCCTTGCCAGTTGAGACGGGAAACGAGCCAGGCGGCGAGGTAGAGCGCGGCTGGAGGAAACGGCGCGCCTGCCCAGGTGATCCGGGCGTGTTCGGGAGCGGCCCCGCGGCGGGGATCGAGGGCTTGAAAGAGGAGTTCCCGCCAGCGGGTGACCCGGGCCCAGACGAGATCGGCCAGCCGGTACCGGCCCCGGCGCAGGGATTCGAGAGCTCGCCATGCTTCGCGAGCCGCGGCCAGAATGGAGGTATCGACGATGACTTTGCCTGCGAGGTTTAGAACGGGCGCGAGTTCCGGGCGGAGAGCGAGGTCGAGATCCGGACACCAGAAGGCGACGGGAAGATCGGGGACGGTAAGGCCGAACAGAATGGAGGGTACGCCCCCGAGGGAGTCGAGACCGGCTTCGATCTCGATCTGTTCGCAGCAGATCTGCTGGCGGCGTCCGAAGGGCATCCAGCACTGGATGGACGTGCGGGCCTCGACAGGCGCCGTGCCTTTGGTGAGGCGGAGTAAAATACTTCGGTTGGGATGCTCGTGCATCAACTCGGCGACGGTCGCGCCGAGATCCTGCACGTTTCTGGCGGGTCCGGCGATAACGCCCAGGGTCATGGAGCAGGCTCGGAGGACTCCGGCTTCGTTCTTGCCGATGGCCCGCCACTGCTCATCGAGCCCGGCGAGCAGGCGTCCGGCATCGAGGGCGGCGGAGTTCACGGGAGCCTCCAGACGTGGCCGCGGCGCGCAAGCATCTCGTCGGACGCGGCAGGGCCCCATGTTCCTGCGGCGTAGTTGGGGAACTCGAACGGCGCGGTGGACCAGTAATCGAGCACGGGCTCGACGACCTGCCAACTGGCTTCAACCATATCCTGGCGGGTATAGAGCGTCGCGTCTCCCTGGAGCGCGTCAAGCAGCAGGGTCTCGTAGGCGGAGGGGGACCGGACTCCGAAGCTCGTGCCGTAGTTGAAGTCCATGGTGACGGGACGGATGCGCATCCCGGCGCCGGGCAGCTTGGAGAAGAAGCGCAGCGAGATGCCCTCCTCGGGCTGGATGCGCAGGACCAGCAGATTCGGGTAGCTCTGGGCGGACTCGCCCTCGTAGAGGGAGAGCGGCGCCTGATTGAACTGAATGGCGATATCGGTGACGCGTTTGGGAAGCCTCTTCCCCGTGCGGACGTAGAAGGGAACTCCGGCCCAGCGCCAGTTGTCGACGGTGAGGGTGAGGGCGGCGTAGGTGTCGGTCTGGGCGTTAGGGCCGACGCCGGGCTCCTCGCGGAAGCCGGGCAAATCGGCTCCTCCGGCGCGGCCGGGCCCGTACTGGCCGGCGACGGAGTTGGCAGCGGCTTCCTCGCGGCTCATCACGCGAATCGAGCGGAGAAGCTTGGCGCGCTCGTCGCGAACGGCGTTGGGCTCGTAGACGGCGGGCGGCTCCATGGCGATTGTGGCCATGACCTGGAGCAGGTGATTCTGGATCATGTCGCGGAGCGCGCCGGCTTCCTGGTAGTATCCCCCGCGCCCTTCGACGCCGATCGATTCGGCGGCGGTGATCTGGACATGGTTGACGTAGCGGCGGTTCCAGAGCGGCTCGAAGATGCCGTTGCCAAAGCGGAAGGCGAGGATATTCTGAACGGTCTCCTTGCCGAGGTAGTGATCGATGCGGTAGATCTGGTCCTCGTCGAAATCGGCCCGGACCTGGGCGTTCAGGGTCCGGGCGCTCGCCAGATCGTGGCCGAAGGGCTTTTCGATAATGAGGCGGCGCCAGGCTTCCGGGTGAGGAGCGCGCGCCAGGCCGGCGGCGCCGAGCCCGCGGGAGGCCGCGGCGTAGTGGCTCGGCTGGGTGGAGAGATAGAACAACACGTTGCCGGCGGTGTGGCGCGCCCGGGCGATCTCGGCGAGCCGGGCGTCGAGTTTACGGTAAAGGCCGGGGTCGGCGATATCGCCATCGATGTAGAACAGGCCCTGGGCGAAGGAGCGCCAGAGATCAGGGTCGAATGGGCTGTTTTCAAGGAATTTTTCGACGCCTTCGCGCATCTTTTCTCGGAACTGTTCGTCGGAGATGGCGGTGCGTGAGACGCCGGCGACGGCAAATGAGGCGGGCAGGCGCCGTTCCTGGGCAAGGCGGAAAAGGGCGGGCAGAAGCTTACGGCGGGTGAGATCGCCGTTGGCGCCGAAGATGACGACGGTCGACGGCGGCGCAGCGCGATTAAACCGCAGCGGATCTTCGAGAGAAAGCGTTTCCACAGGTCCCAGCCCGGCCATGCCCTAACATAACACGCGGCTCCGATTGCGCTCCGGCGCTCCGTCCCCGTAGGATGGAAAGGAATCCGCGGCGTTCCCGGAAATGCAGAAGGGACGAGGAGCACCAATGTCAATGTGGAATCGAAGTAAGAAGGAAGAGGACCTCCCGCAGCGTTCCTCCATCGCCCCGGCCGCGTCCGAACCGGCCCGCGAGGCGATCCCCATGACCACTTATCCGACACGGACCACGGAATACGGTTCAACTCGAGGAGGCGCTGTGCTTGGACGTTCCATTCTGATTCACGGCCGGGTCACGGGCAAGGAGGATCTGGTGATTGACGGGCGCGTTGAAGGCGACATTGAACTGCCGGAGAACCGGCTGACGGTAGGGGCGTCGGGCCACGTGCAGGGCGGGATCCGCGCCCGTGAGATCGTCGTCCACGGCACGGTCCACGGCAACCTGGAAGCGAGCGAACGCGTGGAGATCAAGAAGAATGCGCGGGTGATGGGCGACCTGAAAGCCCAGCGTCCGGTGATTGAAGACGAGGCCTATTTCAAGGGCAACGTCGAGACGATCCGCGTGGACAAACCGAAACCGGCTCCGGCGGCTGAAGCGGCCGCGCCGGCGCAACCGCCCGCGGCGGTTCGGACGGCGGCGGCAGGAGCCCACCAGCCGGACACCAAGGCGGAGCCGCGTTCCTGATGGCGTCTTCTCCGCTCGCCCGAGGCGTGACGCAAGGACGCGAGCCCGTGCCTCCGCCGGGCGCCTGGCGCAGCTATGCGCTGGAAGGCGTGACCCAGCATCTGCGTGAATACGACGGATTGCAGATCGTCGATTTCGGCGGGCTGAATCAGCCGAACCTCGATTACGTCACCGGGCTTGGGCACCGTATCTACGCAGAGGACCTGCTGCGGGCGTATGACACGTTCTTCACGCCGCAGGAGCTTTCCTCGAGGGCGCCGGGCGAACAGCGGATCGAGGAGTTTCTGGCGCAGACGTTCACGTTTCCCGATCAGGGCTGCGACGGAGCGTTGGTTTGGGACACGCTGCAGTTCCTGCCGCTGAAGCTGGCCGACGCGGTGGTGGAGAGGCTGCACCGGATCCTGAGTCCGAACGCGCCGGTGCTGGCGTTCTTCCATCGGGACGTCGCGGCGCCGCTGGCGGCCAGCGTGTGCCGGATCATCGACGGCCGATTCCTGACCGTGGAACCGAGGGGCGCGCGCCGCCAGGTGGAGGGATTTCCTCCGCGTGCAATTGAACGGCTTTTCGGCAGGTTCAGGGCGGTGAAGTTCTATCTGACGAGGGAAAACCACCAGGAAGTCATCGCGCGCCGCTAGGTGCGCAGCGGAGCGCGGCAGCACAGCATGTTGAAGGGCGAAACCTCCCGGCGCGGCAGCAGCATGGCTGGCGTGCTGGCGAGCGTGATCCTGGGGCTGACACTCCTGTACGTGGGCCGGGTGTTCTTCATCACGCTGATCAGCGCGGTGCTGCTGGCTTTCATTCTGGAGCCGGCGGTCAACCTGTTCATGAAGTTGCGGTTCCCGCGGGCGACGGCGAGCTTTCTGGCGTGCTCGCTCATGCTCGGCGTGCTTTATCTGCTGGGGCTTGGGCTCTGGACGCAGGTGCTGGCGCTTTGGAGCGACCTCCCGGCCTACAGCGAGCGGATCGGCCAACTGGTGGATTCGGCGGTTCAGCAGATCGAAAGCGTGGAGCGCGGGCTGCAGGAGGTGGTGGTGCCGAAGCGGCTGCGCGACTCCGCGCCGGCTCCGGCCGAGGTGAAGGCGCAGCCGAAATCGCGCCGGCTGCGCAGCCAGCCGCCTGCGCCGCCGCCCGAACCGGCGGTGCAGGAGGTTCGAATCCGGCCCGAGGAGCGGCCGCTGGTTCGCGAGCTGTACGCTCGCCTGGCGGAGGTTTATGACGTCCTGCTGATGGCCTCGTTCGTCCCGTTTCTCGTGTATTTCTTCCTGAGTTGGCGGGACCATGTCCGGAGAAGCCTGTTCAGTCTGGCTGGAGGGGACCGCAAGGATACGTTTCAGCGGGCATGGGACGGAATCGCCAATGTCGCCCGGGCCTATGTGGTGGGGAACTTTCTGCTGGGGGTGCTGCTTTCGATCGTAAGCGGGGCTTTCTTCTGGTACATCAATTTGCCGTATTGGCAGGTCATCGGACCGCTCAGCGGGTTTCTCAGTCTGGTCCCTTACCTCGGACTACCGCTGGCGGCGGCGCCGCCGGTCGTGGCGGCGCTTCCGGTCTATATGGGGCTCGGAGCGTATCTGCTGATCACCGCCGTTGTGGCCGTGCTGCACCTGATCGCGTTGAACCTGCTTTACCCGAAGG
>CAYWST010000316.1:0-6975 GCA_964461075.1 uncultured Solibacteraceae bacterium | reverse complement strand
AAGAAACGCTGTGACCACGCCGGCCACCAGGCCGAGAAAAAGCGGAGCAACGATCCAGGTCCGGTGGCGTCGCAAGATGTCTATATAGTCCTCGACGTCCAAGGGCCGCCGGCTCACCGACAGCGGCATTTCATTGGGCATCTTGGAGATGGCATTGGATAGCGGGCTCATACTCGATTGCGCCTCCCCTGCGACTTATCCCAAACCCTAGGGAACGACAATATGGTCTCCGTTCTGGAGCACGACATTCTGCTCCATTTTCTTGCCCTTGACCACATCGTTATAGTTGAACTTCAGCCTCTGGCTGCCGCGCATGATGATGATCTTGTTCTTCTTGGCCCATTCCCGCAGTCCGGCCGCCGAGAGGGCCTGCATGACGGTGACGGGCGTCACCAGCGCCACCGGACCTGATCTGTTCACCTCGCCTGAAATAAAGTACCGTTTGCTCCGCACCTGCAATACCGATACGATCACCTGGGGCTTGTTCAGGTACTTCGTCAGGGCCTCGGCGATTTTCCCCTGAAGGGCCTCGGGCGTGGTGCCGGCCGCCTGCAGATCGCCAATCAGCGGCATCGTGATCTTGCCGTCGGGCCGCACGACGAACTCTCCGCTGAATTCCCTCTCCTTCCAGACGTTGATGCCGAGCACGTCCTCGAGACCGATTTCGTAAGTCTTCGGGTCCACCGGGTCTCCGGCCTGCATCTCGCGTCCGGTTCGGGTCAGTTCTTCACCCACCTGCCCCGGAGTGCTGGTCCGCACCTCAGCCGGCCTTGGTACGGGCTGCCGTTCCTGAGCCGCGGCCTGCACGCAGAAGCCAAGAATGAGGACTGATCCCGCCATCCTCCTAAGCGTCATCATCATACCTGTCCGCATCACTTACAAGTCTCCACAGTTCTGACCAGATATCCCGCCTTCTGTCCTGCCCATCGAAGGGAAGCGCGCCAGACTTTAGCTTTCAGCACCTTATGTAGGTTAATTTGTTTTATTGTACATCAGTCCATTGACCCGGCAACGCATCCACAAAGGAGGTCTGAATGACCTGGTTTCTCGCCAAGACCGACCCTCAAACTTATTCTATCGAACAGTTTAGAGCCGACGGGAAGACCGTCTGGGACGGCGTCGCCAATCCACAGGCCGTCGCGGTCATCCGGTCGATGCGGCGCGGCGACCGTGTCCTGATCTACCACTCCGGCGGAGAGTCTGCCGTTCGGGGCGTGGCGCGGGTCGTCTCGGCGCCCCGGCCGGATGAGGCGTCGGCGAGAAGCTGGGTTGTGGAGCTGAAGTTCCTCCGCTTGATGGAGCCACCCGTGAGCCTCAAGGAGATCAAGGCCTCCGGCCTGTTCAACGACTGGGCCCTGATCCGGCAGGGGAGGCTTTCAACGATGAGCGTGCCGCCGGAATTCATCGCCTGGCTCGAGCCGCGCTACCCCTGGCTGAAGGGATAGCCGGCCTCCTTCAGCAGGCGCCGGACGCGCGACACCGGCAATCCGACAACGTTGAAAAAGCATCCCTCGATTCTGGACACAAACTTGGAAGCCAGACCCTGGATGCCGTAGGCGCCGGCCTTGTCCATCGGTTCGCCGCTCGCCACGTAATCGGCGATCTCGCGTTCTTCGATCGCGTCGAACCAGACTCCGGTTCTCTCCACCGCGCTGAGTGAATGACCCTGATGCCGAAGACAGACGCCGGTCAAAACGTCGTGGCGCCTGCCGGAAAGCAACCTCAGCATCCTGGCTGCATCGGCCCGATCCAGCGGTTTCTCGAGGAGCGCTTCGCCGCAGACCACCGTTGTGTCCGCGGCGAGGACCCAATCGGAGGAATCGGCCCGCACGGCCATCGCCTTAGAGCGGGCCAGCCTCTCGACGTACTCCTCAGGCGTTTCGCCCTTCCGGTGAATTTCTTCCACCATCGGGCTCATCGCGATGAACTCGTAGCCGGCGATTTGAAGCAGCTCCATCCGCCGGGGGGACTGGCTGGCGAGGATCAGCATAGGCGATGACGAGCCTACCACGGGGTTCAGGTTCGCGCCGCATGCTAAACTAAGTGTTCCTCCCCCAGAAGGCGTCCTGCAACGAAGATGGAACGAGCCGCCTGCCTGCTTGCCCGATTGAAAACCGCCAGGAGAATCCTTGGAGACCGCGACTTCGTCGAAGCCGCCTGGCCCGCCGCCGTCGGGAAACGGCTTGCCCGGCGCGCCAGGGTTCTCCGGCTCGACGAACGGCGCCTGATCGTGGCGGTTGAAGACGTTCTCTGGCAGCGCAATTTCCAGAGCCTCTCCGGCCACATCCTCTCCAACCTTCGGGAGCTTCTCGGCGCCGCGTCGCCGGAGTCGATCGAATTCGTCATCGGCGCGCCGAGGATTATCCCCGGACGTGAGGATCCGGCGCCCCCCCCCGCGCGCCTTGTTTCCGGGAAGCGAGCACGAGCCTGATATGAAGATCAACCTTGAACAGGTCCGCTACGTCGCCGCTCTGGCCAATCTCGAACTGAGCGAGCCGGAGACGGAGCGGATGGCCCACGACCTCGATGAGATTCTCACCTACATGGACAAACTGAACGAGCTCGACACCGCCGGGGTTGAGCCGATGGCGCAGGTTCTGTATGCGGCAGCAGACGCGGTGGCGCTGCGAGAAGATGTGCCAGGGGCCACGCTGCCCAACGCGGAAGCCCTCGCCAACGCACCATTGGCCGGAGCCGGCCAGTTCAAGGTTCCGAAGATTATCGAGCGGTAGCAGTCCCCCATGGAGATCTCCAACCTCACCATCCAGAGCATCCGGCAAGGGCTCCAGGCGAAACGGTTCTCGGCCGTCGAGTTGACGGAAGCAGCGCTTGCCTTTGCGCAGGCGGAGAACCCGAAGACGAACGCCTATCTGGCGTTCGCCCCGGAGCGAGCCCTGGCGGCGGCGCGCGCCGTCGACCCCAGGATCTCCGCCGGAGAAGAAGCCCGCGCCCTGGCGGGCCTGCCCATCGCCGTCAAAGACGTCATCGTCACCCGCGGCCTGCGCACGACCTGCGGTTCGCGGCTGTTGGAAAACTTCATTCCGCCCTATGACGCGACCGCCGTCCAGAGGCTGGAATCCGCCGGTGGCATCCTGCTCGGCAAGACCAACTGCGACGAGTTCGCCATGGGCTCGTCGAACGAGAACTCAGCGTTCGGACCGGTGCGCAATCCAGTGGACCCCAGCCGCGTTCCCGGGGGCAGTTCCGGCGGTTCGGCCGCCGTGGTGGCCCAGGGGACGGCGGTCGCTTCGCTCGGCTCCGACACCGGCGGCTCGATCCGCCAGCCGGCCTCGTTTTGCGGCGTCGTCGGAGTGACGCCTACGTACGGCCGTGTCTCGCGCTATGGACTGGTGGCCTTCGCATCCAGCCTGGACCACATCGGTCCGTTCGCCCGCAATGTCGAAGACGCCGCCACGCTGCTTGAGACCATCGCGGGCAGGGACCCGATGGACTCCACCAGCGCTCCCGCTCCGGCCGGCGACTACCGCGAGGCGATGCGCCGCGAGGCCCGCGGCATGAAGATCGGTCTCCCCAAAGAGTATTTCGACGGCCTCACCAGCGACTCCCGCTCGCAGTTTGAAAAGGCCGCCGCCCTGCTCAAGCGCGAGGGCTGTGAGATCCATGAGATCAGCCTGCCCCATACGCCTTACGCCATCGCCTGTTACTACATTATCTGCACCGCCGAGGCCAGTTCCAACCTCGCCCGCTTCGACGGCGTCCGCTATACGAGGCGATCCATGCGCGCCTCGACGCTCGGAGAGATGTACAGGATGACCCGGGGCGAGGGCTTCGGCGCCGAGTGCAAGCGCCGCATCATGCTCGGCACCTACGTACTGAGCGCGGGCTACTATGACGCCTACTACCTCAAGGCCCAACGGGTGCGGACTCTCATCGCCCGCGACTTCGAGCGGGCGTTCGAGCAGGTAGACGCCATCATCGCTCCGGTCAGCCCCTTTCCCGCCTTCAAACTCGGCGAGAAGCTTGACGATCCCATCCAGATGTACTTGAGCGACATCTACACAATCACCGGCAGCCTGGCCGGGATCCCGTGCATGAGCGTCCCCTGCGGCCGGACCAGGGAAAACCTCCCCGTTGGGCTGCAGATCCTGGCGCGGCATTTCGACGAAGCCGGTATGTTCCGCCTGGCCGCACACTTTGAGCGGGCCGGCGGATTTACACTATAGACAGTCTGGGTTTCTCAAGGGGCTGCATCCTTTGCGGGTGCGCCGCCATCCATTTCAAGGAGGAAGTATCACCCTTATGGCCTTTACTCTGCCCCCTCTTCCCTATGCGCATGACGCGCTGGAGCCGTACGTGGACAAGATGACGATGGAAATCCACCACGGCAAGCACCATCAAGCCTACGTCACCAACCTGAACAAGGCTCTCGAATCCGCGCCCGACCTGGCCGGAAAGAGCCTCGAGCAGCTCCTGGCCAACGGCGTCTCTGCCGTGCCAGAATCCATCCGGACCGCCGTCCGCAACAATGGCGGCGGCCACTGGAACCATACGCTCTTCTGGGAGATCATGGCTCCGAAGGCGGGCGGCGCCCCGGTCGGGAACCTCGCCAAGGCCATCAACGCCAAGTTCGGCAGCTTCGACAGCTTCAAGGAGAAGTTCGCCGCCGCCGCGGTGGGCCGTTTCGGCTCGGGCTGGGCGTGGCTCATCAAGACCGGCGATGGCGTCGACATCATGTCCACGCCGAATCAGGACAACCCGCTGATGGAGGGCAAGTACGCGGTGATCGGACTCGATGTCTGGGAGCACGCGTACTATCTCAAGTATCAGAACCGCCGGCCGGACTACATCGCCGCCTGGTGGAACGTGGTCAACTGGGCAAAGGCTGAAGACCGCTTCAACTCCGGCAAATAAGCGCCGAGGCGCTGGAACGCCTATGCATGAGCAGTTTGTCCGCCGCGCCATCGGGCTCGCCGTCGAAAACGTCGAGCAAGGGCGCGGCGGTCCTTTTGGGGCTGTCATCGCGCGGGGCGGCGAGATCGTGGCTGAAGCCGCCAATCACGTGACGACGCTGCCCGATCCGACCGCCCACGCCGAGGTGCTCGCCATCCGCGAGGCGGCGCGAAAACTGGGCACCCACGACCTGACCGGCTGCACGATCTACTCGAGCTGCGAACCGTGCCCGATGTGCCTGGGCGCCATCTACTGGGCCCACCTCGACGCCGTATACTTCGCCGCGGACAGACAGGATGCGGCGGCGGCGGGCTTTGACGATTCCTTCCTCTACGACGAGATTCCCCTGCCCATCGAGCGGCGAAGCCGCCCCGCGATCCGCCTCGCGGATCCTGAATCGTCCGCCCCGTTCCTGGCCTGGGGAGCCAAAGCCGGCAAAACGCCCTACTGAATTCGGGTGTAACGGCGGCTTGGTTTCTGTGCCATAGTGTTCTGAAGGTCCAACCATGCTTGTCGTCACCGCCAGCACCCTGCAAGGGAAAGAAATCGTCCAGTATCTCGGTCTGGTCACCGGGGAGGCCATTCTCGGCGCAAACATCTTCAAGGACTTCTTCGCCGGCATCCGCGACATCGTCGGCGGGCGCTCCGCCGCGTACGAGGAGGAACTTCGCAAGGCGAAGGAAATCGCCATCAAGGAGATGGTTCAGGAGGCGCAGGCGCTTGGCGCAAACGCCGTCATCGCCGTCGACCTTGATTACGAGAGCATGAACGTTTCGCATGGCGGCGGGATGCTCATGGTGACCGCTTCAGGCACCGCCGTCATCATCAAGTAGCGATGGGCGAACTGCTCGAGTTCCATTCGCTCTCGAAACACTTCCCCGGGCACTGCGCGCTCACGAACCTGACTCTCTCGGTTGGGGAAGGCGAGTTCTTCTCATTGCTCGGACCCAGCGGCTGCGGCAAGACGACGACGCTGAGACTCGTCGCCGGTTTTGAGCAGCCGACCTCGGGCCGGATCCTGCTGCGCGGGCGCTCGATCAACGGACTGCGCCCCTATGAACGGAACGTCAGCACCGTCTTCCAGAGCTATGCGCTGTTCCCGCACCTGACGGTGCGCGAAAACATCGAGTTCGGACTCCGTCATCATCGCGTCAATGCGGGGGAAGCGGCCCGGCGGATCGCCGAGGTCCTGGAGTGGCTTCAACTGGAGTCCAAGCGCGAGAGGAGACCCCACGAACTGAGCGGCGGGGAGAAGCAGCGCGTGGCGCTGGCGCGCTCGCTGGTGGTGCAGCCCGACGTGTTGCTGCTCGACGAGCCGCTTTCGGCTCTCGACCCGAACCTCCGCAAGCAGGTCCGCAACGAGCTGCGCGCATTGCAGCGCCGCGTGGGCATCACCTTTCTGTTCGTCACGCACGATCAGGAGGAGGCATTGAGCGTCAGCGACCGCATCGCGCTGCTGCGCGACGGGCGGCTCGAACAGGCCGGCACGCCGCGCGAGATCTACCTCAAGCCGGCTTCGCGGTTTGCGGCCGGCTTCCTCGGCCCCGTGAACTGGATCAACGGCGTCGGCGTGAGGCCGGAAGCGACCAGGCTTTCCGCGGCGCCGATGGAGCTTGCGGACGCGATTCCGGGCAGGGTCTTGAGTTCGCTGTTCCTGGGCAACTGCCTGCACGTCGTCACCGAGATCGCCGGCGGGGTTCAGGCGACGGCGGAGGTTTCGCGCTTCGAAAGCGCATTCCGGCCGGGGCAGCCGGTATTCTTATGGTGGGACAAACGCGACGAGCTGGCGCTGCCTGAGTCATGAAGCGTCTCCGCCTGCTCTTCCTCGCCCCGGCATGGGCGTTCCTCACAGCGCTGTTCCTCCTGCCGCTGGCCATCCTGGCGGCCTACTCGTTCCTTTCGCGCGGCGTGTACGGTGGGGCTTCCGCTCCGTGGACGCTGGAGAACTGGATGCTGATGGCCGACCCGCTTTACATCGGCATCCTCCTGCGCTCGGTGGCGGTCGCGGCGGCGAGCACGCTGCTGTGCCTCGTGCTTGGCTTCCCGCTGGCATGGTTCATCGCC
>CAYWST010000315.1:0-7003 GCA_964461075.1 uncultured Solibacteraceae bacterium | reverse complement strand
GGTCCAGGCAGCGCGACTCCTATGTGGGGCTCTACTTCCAGGACGACTGGAAGATCACGCGCAACTTTACACTGAACCTGGGAGTCCGCTATGAGCTCTACACCCAGCCGATCGACGCAAGAGATCGCGGCGGGCTGTTCGACGTGCGGACCGGGCAGATTCAGGTGCCCGGGACGAATGGGTATTCACGGGCCATCGTCAACGGCGACCACAACAATTTCGCGCCCCGCTTCGGCCTCGCCTACAGCGTCAATTCGAAGTGGACCATCCGCTCCGGCGCCGGAGTTTTCTTCTCCCGGCGCGAGCAGAACCAGGAAGTGACTCAGATGGGCGGCAACATCCCCAACACGCCGAACATCGTTTTCCCTTCGGTGAGCGCCAGCGGCACGGTCACGCCGCCGGTCACCATCAACACGCCGCTTCAGGCGGTTCCCTCAGACCCCACACTGAGCTCCTTTACCCCGCAGCGCCCGTTGAGCGTTCTGCTGCGGACTGCGGACTTCGAAAACAGCGTCAACCCTTATAGCTTGCAGTGGAACTTCTCGATCCAATACGAAGCCGCCCGCAACACCGTACTCGAATTCGCCTACTCCGGCCTCCGCGCATCGCGCCTCGTCAGCCGGATCAATATGAATCAGATTCCGTTTGACGTCGGGATCGCAGGCCGGAATCAGCAGATCCACCGGCCGTTCCCCAACGTCAACAACGCCGTCGGCCTTGACTCGGCCACAGGGAATTCGACGTACAACTCTCTGCTCATCCGCGCTGAGAAGCGCCTGAGCAACGGTCTCAACCTGCTGGCCAACTACACGTGGTCCAAGAACCTGGAGATCAACGGCACCGGCGGTTCCAGCGCCTTCTCCCAGAATGGCGGCACGACGTTCCCTGTGGACTCCTGGAATCTCAAGAACGAAAAGGCTGTCGGCGCTCTGGACGTCCCTCATGTCTTCGTCCTCAGCTTCGGCTATGAGCTTCCATTCGGCCAGGGCAAGCCGTGGCTGAACCAGAAAGGCTTCGCCAGTTACGTTTTTGGCGGCTGGCAGGTGAACGGGATCTTCTACCGGCGATCCGGCTTCCCAACCGATATCCGCACATCGCAGGTGCCGGCGGGGAACCAGCTCTTCGCCACCATCAATGTGCCCGACACCGTGCAGGGCCAATCGATCTACGTCGACAACAGGAGCGTCGACCAGTGGTTCAATCCAGCGGCGTTCACGGTGCCGGGCACGCGCCTGAGCAGCACGAACGTTCCCATCCGCCTGTTTGGGACGGCGCAACGCCGCATCGGCAGGGGCCCTCGGGTCTCCAACCTTGACTTCTCGCTGTTCAAGAACTTCCCCATTGGTGAGCGGGCGAACATTCAATTCCGCGCTGAGGCGTTCAACCTCTCCAACACGCCGGCGTTTTCGCTGCCCGGGGCGAGCAGCCAAGCCCTCACGATCGGGAACTCCAGCTTCGGCAAGTTGACGAGCTCGTCCTCAACTGGACGGCAGATTCAATTTGGACTGAAAATCGCTTTTTAGGGACCATTTCATGACGCGACGCGAATTCACGGGCGCGGCCCTGGCCACGTCGGCCGCCGCCACCCTAGCCGCGCCGGCTGGATGGTATGACCGGCCGATGCGGTGGGCGCAGATCGCCTTCACCGAGGACGATCCGGGCAATTACGATCCGGCGATGTGGCTGGACTTTCTGAAGCGGATCCACGCCGACGCCGCCTGCTTGAGCGCGGGCGGCTGCGTGGCGTTCTATCCGACGAAGATTCCACTGCACTACCGAAGCCGGTTCCTCGGCGGCCGCGACAGTTTCGGGGAGCTGCTCAAGGGCTGCCGGAGCCTGGGCATGAACGTGATCGCCCGCACGGATCCCCACGCCTGCCGGCAGGACGTTTTCGACAAGCATCCCGATTGGATCGCGCGAGACGCCCAAGGTAAGCCGCGCCGCCATTGGGCGGCGCCGGAGTTGTATGTGACCTGCGCGCTCGGACCCTACAACTTCGAGTTCATGACTGAAGTGACGAAGGAGATCGTCTCTCTTTACAAGGTGGACGGGATCTTCTCCAACCGATGGGCGGGCCACGGGCAGTGCTGGTGCGAACACTGCAGGAAGAATTTCCGTGATTTTTCAGGAATGGACCTCCCCACGAGCCGCGACCCGCGCGACCCGGCGCGGCGGCAGTACACCATCTGGCACGAGAAGCGCCTGTTTGAGTGCTGGCGGCTGTGGGACTCCGAGATCCGCAAGATCAATCCGCAGGCAAGCTACATTGCGAACTCGGGCGGCGGCGCGACCTCGGATCTCGATATGAAGACAGTGGGCGAACTCGCCGAAACGCTCTTCGCCGACCGGCAGGCCCGGCGCGGTGTCATGCTGCCCTGGGCGAACGGAAAGAACGGCAAGGAGTACCGCTCGACGATGGGGCGGAAGCCGATCGGAGGGATCTTCAGCGTGGGCGTGGAAGAGCCCTACCGCTGGAAGGACTCCGTGCAGGCGGAAGCGGAGATCCGCGTGTGGGTGGCGGACGGTATCGCGCAAGGGCTGCGCCCCTGGTTCACCAAGTTCAACGCCAAGCCTTACGACAAGCGCTGGATGCCGGTGGTTGAATCGATCTACAACTGGCACTGGAAGAACGAGAAGTACCTGCGCAACGAAGAGCCGCTGGCGCGGGTAGGGATCGTGTATTCCCAGCAGACGGCGCGATTCTACGCGGGCGACCGCGAGCGCGAGCTGGTGGAAGATCCCTGCAACGGCTTCTATCAGGCGCTTGTCGAGGCGCGCGTGCCGTTTGAGATGGTGCACGACAGAACCCTGGAGCCGGCGCGGCTTTCGAGGTTCAAGACCCTGATCCTCCCGAACATCGCGGCTCTGTCGGAGGTTCAGTGCCGGCAGTTGGAGAGCTTTGTGGAAGGCGGCGGCGGACTCGTGGCGACATTCGAAACGTCGCTCTACGACGAGTGGGGCGCGCAGCGGAAGGATTTCGGGCTCTCCAAGCTGTTCGGCGCGGCCTTCGAAGGCAAAGTTGAACAGCGGATGCAGAACTCGTATCTGACGATCGAGAAGAACGCCGACGGCACGTTCCATCCGCTTGTGAGGGGGCTCGAGGGCGTGCCGCGGATGATCAACGGAGTTCGGCGCGTTCATGCCCGGGCGACGGCCAAAATGGCGCCGCCCCTCACATTGATCCCCACGTATCCGGACCTGCCGATGGAAGATGTTTGGGCGCGGACGCCGAAGACCAACATCCCGATGGCGTTCTGCCGCGAGCACGGGAAAGGGCGCGTCGTCTACCTGCCGATGGATCTGGACCGGACGTTTTGGGAGGTCCTGAACAACGACCAGGGCCTGATCCTGCGGAATGCGGTGGCGTGGGTTCATGGGGTCCGCCAACCGCTTGAGGTCAAGGGACCCGGGCTGGTTGACGTGTCGCTGTGGCGGCAGGCTTCGTCGGTAACGGCGCACCTGGTGAACCTGACGAACCCGATGGCGATGAAAGGACCATATCGGGAGATCATCCCCATGGGGCCGTACGAAGTGAGCATCGAACTGCCGGGCGGAGCGCAGGTGCGGTCAGCGAAACTGCTCTCGACGGGCGCCACGGCGGACGTGCGGATCGAGGCGGGGCGGGCGCATGTGAACGTGCCCGTCGTCGGAATTCACGAAGTGATTGCGCTGGACCTGGGCTGAGTCTGGGGCCGCTTCCCGGAATGTCATTAGACAGACAAGTTGCTGTAACAGAGGCGTTCTATCCTCGTGAAGGAATGATCATCTGGCGTGCCTCGCCGCACGCCGGTTCCTAGCCAAGGACAGCGGAGAATACCATGCGATTGCTGCGGACAGGGGTGATATTAACAGTGTGCGGGCTGGCCGCCTGGGGGCAGGCGGACGCCAATAAAGGACAGGTCTTTGGAACGGTTCTCGATCCCAAAGGGAGCGCCGTTCCGGGCGCGAGGATCAAGATCAAGAATCCCGCCACGGGACTCTCGCGTGAACTGCTGAGCGCCAATGACGGGCAGTATCGGGTGCTGCAGTTGGATCCAGGCACGTATGAAGTGGAAGCGCAAGCGTCCGGCTTCGCGATGACAACGCTGACGGGAGTGGTGCTCAACGTAGGGAGCGCGATCAACCTGGACATCAGACTCGCCGTGGAAGGAACGACGCAGACCATCGAGGTGGTGGCCAGCCTGATCAGTACCGCAGTTCCCGCTCCGACAACGATTCTTAGCACTACAGCGATCCGCGACCTGCCGATCAACGGGCGGCGGTTTCAGGATTTTGCGACGCTGACGCCGACGGTCCAGGTGGAGCCGCAGCGGCAGCAATTGAGCTTTGCGGGGCAGCGCGGCATCAACGCCAACATCATGGTGGACGGAGCGGACTACAATCAGCCGTTCTTTGGAGGCATCCGCGGGGGTGAGCGGTCGAACTTCAACTTCACGCTGCCGCAAAGCGCCGTGCAGGAGTTCCAGGCGGTGGCGACCGGTTACACGGCTGAGTACGGACGTTCCACGGGCGGCGTGCTGAATGTGATCACCAAGAGCGGGACCAACGACTGGCACGGAGACGCTTTCTATCAGAACCGGAACCGGGCGCTGAGCGCGGATAACCCGATCTTCCTCGTGCAGCCCTCGGAGAGCCTGCAACAATGGGGCGGCTCGGCAGGCGGGGCGCTGGCCAAGGACAAGTTCTTCATTTTCGGCGCCTATGAGCAGCAGAAGTCGGACACGCCGCGACAGGTGCTGTTTCCTCAGTTGAGCAGTGCGATCCCCGGCCCCGCGACCACGGAGGCCATCCAGTTCTTCCGTTCGCAGGAGGTTCCGTTCACGCAGGACAACCGGAACGTCGCCACGACGGCCAGGGCTGACTACATGTTCGGCGACGGCAGCCGGTTGACGGCGCGGTACAACTTCCATGACTCAAACGAAAACAACGCGGTGAGCGTGGGCGGCGCGTTGAATCCGTTCACGAACAGTGCGGTTTCCAACGAGGGAACGGAGAAGGGGCGCAGCCATTTCGGGACGATGCAGTGGACCAAGATCTTCAGCGCCTCGGTAGTAAACGATTTGAAGTTCAGCGGCAGCTATGAAGAACGTCCCCGGTTGGCGAACTCGGCCATCCCCACAGTGAGCGCCGGCGTGATTGGGACCTATGGCGCGCGCAGCTTCCTGCCGACGGTCCAGAACGACACCCGCTACCAGATCACCGACAACCTGTCGTTCACGCGGGGGGGCCACACGATCAAGCTCGGCTTCGACTACAACATGCTGAGCGCGTTCCAGACGTTCGGTTTCAACCAGTTTGGCTCGTTCTCGATCGCCGGCTCCAACGTCAACACCATTCTCGACATTATGGGAACGGGCGGAACGCTTCCCAACCGCTTTGACGCGCGTGAAGTGACATACAACCGCCAGATCGGCAACTTGCTGGCCGAGTACGATGTGACCCAGTTCGCTTTCTTCCTGCAGGATTCCTGGCGGGTGCGGAAAGGGCTGACGTTCGACTTGGGCCTTCGCTACGAGGGCCAGTGGAATCCGGAGCCGGACGCATCGAACACGAGCCTGGCGCAGAAAGTGAAGACGATCTACCCGGTTGGAGTTACGCCGGACCCGGCGAGGATTCCGGACAACCTGCAGCAGTGGATGCCGCGGGCGGGGTTTGCATGGACGCCGTTCGACAGCGCTCGGCGGACGGTGATCCGCGGGCATACGGGCCTGTTCTACGCTTCCACCCCAATGCTGCTATTCTCCGACGCCACGGCGAACTTCCGGTCAACGCCGAACAACGTGAGCCTTTCGCTGGCTCCGACCAGCACGATGACGGTCTACCAGCAACTGAAGGGGGCGGGCGTCGACCTGAATCAGTTCGCGCTCGACAAGTTCCCGGTGATCCCGGTGGAGACGGTGCAGCGGGCTTCGGCGATTGCGCTGGGCGGCACGGGGCGCGACCCATTCCTTGGCGCATCCACCACCCTGATGGCGCCGAATTACGAAAATCCGCGTTCCTTCCAGAGCGGCCTCGGGGTGGACACGGAAATCACACAGGGCTGGCTGGCGGGCATTCAGTTGAACTACGTCAATACCGTGCACCTGCACCGAAACCGCGACATCAATCTGCCGTTCCCGACGATCCGGGCCAACGACTCGAGCCTCCGGCCGAACTTCGGACTGCGGAGCGGCGGCACGCGCTGGGTGAGGGACCTTGGCGCGGTGACGATTCGCGAGTCCTCGGCCAGGCAGATGTATCGCGCGATGACGGTGCAGACGCAGTATCGCGGCAAAAAATTCCAGACTGGCGTCTTTTATACGCTGAGCGAGAATTTCTCTGACGACGACAGCGAGCGGGACGCCGGCGGGGTGAACTTCGACAACACCTTCAACTTCTCGCCGGAGTACAACTACTCGGGACTGGACACGAGACATCAATTCTCGACGTACGGTACGTACACGATGCCGTGGGGGATTGAGATCAGCGGCTTGTTCAGGGCGCGGACCGGTCTTCCGCTGAATCCCCGCGTTGGCTCGGATATCAATGAGGATCTCAGTTCCGCAACGGTCGATCGGCCGTACTCCGCTCCGGGAGTGCCGATGAAGAGGAACAGCTTCCGGAACCGCTCCTTCACGACCGTCGATCTTCGGCTGCTGAAGAGTTTCAATCTCGGCGAGAGGTCGCGGATTCAGTTGTCTGCGGAGATGTTCAATCTGTTCAACGCCGATAACGTGATCTTCGGAGCGAATGCGCAGATCTATGGCGCGGGTATCGGAACGAACGGCCAGACTCTGCCGGTGGATCCGCGATTCATGCGGCTGAGGACTTCGGACGGGAATTACGACCGCAACAATCAGCAACTGGGCAGCCCGTTCCAGGCGCAGTTTGGAATCCGGTTTTTCTTCTAACGCCGGGCAGGAGGAGGAAGGACGGCGCGGCGGTCCGTTGGGGGATCGCCGCGTCTTTGTATGTTGACAGGCTCCCTCCAGCGCGCCGAAATTGTGGCAGGCACAATTTTCAT
>CAYWST010000314.1:2498-7022 GCA_964461075.1 uncultured Solibacteraceae bacterium | reverse complement strand
GCGCTCAGGTGCGTGAAGGCAAGGCGCTGCGCGGCCAGTTGCGCGACCTCGCGCGTCCTGCAACCTGGCTCCCCGGAGACTGTAACGACCGCCATTACCCTGCCGCCATGATAGCGTCAAATCGATGCAGCTTTCGCGGCGAGCTTTCGCGTTTCTTCCATCGGCGCTTCAGGCCCTCGGGGCGGCGCGTCATCTCACATGCGACCTGGCGGTCATCGGCGGCGGGACGGGCGGATGCGCCGCCGCGCTGGCGGCCTGCCGCAACGGCCTTCGCGTGGTGATGACGGAAGAGACCGATTGGATCGGCGGGCAGTTGACCGCGCAGGCGGTGCCTCCGGACGAGCATCCGTGGATTGAGAGCTTCGGCGGCACAGCCTCGTATCGCGCCTATCGCAGCGGCGTGCGCCAGTACTATCGGGACCATTACGCGCTGACGGCCGAGGCGCGCGCGAATCCCCGGCTCAATCCGGGCGGCGGCAGCGTGAGCGGGCTGACGCACGAGCCGCGCGTGTCGCTGGCGGTCCTGGAGGCGATGCTTTCGCGGTATGTGACCGCGGGCCAGCTCGTCATTGTTCGAAACCACAAGCCCGTGGCGGCGGAGACGCAGGGCGACCGCGTGTTATCGGTGACGGTGGAGAGCGCCCTCTCGCGAGACCGGCGCACGATCGAGGCGCCGTTCTTCATCGACGCAACTGAGACGGGCGAACTGCTGCCGCTGGCCAAGGTCGAATTCGTTACCGGCTTCGAATCTCGAAAGCAGACCGGCGAGCTCCACGCTCCTGAAAGCGCGCAGCCGGACAATCATCAGTCCTTCACGGTGTGTTTCGCTCTTGGGTACGCGCCCGGCGAGGACCACACGATCGAGAGGCCGAAGGAATACGCTTTCTGGCGCGACTACACGCCTAAGCTGAGGCCGCCTTGGCCGGGCAAACTGCTCTCGTGGACGATGAGCCACCCCATTACGCTCGAGCCGCGGCCTTTCTCGTTCGACCCGGCGGCGGACTCGAGCGGTCCGGGGCCGTTCAACCTGTGGCTCTACCGCCGCATTGTGAGGGCGCGGAACCACGAGCCGGGCGCCGTGCGCGGCGATGTCACTCTGGTCAATTGGCCGCAGAATGATTACTGGCTCGGCAACCTCTTCGGCAACCCGCCGGAGGAAGCGGCGCGGCATCTGGAGCGGGCCCGGCAGTTGAGTTTGTCGCTCGTTTACTGGATGCAGACGGAAGCGCCTCGCGCCGATGGCGGCCAAGGCTGGAAAGGGTTGCACTTGCGGCCCGATGTGACGGGAACGGCCGACGGTCTGGCAAAGTATCCCTACATCCGGGAGTCGCGGCGGATTCAGGCGGAGTTCACGGTGGTGGAGGAGCACGTGGGCGCCGACGCGCGGATGAAAGCGACAGGCAAAAGCCGCGAAGAAGTCGCCGCGGAGCGCTTCGCGGATTCGGTGGGCGTGGGCAGTTACCGCATCGACCTGCATCCATCATCGGGCGGGGACAACTACATTGACATCTCTTCCCTGCCCTTCCAGATCCCCTTGGGTGCGCTCCTGCCGAAGCGTGTGGAGAATCTGTTTCCCGGGTCGAAGAACCTGGGCGTCACGCATATTACGAACGGCTGTTACCGGCTGCATCCGGTGGAATGGAACATTGGCGAGAGCGCCGGGGCGCTGGCCGCGCACTGTCATCTGAAAAAGCTGAACGCCCGCCAGGTTCGCAAGGATCCAAAGATGCTTGCGGAGTTCCAGCGGGCGCTTGTGTCTCAAGGGATCGAAATTGAATGGCCGCGGCTCGGCCCGCGCTGATCCGGCCTATTCAATCAGCGGAATCTGCGACGCCAACTGCAGCATCAGCACGTTGTTCAACGCTGCTTCAACCTGCAGAAACCGCGCCGCCACTTTGGGTCCCAGGGCCGTCTTCATCAGTCCGTAGTACTTCTTGCGGATTGCGGTCACCTGCGATTCGATGCTCAGCGCGGTGTTGGCGAGTTCGTCGGCCACAGGGTCGCTGAGTTTCTCGAAGTTCTGCGCGTATTTTTTGATGTTGGCCATCCGTTGATCCCAGACGCCCGTGATCTCCTTCTGGTACTTCTCGTACACGCCCCAGAACTTGGCCTTGTCGGCGGCTTCGAGATCCATGGCCGCGTCGACGATCGACTGAGCTTCCTTGCGGATGTCCTTGCGCATCATATCCACATAAGCTTTGATCTGCGCCTGATCGGAAGCGGCCGGCGCCTGCGCCCAAGACGCAGGAACCGCCACGCAAAGCAACCCCGACAATGCGAGGAATTTTTTCATATTTGACTCCATCCTTGTGATGCCTCGCCCGCGTCCGGCGGGCCGAACCAGATTGCAGGGTAACAGAGCGCCCGCCGATCTTGCGGCTCCTGTAACCTGAATGGCAGAAATGAGACATCCCGCACTTGTTTCCCTCACCCTGGCGTTTCTCCATTGCTCCCTTCCCGGGGAGCCCTCCCGAGTCGAAATCAGAAGTGAACAAGGCCGATTCCGGCTGTATCGAAACGGGAGCGCATTCTTCGTCAAAGGCGCCGTGTGGGTGGGCGACGGCGGCGGCAGGTTCCCCATGAAGGAGCTGGCCGCCCGGGGCGCGAATGCGATTCGAGCCGGGGCGAATCTGAAGACGCTGGATGAAGCGCACGCGCTCGGGCTGGCGGTGCTTGTGAACCTGCCGATGAGGATGGAATCCGTCCACAAGTTCGATTACAGCGACGAGAAGGCTGTGGGCGAGCAGTTCGAGCGCATGAAGAAGATCGTGTTGGAGTTCAAGGATCATCCGGCCGTGCTCGCGTGGTCGATCGGCAACGAGCTTTCGGTGCGCTACACAAACAGGCGCGTGTGGAATGCGGTTGGCGACGTGGCGCGGATGATCCACGAGGTGGACCCGCTGCACCCCACGCTCACGGTGGTGGGAGACGGCTCGATGCGCGGCGGAGACCTGGCCGAGATCCGGGAGCGCGCGCCTGCGCTCGACCTGCTCGGAGTGAACATGTACAAGGACCTGAACGAGGTTCCGGCGCTGCTTCGAAAGGGCGGATGGGAGAAGCCGTATTTCGTGTCCGAGTGGGGTCCGTCGGGCGATTGGCAGGTGGCGCGCACGTCATGGAAGGCTTCCATCGAAGAGACGAGCACGGAAAAGGCGGAAAAGTACCTGGATCGGTATCAGAAAGTGATCCTTGCAGACAAAGGGCGCTGCCTGGGCTCGTTCGTCTTCATCTGGTCTTCGCGGCGAGAGCGGACGAAGACGTGGTACGGAATGTTCCTCGATTCGGGCGAGCGCACCGAAGCGGTCAATGTGATGCAGTACAACTGGACGGGACAGTGGCCGGCGAATCGAGCGCCCCGGGTGGAGAACATGCGGATTGCAGGCAAGGCGGCACTGGAGAATCCCGCGCTCACGGCGGGCGCGGAGAGCGAAGCGTCGGTGACGGTGAGCGACCCCGAGGGCGATCCGCTGGCTTTCCGGTGGGAGATCCTGGCCGAGGTGCCGCGCGCGGGCTATGCGGGCATGGGGGAGCGGCACACGGAGCCGGTCGCGGGGCTGATCGGAGAGTTCTCAGGCGGGCGATTGAAGTTCACCGCGCCGCGCGAGCCGGGGGCTTACCGGCTGTTTGTGTTCGTCACCGACGGGCAGGGCAACGCCGCTACCGCGAATGTCCCGTTTTCCGCCGCTCCCGCGCAATGATCCACTCCACGTCCGGATCGGATTCGAGCGGCGCCAGCAGCGCCACGGAGCGGATAGGCTCGAGCGATTGAATGGCGCGGACGGCGGCGCGCTTCAGGTCGGCTCGTTCGCCCGCCTCCACGGACCAATGGAGACCGCCTTTTTCATTGCGGACGGCCAGCGAGGGAAGGCGGGCCGCTTTGAGCAGGTCGGGCGTGGCCGCCCGGGCGGGCGGACCCAGCGAGGCGAGGGCTTCGGCGGCGGCGCGGGCAAGTTCGGGCCGCTGAAGCGCGACGCGCAGGAGGACAACGCTTCGAACCGAGCCCAGCC
The DNA here is from genome assembly GCA_964461075.1 of uncultured Solibacteraceae bacterium. Classification (GTDB taxonomy): domain Bacteria; phylum Acidobacteriota; class Terriglobia; order Bryobacterales; family Bryobacteraceae; genus JACADU01. Next base: position 3,015 of record CAYWST010000314.1, on the reverse strand, counting down.
TCCCAAGAGCGCGAGCGCATTCGGACTTGGCGCGCGGCCCAAGCAGCGAACTGAGCAGGCCTTTTTCGAGCGCGGCGGTCACGGGTTCGCCCCCGTCCCCGATTTCGCTGAGCGCCTGGGCGGCGTCGGCGGCCGCATGCGGGTTGCCGAGGCTCTCGATGAGAACCTCAACGCCCTGCTTGCGTCTCATTGCACCGAGGGCGCGTGCGGCCGCGGCCGCCGTGTGGTCGACAGTGTAGAACTCGAAGTCGCGGATGTACTTCGGCGAGCCGCGGTCGATCCGCCGGTAGGCGGCGCGGATCTCCTCTTCCGAAATGACTAAGCTGGCCGCGCCTGGTGAGCGCCTCCTGATCTCTTCGGCGGCGGCATCGAGAGCGAGGCGGCGGTCGAACCGCTCGCGCTGGTTTTCGCGGAAGGCCGCGTCGGCGTTGCGTTTCCCGAGGACGGCGGCGACTGGCTCCCAATGTCCGGCCGCGGCGGCGCCGAAAGAGCCGAGGCCGGCCACCAGAGCGTGCTC
>CAYWST010000314.1:0-2488 GCA_964461075.1 uncultured Solibacteraceae bacterium | reverse complement strand
GCCAATGACGGAGGGCCTCGGCCAAGGCGGGGATCGCGCGAGGGTCGCGCGTTGCGGCAAGCGCCGAGGCTGTCGCGGAGCGGACGGCGATGACGCCATCGCCGGTATCGAAATCGTCGGGGCCTTCGCGCAGCGCTCTGATCAGGGCGGGAACGGCCTCCACCGCCTTCGGGCCGAGCTTTTCGAGGCACCGCGCGGCGGCGAGCGAACATTCATACTGTCGATGGCTCGAGAACAACCAACCGAACAGGGCGTCTGTGACGCGTTCAGTGAAGGGCCGGACCTCGCACACCTGGTGGACTTGAGTCGAGTAAGCGCAGGAACGGCGTTCGAGCTGTGAGATGAGTTCGGCCACATCGGGCGGCGGAAGCAGCAGAAAAAGCGCAATGACTCCCACGATTGTCTATCGGCGGGCGCCCTGACTCCGAATAGCCGAAGAGGAACAAGGTCTCCGGCCGCATGCCTGACCTGCCGCCCCAACGGGGGACCCTCCCTGCGGCCGAACGCTATCCAGCTACTCCAGAAAGCGAAATCGAACCGCTCCAGCCTCAAACACTTGCATCCGAATCATGGAGCTGACTTCTGCCGCGGGCGGCGTCCATCGCCAGCGGCTTCACCTATATAGTCAGGCATGCCTCTGCCGACTCAGCAAGGAATGGAGGCAGATCTCGAGGCGCGTCTTCGACGGCCGCCTAACGCGCTCTACTCGCGCCAACTGAGGTCGAAACGGACCGGGTTGCTGCCGTTCATGGTGATTTCGCGCACACGGTTCGGCCCGTTGGTCTGGAGCGTCATGTAGCCCGAGATGCCGTTGCCGCTCATGTTGGCGTAGATGCGATTGCCGCTGACCCGGCTGACAGACCCGCGCAGAGTCACGGTGCCATTCTGGCGGCTGTGGAAGCTGACCTCCGCATTGCCATTTCTGTCGATGTAGACGCGGCAACTGCTCAGGACGTCGCGAAGCCCGGTGGAGTTGGTAAAAATACCGGAGCCGTTGCCGCTGTACCGCAGTTCCCCATTGGAAGAGCCGCCCCAGCCTGAGCCGCCCGAGCCGCCCCAGCCTGAACCGCCCGAGCCGCCAGAGCCGCCCCAACCTGAACCGCCAGAGCCGCCCCAGCCTGAACCGCCTGAACTACCGGAGCCGCGCCATTCGATATCGAAGGTGTACCCTTCGCGGCCGCTCTTGGGATCATCTATGCGAACGACGGCGCTCCGGCGTCCGCCGGGCGAACTGACCAATTCCTGCCGGCCGCGGCCGTCTATGCCTTTGAAGCGGAAGTCGATCGGGTCGGCGGGCAAGACGCCGTTGCATTCGAACCGCCGCCAGGAGGCCGGGGAGCCCTGGAGTGTGCGGATTCGTCCACGGTCGCCGCGAATCTCGACTTCAGCGACGCCGTCGACTTCCACCTCAATTGTGCACTTACCGGAGTCGCCACCGCCGCCGCGCATGGTGGCTTGGCGCTCATTGGACGAATTGCCCCACTGCGCTCCAGAGGCGCCTAAGGACAACAAGGCGTAAACGACAGGGATCAAACGCATACCGCTTAGTGTAAACCAGGACAAATCCGATGAGGGCGGCGGCAGACAGCACAGCGGTGCCAGGTTCGGGAACCTCTTGCACGGGTTCGTATCCGATGTCGCGGATAAAGATCCCATGCGCGTTGCCGCCGGCTCCGTTCGGACCCTGCATGAAATAAACGATCAACTGAGTGATCGGCCCCGAGGGGGCGATTGCGACATTGCCTTGGTCCGAGGTGTTGACCGCCGATGCGATGCCGAGAACGCCGGCGAGGCCGAATCTCGTGTGAGGGGTGTTGTACGAAGGCGAAGGCGTGTATGTCACCGGAACCGCCGCCGCCCCATTGATCGCCGTCACCGCGATGAAGTCCTCCCATGAGGTACCGGTGGCCGATGTCCGGTCCACATCGCCGATGATGAACGGCAGCACGTTCACAGCCTGGGTGAACGCGATCTGCAGGGCGACGTAGTTGTTCATCGCCGACGGGTTATAGTCCCCCGACGTCCCCATGCTGATGGCGCCGTCGGTGGACGCCCCCGCAAACGTCGTGCTCACGCGAGGCTGAATCCCTCCGATTCCGCTATGCACGCCGGTCGCGGTTCCATACCGGATCCACTGGACCTGAACGGCGCCTCCGCTGGTTGTCGCCGAGTACGGAACTCCGACGCCGGGCACGGCGGTGGGTTGCTGGAAGCCGATGTAGGTTGTGACCCCGTGCGTCCACTCGCCGTCCTCCCAATCGATCCACACAGGGGCGGCTTGGCAGAAAGCTGCAAAGACGATGGCGCAGACGGCCGGCCGCAATCCGGGCAAGGGCTCCTCCTCCTCTCATTCAATTCTGCAGGCAAAGTGCGAAATGGGGAGTAAGATGAGCACCCTAGCCGGCCTAGCGGATTCAACCTAGAGCCGGCCTTACTCCGGCATCTGGTCGAAGCTGCCGATTTCACGGCGAAACCCGCCTGTCTTCCA